>NZ_CP072309.1:1816779-2168919 GCF_017726655.1 Agrobacterium tumefaciens
TCTTACCCGCTATGCTTGATACAGGCGCTTCAAGTCGGGGTGCCTTGTGTTTCCACCGATGTCGGCGAGATAAAGGCGATGTCACAGATCAATGGCCAGGAAGCAGGAATTATCATACCGAATGACAGCGACACCAGCCGATTCATCGGTGCACTTAGCAGGGCTATGGAGAAAATCTTGGAGGCAGATGTTCGTGAAAAATACAGAGTGCATGCGAAAGTGATAGGACGAGGCTACGATATAGATGCCCTCGCGGGGGAGTATATCGATCATTATCGCTCCGTAATAGCAGATTAGTGAATTCGGCGGCAGTAAGGTAACGGTGTTTAATGAAAATATTGGTTCTTGGAGGGGGCGGCTTTATTGGCTGCCATCTAGTCGAAGATTTGATCGCTGCCGGACATGAGGTGGTGGTGTTGGGGAGAAGTCAACGTCCTAGCCGCCAACTACCTTTTGGAGTGCAATATGTTTCGGGAGAATTGGCTGATAGCCAGCTGATGCGCGAGCTTCTGGTGGATGTCGGCGCCGTGGCGCATCTTGCCAGTGGGACGGTGCCGTCCACGGGCGATAAGGACCCTGGCAAGGATGTTGAGCTTAATCTTCTCGGAACCCTGAGCCTCCTCGAGGATATGGCAGCATGCAATGTAACCCGCATTCTCTACCTATCGTCGGGTGGGACTGTCTACGGTAAGCCGCAGGAGGTCCCGATTCCGGAGGGACATATACTCGATCCGATATGTTCGTATGGCGTAGTGAAGGTTGCGATAGAGTCCTATCTTAAACTCTATGAGATCAAGGCCGGTATACGGCCTGTTGTGATCCGAGCCTCCAATCCTTACGGTCTCTATCAGGGTAACCTGGGCGTCCAAGGCATAATAGGCACATATCTCAACCTTGCCCTTAAGCACCAGCCCATCGAAATATGGGGAGATGGCTCCACGATTCGCGACTATATTCACGTTAAAGACCTTAGCAGCCTATGCGTCACCGCGCTTCTCAGTGACAGGGTCGGCGTCTACAACGGGGGTAGCGGAACTGGGACTTCCGTCCTCCACATAGCGGAAATCGTACAGGAGATTACGGGTAATCCCATTCCAATAGTCTATAAGCCTCATCGAAGCCTCGACGTTCCGGTATCCGTTCTCGACATAGAGCGGGCAAAGATGGATTTTGACTGGGAGCCGAAGATAGGTTTGAGAGAGGGGATTGCCGGCGTCTGGTCATGGTTGAAGGAACACGAATAGGATCGCTATTACGCGCTCGTTCGCTTCATAATTGATGTTTGATAGATTCGACTGCGCCCTTGAGAAATCCGGCGGCCTTGGCCCGCCGGCGCGCTGAGAATAAAGCGCTGGGCGACATGATCAGCGCGAAGGCTTGAACGAAAGTCGAAAGTCTTGGAAGCGGCCGCCGGTGCTTGATACCGGTATAAATTCTCGATTGCGCCATATGAAACGCCTTGAGCCGAGCGATTTCTGGAGATCGGCCCGACGAGTGCCCAGCCGCATGGGAAACAAGGGCATCGCGTGCAAATATGAGTTGCCCTAATTTTGCAAGGCGCAACGATAAGTCATCATCTTCGTGATAAAGAAAGATAGCTGGATCAAAGCCGTCGACCGCGTCAAATTTTTGTCTTGAAACAAAAAAAGCGGCCCCGCTCAAAACGGGAACGACTGTATCGACTGCGGGCCAGCCCTTTTTCATGTAGCGGCGGCGTGGTAATAACCAGGACCGCCGCTTGAAATATTCACTTCCGTCCGAGTTGGAAATTCGTGGATTAAATGCAACGCCCGACGGGTGACGATCAATGGCGTCCAGCAAGGCTTCAATCGCGCCTGCGGTCAATCGGGCGTCAGGGTTTAAAAACAGGATCCAAAGTGTCTGCGCCACCGCCGCGCCTGCATTGCAGCCGCGACCGAAGCCCTGATTGTCCTCCAACTGAACAATCCTGATTTTTCTGCCGTCAGGGAGGTTCGCAAAACTATTAGTTTTTCCGTTGTCGACGAGTACTATTGGTGTTTCCTCGGGCACCGTCGCGATCATGTCCGCTATGAGCGCATCACTCTTGTAGCAAACAGAGACCACTGTTACGTCCGAGAGTGACAAACTAGCCATTTTGACTCCAGAGACCAGGCGCACGATTCTGCCTCACTTTGCAACCTTTGATGAGTTGCTGTCGCGGAGGTGTGAATGCGGTTGTGTTCAGCTCGAAGCGGAGAAATATTCTACCGCGCTTACCAGGAGGCAAGTCTCCTTAGATATACGCCATAATCACCTTTGCCGGCATTTTCTGCGAGTGCTGAGAATTCGGATCTGGTGATAAAGCCCTTGCTCAGAGCAATCTCTTCCGGACATGCAATCTTGAAGCCCTGCCGCTTCTCAAGCGTCCGCACAAACTCGCCCGCCTCAAGGAGGCTGTCCGGTGTGCCGGTATCAAGCCAGGCGTAACCGCGTCCCATGATGGATACTTTCAGCTTGCCGCGCTCGAGATAGGTCCGATTGACGTCCGTAATCTCGTATTCGCCGCGTGGCGACGGTTTGAGATTGGCGGCGATGTCGACGACATCGGCATCGTAAAAATAAAGACCGGTGACAGCCCAGTTGGATTTGGGTTTTGCCGGCTTTTCCTCGATAGAGAGCGCGCGCATTTCGCTATCGAAATCGACCACACCATAACGTTCGGGATCGTTCACATGATAGGCGAAGACCGTAGCACCGTCGCTAACGCTTGTACCAGCCTGCAGAAGCTCCGGCAATCCGTGACCATAATAGATGTTGTCACCCAGAATAAGGCAAGATGGTGAACCGGCCACGAAGTCCGCACCGATCATATAGGCCTGCGCGAGCCCGTCCGGGCTGGGTTGAACCGCATATTCAATGGAAAGACCCCATTTCGCGCCATCGCCCAGAAGAGACTGAAAAAGCGGCATGTCATGGGGAGTAGAGATAATGAGAATTTCGCGGATGCCGGCCAGCATCAGCGTGGTCAACGGATAATAGATCATCGGCTTGTCGTAGACCGGCAGGATCTGCTTCGAGACCGCCAATGTCATCGGATGCAGGCGCGTGCCACTGCCTCCGGCCAGAATGATACCCTTCATGGCATTTCCTTTTTGCTCTGCGCAAGAGCGGTGACCACCGCGCGCGTTGATGTTTGCCAGCTCGGCAGCTTTATACCGTAAACCTCTTCCAGCTTGCTGCAATCAAGCCGGGAGTTTGCCGGACGCCGGGCCGGGGTAGGGTATTGTGCAGTGGTGATGTCGTTGACGATCATCGACTTCCCGCCGTGTTCTTCAGCGAATACGAATATCTGTTTCGCGAAATTCGCCCAGTTCGTTTCCCCGGTCCCGGAAAGATGAAAAACTCCACGGAGACGGATCGAGGAATCGTCCAGGAGTTTCCTTGCGATTGCTACGATAGCGGTGGCGATATCGTTGGCCGAGGTTGGGCATCCGAACTGGTCCGAGACCACATTGATCTCCTCGCGGCTCTCGCTCAGCCGGAGCATGGTTTTTACAAAGTTGTTGCCGTACTCCGAATAGACCCATGCGGTTCTCAGAATGGCGTAATTGCCAGTAGCCTCCGAAACGGCCTGTTCGCCTTCGAACTTCGAGCGGCCGTAGATGGAAGTGGGGCCTGTCGGATCGCTTTCGACATAGGGCGTTGCCTTGGTGCCATCGAAAACATAATCCGTAGAAAGATGAATGACGGGAATACCAAGTTCACTTGCCGCCTGCGCGACGGCCCTAGCTCCGTCCCGATTAACGGCAAAAGCGACGTCCGGTTCGCTTTCTGCCTTGTCGACAGCGGTGTAGGCAGCAGCCGATACCACAGCATCGGGCTTTATCTCTCGCAGGGCCTTCAAAACAGTTTGAGGCTGCGCAAGGTCGAGTTCCGGCCGACCGAGAGCCACGATCTCCAGTTCGGCGCTCGCCAGTGCCTGAAGGGCGCTGACGACCTGACCATTTTTGCCCGTAACTGCCAGCCGCATTCGTTCAGCCCTTGGTCAGAACGCCAAGGCGCTCTCCGGCATAAACACCCTCGCGAAGCGGCTGCCACCACCATTCATTGTCGAGGTACCATTGCACGGTCTTGCGGATGCCAGTTGCAAAGTTTTCCTGTGCTTTCCAGCCGAGCTCGGTTTCCAGTTTCGTTGCATCAATGGCGTAGCGCGCATCGTGACCAGGACGATCGGTGACGTATTTGATGAGGTCGGCATAGGGTTTGGATTGAGGGCGCAGTTCGTCGAGAATGGAGCAGATGCAGTTCACCACATCGATATTCTTCTGCTCGTTTCTGCCGCCCACATTGTACTTCTCGCCGACAAGACCCTTTTGAACGATGAGCCACAGGGCGCGGGCATGGTCTTCCACATAAAGCCAGTCTCGGATGTTCGCGCCGTTTCCATAGACTGGTAGCGGTTTGCCATCCAAAGCGTTGAGAATGATCAGTGGAATGAGCTTTTCCGGGAAATGGAATGGTCCATAATTGTTGGAGCAGTTGGAAATGACAACCGGAAGGCCATAGGTGCGCTGCCAGGCTGTGGCGAGATGATCGCTTGCGGCTTTCGAGGCGGAGTATGGCGATGAAGGATCGTAAGGGGTTGTTTCTTCGAAAAGACCCTGATCCCCGAGCGAGCCATAAACCTCATCGGTTGATACATGAAGCATGCGGAAATTCACCTTGGCCTCGCCCTCAAGGCCACTCCAATATTGCCGCGCCGCCTCCAGCATCGTGAAAGTGCCGTTGATGTTGGTCTGGATGAAATCAGCTGCGCCGGTGATGGAACGGTCGACATGGCTTTCGGCGGCCAGATGCATCACGTAATCCGGCTGGAATGTCGTGAATGCGTCATTCATCGCAACCCGGTCACATATGTCGGCCTGAAGGAAGCGGTGATTGGGTGCATTTTCGATTGGCTTGAGGGACGCCAGATTTCCTGCATATGTCAGTTTGTCGACGGTGAGAACATCCGCGCCGATCTCGCTCACGAGATAACGTACGAGGGCCGAGCCGATAAATCCGGCGCCGCCGGTAACTAGAACGCGCATCATCAGTTTCCAGTGTTTTGGTAAGTAAAATATTCAGGCAATTCCGACAGAAGCGGTTGCTTGCCGTCCTTCTCGGAGAGGACGTAGCCCTCAAGCTTCGGCCAATTGATACCGATGGCCGGATCATCCCATTTAACGCCGCGGTCATTGGCGGCACTATAGGGCGCCGTCATTTTGTATGAGATGACCGTGTCGTCAACGAGCGTCATGAAACCGTGGGCAAATCCCGCTGGAACCCATAGCTGTTCGCCATTTTCTGGTGAGAGCTCGACAGCCGCCCATTGCCCGAAGGTAGGCGATCCCGTTCTGATATCCACCGCAACATCCAGTAGCCGGCCACGAATGCAGCGAACGAGCTTGCCCTGCGCAAAAGGCGCTGTCTGAAAATGAAGTCCGCGTACGGTCCCGGCCTGTGCGGACAGGGATTCATTATCCTGCACGAATTCCACATCCGCTATATTTTCGCGAAACCATTCCCTCTTGAAAACTTCGCTGAAGTAACCCCTGCTATCGCCGAAACGAGCCGGAGTTATCTTTTTCAAGCCTGGTATCGTTAATGCTTCTAGTTGCACTATGCGGATCCTGTCTGCTCTGCCTCTCAAGGTGATATGGCTTTATCGGCAGGGACAGTCAATAACGCTTTATTAATCGCCCACACAAGAGCGACGGAATCTCCGGTAGTCATTGAAGCTTTACGCCCAAATGTGCGGCCATCATCTTCGATTCACGCGTGCCCTTCGCAACTTCACGATCAAAGCACTTCGCGTACTGCTCGGTGCCCTTCTTGTCACGGCAAGAGCGTTCGGCGTTTCTGTTGACTGCTTTTTTCCAGTCAAATGGTTCTGACTTCACGATCGGTCCTTGTTGGCAGGCAGTCAGGCACGCGGCCGATAGTGTGATAAGTAAGTACTTCATGAAATCTCCGACTCTCGCCTGCTGACCACAATGAACTTGATCCAGCTTGTAAACTTCACGAGCGGATCGGTGATGCTCAAATAGAAGAATGCGACGAGAAGGGTAGACGTCGACGAGTTGCCAAACGGACTGTCATAAAACGTGAGGCCGCGCCTGCTGTGTCCATCGCCGAATGGAAGAAGTAAGCCAATAAGCATCAGTGGGAAAATCATCGCGTAGACGCCGGAAATTCCCCAGTTAAACGTGTGTTTGGGTCTGTTCAACTCCAATACAAGCAAGGCGATGAATCTGCAAATCATCAGGAAACTTGCGATGTAGTTGGAAAGTAAAAAGGTATCCCATCCATTGAGACTGCCAAAGTGGGCTTCGATCTGGCTAATGTAGTACAGATTGACGGGCCATATCAGCCAATAGTCAGCAGCAGCGAAATCGACCACCTTCTTCGCGAGAAAAAGCGGAGCAACCCATGCCCCGAAAAATGCCGCTGCGAACGTGGTAAGCGACACCGCCATAAACCTAGTCTCAAAATCCAAGACAGACTTTTCAATCACCACTGCGCGGTTCCCATCGCACTTGCTGAATTCATGGCACGTATAAGGCTCGGGCGCTATTGCGAAATGAAATCCCCCAGCAGTAGCGGGATTATGCTCAACTCTAAGTCTGTGTCTAGGCCACCTGAGGTGGCTTTTTGGTGCCAGATCCCCACGAGAAATCAATGAGAAACATCTCAGCAGAAAACCTTGCTGCGCTTGAGGCGCGGCAGCTGGTGGCGCGCGACTTCCTCTGGTTTGTTGCGCGCGATCGAGCGACTGGTGCGCCGGTCACCGATGGCATGTGGTCTGACGTCGGAAACGTGTCTGCGGCCATCGTGCATCCGGACACAGGTTTGCCGGTCACGCGTGACTGGTACGGTTCGGGAACGCTGGTGCAGATCGATGACATTCCGCTCGTCGCTAACCTCTCGGTCCAGAACGTCAATAGCCTTCTAGCGCAGTCTCTTGCAGGCCATCCGAAAGACCAGACGTTCTCTGTCAACGGCACGCTGCAAGGCGGCGGCGATGTTCCGCGCTCCTTCATCCTGGGTCGCATCGCTACCGCTGGCTCTCTCGTGTTCGTCAACACGTGGGGGCAGGACGGGGATACGCCGAACGCCTATCTGACGCAGGTTATCGCGCTGTCGGACCTGCCGGTGCGCGGCCTGGCCGAGGTCTGGGTCAATGGCGAGTTCGTAACGTTCGGCGGCCTGACGGATCGCGGCTAGGCTCAGCCGCAAGCTCAGGCTTGCTTGCTTTCGTGGCTGGCCTCCCTTGGGGGTGGATCGTCGCTGGCGTCGCTGTGGTTGCTGTTGCCTATGTCGCTTACCGCATCGCGATGTCGTCGCTCGCAGATGGAATAGCTGGCGCGGCAAGGAGGTGGTGGTTTGATCCTCTTGTGGGCAAAACTCAAAGGCTACCTAGCCGCAATCGGTACGGCGCTCGCGATCCTCGCGGGCGTCTTTTTGTATGGCCAGAGGGCAGGGCGCTCCGCGGCAAAAGACGAACAGGCCGCAGCAAATGCCAAGGCCACCAAGAAGGCCGAGGATGTCGAAAATGAAATCAGGAATTTGGATGACGCTGGCGTTGATGACGCTCTTAGCAAGTGGATGCGCGACAAGCGGTAACTACTGCGACATCGCGCGCCCGGCGCGTCCTTCTGTCGATGACCAGATGACGCCGCAATCGAAGCGGCAAATCCTTACTGAGAATGAGAAGCTGCAGAAGCTGTGCGGGGTAAAGCCATGACGGTTGTGAAAGCCCGGACCGTGAGGAGACGGTGCCTTAAACCTGCATCGTGGCGTTCACGCGCGGCAGAGAGACTTTCTGAGCTTCTCGATACCCTGCTCAGCTTTTTTTATCCCAGCCAAGAGTTGCTCGCTCTTCATCGAGACATGCGTGCCGCACGCCTCGCAAAGAAAATCATCGTTAGCCTTTATCCAGGCTATCGTTTTCTCAGCCCTATGGGCGCATTTGGGGCACGGCAGCCCGACTTGTTGCGTTTCGAACATTCATTTCACCGGATTAGATTCTCTAATTGAATCACAATGCAAGGAGGTTCGCAATGACTGGCGCCGAGATCATGGGCGCCGTCGGTTTCTTCGTGCTGGTTTTCGGCTTTATCTTCGGTCTGTGGAAATACGTTGACGCGAAGATCAGCGCGGCAAAGACGGAGGCGTCTGCAGCGGCGTCGGTGGCCTCAGCGATGGCGTCGCTAGCTCGGGAGGAGCTCGCGGCTCACCGCCTCCATGTGGCCGAAACCTATGTCTCCAAATCCGGCCTTCGCGAGCAGACGGAGCAGATCATGTGCGCTATTGGCGCCGTGAAGGATGCGGTCGACAAAATGACTTTGCGTGTCGATCGCATCGTTGAAAATCAGTCTTAGCCAAGGATGACGAGGTAGGGGTAAAAACAAAAAGCCCGACACTAAGGCCGGGCTTTTCATGCTTATAGCGAATAGCTATCAGAACTTTACACCGAGGCCGACGCGGATCGCGTGCTGATCGATATCAGAGGTGATGGTGCCGCCACCTGTGCCGCCGAAATCGAACGTCTTGTCGCCGAAGTCGGTGTAGCGATATTCCAGACGGGCGAATACGTTGTCCGTGAAGGCGTAATCCAGGCCAACGCCGAGGGTGTAGCCGTTGAAGGTTTCTTTTTCTTCGCCGAAGCCAGCTACGTCCGCATAGCCGCGAGCATAAGCCCAGCCGGCAGTACCGTACACGAGAGCGCGGTCAAAGGCGTAGCCAACGCGGCCACGAACCGAACCCTGCCAGTCGAAACCGTAGGTCAGTGCGCCGTCGAACGCAGTGTTGTCCGCCCAGTTCTTATCGAAATCAGCTTCAAGACCGACTACCCAGCTGTTGCCGAAGTCATAGTTGTAACCAACGAAGCCGCCGAGGATACCGCCGTCAAAATCCTCCGAGAAGCTACCTGCGGTGCCGCTGATTTCGATGTCCTGGTTGTTCCAGTTGTAGCCACCCTGAACACCGATGGTGAAGCCAGTCCAGCTGAATGCTGGTGCCACATCAGCAACAGGCGCTGCGGGTACTTCAGAGACCGCGTCAGCAGCCATAGCGGTGGACGCTGCCAAAACAAAAGCCAGGGTCGCGAATGTCTTTTTCATGGTCTGAACTCCTAAATTTGAGTATCAACTAAATAACAATTCTCCGAAAAATGCTGTAGCACATGGGCAACACCCGCAACCCAAGCGTATCCGGGGCGGGATGTTGCTGCTCAAGGGTGTCGAATTCACGCGGCTGTGTATCAATTTCATCTGTAAGTTTGACGCTTCGGTGTTATTCCGCCCCATGAGCGAATTCAGAATAGAGCCGATCACGATCAATTGGGGTAATTTTGAAACCCTTGAAACCGTCACCGACCTCGCGCGGGTTCTCCTTCACAGATGGCCCGGAAGCACAGAGGCGCAGGCGTACGTTACCGCTCTCATGGTCTGCTCTGCTGTTCTGGAGAATGGCTTGGACGACAGGCCTGAAGATGCGCGCCTCGCTTTTGTTGAAGCTCCTTATAGGGCCGGTCTGTCGGTTACCGTTGCGTCAACCAAGACTGCTTTATCTCCAGAGACCGTGACCCCAAGCCAACGTACCGACATTTGCTTTACCCTCTACCCTCTTCAGACAGCCGCTCAATCGGCTACTGGTCAATTCCCGAAATTCCATCATGTTTCATAGTTGAAAACTTGATAGCGATTCGAGTATCTCTCCTAAAAGTTGAGTATCGGTTAGTGCTCACTCAACGCTTCGTGGTCTGGTCCCGTTTCATCTCGGCATCGCTGCCATTTATGATCCTCAATGTCTCATCGGCGGCCTTGCTGGCTTCCGCGGCCGCTGCGCTCACCCTAGCTTCAGCCTCGGCTTGTTCTGCCTGCGTCCGTGTCGGGTGATCACCTTGCGCTCGTTCCCCGATGGTAAACCACTGATCTACCGTCAGCAGGCCAATGAAAATAACGATGGCCACAACCGCAAAAAGTCCGCAGATGAAACGTGCCAAGGTCATCATCTATGGCTGCCGCTCGCTGAGCCAAGGGCGCCTCCGCTATAGAAGTCGATCATAACCTATTCCCCGCAGTGGTTTTGGGAACCCCTCATCGACCTGTTCCCAAAGGCGAGTTCGCTGGCATTCGTTGATATGAAACGCTTCGGATGCGTTAACGACATCGTCTTTTATGTACGCGCAGAATGCACTCCATTCCGAACCCATAGGGATACCGTAGAAGTAATCGGTAACGGTTTGAGGCGGCCCGCATTTAACGTATCGCAAATCGTCGTCCGTTAATTTCTTGGTTGTAATCAGTCTATTCAGATACGCGCGCTTTGCTGCATCAAAAACCTGCGTCTCATCGATCCGGCTTATGCAGCCATAGGCCATTACTGCCCCGGTCGACACCACGGCGGCCACATAAATGGCGAAGCCCACAACGATATTCCGGATCCATCTGGCGATTAATGCCACTTTAGATTTCCTTTTGCGTATGAGATGTCGCTGAAGCCGTGATTTTTTTTGTGACGTAGAATGTGACATACATTGCCTAACTCGGAGCCTGCCGCAACTCAATCGGAGCGAGATTTTCTCGTTGCTTTACACGCCGAGTATGCCAGTCTCGTGCAAACAATAGGGGGGGGCGAGCGGATGGGTGTACTAAAGGCGATAGCCAAGATCTATCTAGGCTACACATTGTCAGCGGTAGTAGCGGGTGTCTTGAGCGTCGTTGGCCTGGGCTTTTTCTCTAATCAGGCCAGAGCGAGCTTTGGAGAGCTCGTGTACGTGACGTTGATGACTGCAGCTGCGAGCCCGTAACTGCAGCGATCTCTGGCATGGTGCAGCCAGCCAACGCCATCCTTGTGATCGCCGTTCCACGAAGGTCATGGAACGTGAGGTCAACGACGCCAGCCTTCGCACAACATTTCCTCCACGAGGTGTTGAAGCCATCGCTTGTCCAGGCCCCGCCGCGGCTGTTTTTAAGGATGGTGCCATTGCCTATCTCAGTGCTTAGGACGCTAGCCAGTGATCCCATAGGCACCAAGACGCGCGCCTTCGTTTTGGACTGAGAGAACCGCAAATTGGAACCGTCAAAATCGTTCCAGGAGAGCCGCAGAAGGTCTCCTTTGCGCTGGCCGGTCCACAGGGCCAACTGAATGGCTAAACGCATGTGTGGAGGCGCAACGGCCTCAAACGCGGCCACGTCGGTGTCACTCCACGTCCGATCGCGTCTCTTCGATCGGTACAGTCGTCCGCCTCTCTCGGCGATGTTGACCGAAATTATTCCCCGGTCTTTCGCAAACGACAGGACACGAACCAAGACCATCCATGCGAAGTCTGCGCTGCGAGGCTTGTCGGCCATGCCGTCACGCCACTCCTTAAACTTGCCGCGCGTCGCAGGTTTTTGGAGTTCATCAAGGGAAAGGCGGCCGAACTCCATCCGGATCTTGTCAAGGTATCGATCGTATTCTTGACGGGTGACAGCCTTGGTGTGGCGGAAATCTGAAGAGCCGCGATATAGCGTTATGAGCGTCGACAAATTAGTGGGTGAGGGCGCTCGGCGCCGCTCGTGAGCCTGCCTAAATGCGCCATCAAGAAGTGGATCGCCCGGCTGAATTGGCTCGCCCTTGTCGTTCTTGAGCAGAGGGCCGACGAACAACACGAAGACAGCCTGTTGGTCGTGGCGTGTTTTTCACGTATAGCGAGTGATCTGCTGTCACAAGAAGTTCGCTGAATCCAGATCCGAGGCGCGGCCTGATCGCTCCTCGGCTTCGTCAGCTGTTTCAGCGCCCCAAGAGTACTATCGAGGCGGACTGCCGAGAGGAAACGAATCTTTGTTTAATAGCCGTCCCGTCGATCGGCGCCGCGCAGAGGTGGATATTGCCGAAAAAAAACCAGTCCTACTTCCACATCGCCCTCATCCGCGCACCCACATCAATTCGGATCTGCTGCGCGCTGCGTTCGGAAGCGGCGGCTGAAACCAGTGGCCAGGTCATCGTCTCAAAAAACTGCAGCAATGTCGCCGGTATGAAACGTGTCCTGGCGGCGTAAACATGCCGGTCACCCTGCTGACTCTGCCCGCCTGTGAAGAAGCGTTGGGGCGTGATCAGCGACAGGCTGTCCTTGGCGCGGGTCATGGCGACGTAGAGCAGCCGGCGTTCCTCCTCCAGTTCCTGGGTGGTGCCGACACCGAGGTCGGAGGGGATGCAGCCGTCGACCACATTGAGGATGAAGACGGAGCGCCACTCTTGACCTTTGGCGGAATGGATGGTCGAGAGGCTCAGATAATCCTCGTCAAGCAGCGGCACGCCGGCCTGATCGCTGGTGGCGTCCGGCGGATCGAGCGTCAGTTCAGTCAGAAAGCGCTCGCGCGATGGGTAGCCGCCGGCGATCTGCTCTAGCTGCAGCAGATCGGCCTTGCGGGTGTCCGCATCCTCATGCAGGCGTTCCAGATGCGGCTCGTACCACAGCCGAGCCTGCCCGATCTGGCCCGGCCAGTCATTTGGCGCCTGCCGCAGGCCTACAAGCATTTGTGTAAAGGCTGCCCAGTCATCGCCGGTCTTCGGCGGCGACGGAATTTCGGCGAGGGCAAGCAGCGGCTCTGGGTCTGTCGCAATCGCATCGAGAATGTTGCCAGCCTTCTTCGGTCCGATGCCTGGCAGCATCTGCAGCAGCCGGAAACCGGCGACGCGGTCGCGCGGGTTCTGTGCGAAACGCAGCGCGGCCAGCATATCTTTCACGTGGGCGCTGTCCAGGAATTTCAGGCCGCCGAATTTGACGAAGGGGATGTTGCGGCGGGTCAGTTCCACCTCGAGCGGACCACTATGGCTGGAGGTGCGGAACAGCACGGCCTGCTGTTTCAGCGTCATGCCGCTCTCGCGATTGGCGAGGATCTGGTCGATGATGAAGTTCGCCTGCTCGGTTTCATCCTTCACCGTTACGAGCCTTGGGCGCTCAAGCGATACCCGCTCGGTCCAGAGGTTCTTGGTGAAGCGCTCGCGCGCGAGATCAATGACGCCGTTGGCGGCGGCAAGGATCGGCTGCGTGGAGCGATAGTTGCGGTCCAGCGTGATGATATCGGCCGCCGGGCTGAAGGAAGCCGGGAAATCGAGGATGTTGCGAACGGTCGCTGCGCGGAAAGAATAAATCGACTGCGCATCGTCGCCCACCACGGTCAAGCCGCGGCCACCGGGCTTCAGCGCCATCAGCACCGAAGCCTGCAGCCGGTTGGTATCCTGATATTCATCGACCATCACATGGTCGAAGCGGTTGCCTATATCATCAGCCAGAACGGGGTCGCTGACCATCTGGGACCAGTAGAGCAGAAGATCGTCGTAATCGAGCACGTTCTGGACCTGTTTGGCCTCGACATAGGCCGCGAACAGTTCCCTGAGTTCGCTTTCCCAGTTGGCAACCCAGGGATAATGCTGGCGCAAGATGTCCTTGAGTGGTGTCTGGGAATTCACGACGCGCGAATAGATCGCAAGACAGGTGCCCTTTGTCGGAAAGCGGCTTTCGGTTTTCGAGAAACCCAGCTCGTGCCGGGCAAGATTCATCAGGTCGGCGCTGTCTTCGCGGTCGTGGATGGTGAAATCGATGTTGAGCCCGATTTGCTCGGCATAGATGCGCAACAGCCGTGCACCAATGCCGTGAAACGTGCCGGACCAGGCCAATGCATCTGTCATGATTGCCGAATTTGCCCCGAGGACCTGCTTGCATATCCGTTCGACACGGCGCGCCATCTCGGAGGCTGCGCGCCTTGAGAACGTCATCAGCAGGATGCGGCGGGGATCGGCGCCATTCACGATCAGATGCGCAACACGGTGAGCCAGCGTATTGGTCTTGCCCGAACCGGCGCCGGCGATGATCAAAAGCGGACCGGCGACATGTCCATCCACCAGTCCAACCCCATGTTCCACGGCCTTGCGTTGCTGCTCGTTCAGTTTTTCCAGATAGGCAACCGCCATCCTGCACTAATCCTCGATATCTGTTCTAGGCGAAGTTGCCTGCCCGAAAACGGCGGGCGACTGAGCCCGCGCGGCCATTTCGCCTTCGTGCCGCAATGATTAGCAAAGACTCAAACAGCAAGCCAGAACAAATGCTGAACGTAAAGGCCTTGCTGCACAAGTCCGGTTGGCGCCATCACCTGACAGCTCGATTTCTCAAGTCTCTTCCGCGAATGTTGCCTCAGCAGCGGAAGCGGATATGCTGTCGGCGCATCGCCGGAAATCAGATGAGGCAGTTGTCTCATTGGTTTGAAATAAAGAGATATTTCATGTTTTTCGAGGCGCTTTTCCTGCTTTTTCCGGGAGCGTTGAACCCGATCAGGTTTGACGGTCATTACCCCGGAAGAGGCTTATTCACTGGGAGGAAAAAATCATGAGACGACTTAAATTCTGCCTGATCGCTCTGGCCGCAATCACTGCCTCGACATTTGCACAGGCCGAACAGAAAGCGATGAAATCCGATGTTACCATCGCTTCTGACCTCAACTACCTGCTTTATACGCCCAAGGATTACGCCGGCTCGAACAAGACCTATCCTCTTGTCGTCTGGCTGCATGGCGGCGATCAGGGCGGCAGCGACGTCGAAAAGCTACGGTCGAGCGGCTTGCCGAAAATGATAGAGGAGGGGCGTGACTTTCCCTTCCTGGTGTTTTCACCCCAAAATCCGAGCGAGGAACTACTTTACCCGATCGAGCGTGTCGCCAGTGTTCTTGAGGCGGTGGTGGCCAACCACCGGGTGGACCGGGAGCGCATCTATCTGATCGGCTATAGCCGGGGAGGGTTCGGCGCATGGTCCATGGCAGAGCAGTTTCCTCAAACATTCGCCGCGGTGGTTCCGATTGCCGGCGACGGCATTCGGCACTACCTCAATCGAACGAACGAGAAGGCGGCTTTCTGGGCCTTTCATGGCGCAGATGACGAGGTGATCCCGCTGTCCGATACAGTGGTGCTCGTGCAACGTCTTAAGGAGCTGAAGCGCTATGTTCGGCTCACCGTGCTTGAGGACACTGACCATCAGGCGGTCGAGGGAAAGGTGCTGAACGACGAGGCGATGTGGACTTGGTTGCTTGAGAAGAAGCTTGCGGGCGAAAAAGCGCCCTCGAATCCGTAAATTCGGGCCGACCGCTGTTTTTTACAGCTGACATTGCCGTTTCTGCCGCGTTTTGCCATTACAGCGCAGGCTTGCGATAATCTGCGACCCTTTCAGCGAATGCACTTTATCGCTTGACTCCCTACGCGGAGATGGTGCTAATACGCATTAGCTGCTAATACGTATTAGCAGGGAACGGATGCCGGAGGAGGGCATGGCGTGTCCAGTCACAGACGTCTCACGCAGAACGATATCGCCAAGCTTGCCGGTGTCAGCCAGGCAACGGTGTCTCTTGTTCTGAACGGCGCGCCGGCAGCGGTCGCGCGCATCCCGGACGAAACCCGGGAAAGGGTGCAGGCCGTCATTCGCCAGACCGGTTATGTTGCCGATCCGATTGCGCGGCGCATGGCCAAGGGGCTGAACCGGATCCTCGGCGTTTTCACCTATGAGCCAGCATTCCCGAGCGCCCAGGCTGATTTCTTTACGCCCTTCCTGCTGGGTATCGAAGAAGAGGCGCAACAGCAGGCTTATGATCTTCTGCTGCTGACGAGCGCCGGTGTCGGCGATAACCGCAAGATTTTCTCGGAGGGCAACAGGCTTCGGATTGCGGACGGCTGTCTGGTTCTCGGCCGCGAGTTCGATCGCAAGGAACTCGCCCGGCTGGTTTCGGAAGACTATCCCTTCGTCGCGATCGGCCGCCGTGAAGATGCCGGTGGTCCGGTTCCCTATGTCGGCGGCGACTACGCCGCGGGCACGCGTCAGCTTGTCGAAGACGCCATCGCGCTGGGACACACCAGGCTCGCCTATATCGGACCTTATGGTCCGGCAGAATCGATTGCCGATCGCTGGCAAGGTTTCAGCGCGGCGCTCGCAGATGCGGCCATGATTGCCCTGCATATCAAGGCGGTCAACCGCCCGGCCGAGAAAATACTTGATGCCATCATTGAGAGCGGGGCCACAGTCGCCTTCTTCATAGAATTGGCCGATGCCGTGCGCGTCGAGGCACTGGCGCGGGCGAGGGGGCTTGTCGTGCCGGACGCATTTTCGATGATCGTGCTTGGCAGCCATATCAGGGCCGCACGCAGCCCCGTGCGTTTCACCTCCTATGAAATTCCGCGCGAGGAGATGGGGCGGCAGGCAACCGCCATGCTGGTCAACCGCATCGAGACCGGCAGCGCCGGTGGGCAAATCCTTCTCAAATGTGAACCCGTCAAGGGAGAGACGTTGGGGCCGGCCCCGACCGGCTCTGCAAACAAGTCCTCAGTCAACAAAACGGATGTGACGTCGTGAAAGACATGAAAGCAGATATTCTCGTGGTCGGTGGCGGCCTTGGCGGCGTAGCGGCGGCACTGGCGGCCGCACGAGTGGGCAAACGCGTGATCATGACCGAAGAATACGACTGGATCGGCGGCCAATTGACCAGTCAGGCCGTTCCTTCGGACGAGCATACATGGGTTGAACAGTTCGGCATCACCCGGTCCTACCGGGCGCTGCGCAACGGTGTGCGGCAATATTATCGAGACCATTATCCGCTGACGGAAGGCGCGCGCGCGTGGGGTGACCTTAATCCGGGCGGCGGATGGGTGAGCCGCATCTGCGCCGAGCCGCGTGTCAGCCTCGCGGTCATGGAAAGCATGCTGATGCCCTATATTGGCGCAGGTCGCCTGACGATACTCAAGCCCTGGCGTCCTGTCGCGGCCGATGTGGACGGCGACTTGGTTCGCTCCGTGACCCTCCGCCATCGCGACAGCGGCGCTGAAATCGTCATATCCGCCGATTACGTACTCGACGCCACCGAACTTGGCGATCTGCTGCCGATAACCGGCACGGAATATGCCAAGGGTTTTGAGGCGCAGTCGGACACGGAAGAACCGAGCGCGCCAGAGCACGCTCAACCGGACAATGTGCAGGCTGTCTCAATCTGCTTTGCCATTGACCATGTCGATGGCGACCAGACGATCGACAAGCCTGAGAACTACGACTATTGGCGCTCCTACCAGCCGCATTTCTGGGGTGGTCCGCTCCTCGGCTTCACCGCGCCCCATCCGCGCACGCTCGAGCATACCACCCGCTCCTTCACGCCAAATCCCGATGATAATCCCCTGCTGGTCGATGCCGACCAGCGCAAGGGCGGCGGTGATGAGAATCTCTGGATTTTCCGGCGCATCGCAGCACGGAAAAACTTTGCGCCCGGCTTCTATCAGTCGGATATCTGCCTCGTGAATTGGCCGATGATCGATTACATGGATGGCACGATCATCGATGTGACCGAGGAAGAAAAGGCGCGCCACCTGAAGGCGGCGGCAGATCTTTCTTATTCGGTGTTTTACTGGCTGCAGACGGAAGCACCGCGCCTTGATGGCGGGCAGGGGTTCCGCGGGCTTCGGCTGCGTGGCGACATCACCGGTACCGACCATGGGCTTGCCATGGCACCCTACATTCGCGAAAGCCGCCGTATCAAGCCGGTGACGCGCATCGTCGAGCAGGATCTTTCCTACACGGTTCGCGGTGAAAGAGGCGCTGTCCGCTATCGCGACAGCATCGGTATCGGCATGTACCGCATCGACCTGCATCCATCGACAGGCGGCGACAACTATATCGACGTGCCATCCTGCCCGTTTGAAATACCGCTCGGTGCGCTGATCCCGCAGCGGGTGAGAAACCTGATCCCGGCCGGCAAGAACATCGGCACGACGCATATTACCAATGGTTGCTACCGCCTTCATCCGGTCGAATGGAACATCGGCGAAGTGGCCGGGATGCTTGCGGCGCACTGCCTGGAAAATGGCCTCACGCCACATCAGGTGCAGGAAGACGATGACCGCCTGGAAGCCTTCCAGACGCAGCTGACCCGTCAGGGCATCGAAATACGCTGGCCTGATATCGCGGCCTATTAGGACGGCGGTTTGCCGTCTCATCGAACCCATCTTTGGAGGAGGACCGGGAATGAACAATCATTTTAAACTGAAATCCACGGCCTGTGCGCTTGCCCTGATTGGCTCGTTTGCGTTTGCGGGCGGAGCGGTTGCGCAGGATGCGGTTAATCTGCGCATGACGATCTGGAGCGCCAACGAGGCGCATCTCAAGCTCTTCAACGAGATCGCAGCCGGTTTCAAGAAGGATCATCCAAATGTCAGCGTGACTTATGAGTCCCTGCCTTTCGATACCTACACGACTGCACTCACCACACAGATCGCGGGCGGCAACGCACCTGACATGGCCTGGATTTTCGAGACGTCGGCTTATGATTTCGTCAAGTCCGGGGCGCTCTACCCGCTGACGGACACACTGAAGGCTGCGCCGGGATATAATCTTGAGGAGGTCGGTGCCGGCGCCACGGAACGCTGGTCGCAGGACGGTACGCTTTACGCCTATCCGTTTTCGACCTCGCCCTTCGCCGTCTTCGTCAATAACGATCTTATCAAGGCTGCCGGGGCCAAAACCCCAGCCGACATGATCGCTGCCGGCGAATGGACCTGGGACAACGCCATCGCCACGGCGTCGGCTGTCGCCAAGACCGGAAAGGGCGGGCTTGTCGTCCGCGATTTCAATTACCAGAGCTGGCAATATCTCACCTCCGTCTGGAATGGCTGGGGGGCTTCACCCTGGAGCGCTGACGGCGCCACCTGCACCATGGCGGAAAAGCCGATGGCGGATGCCATTTCGTTCATCCACGACGCCATCTTCGACAAGAAGGCCATTCCGGGCCCCGGCGAGACGGTCGATTTTTTTGCTGGCAATGCGGCGATGACGATTACGCAGATCAGCCGTGCCTCGCTTCTGCCGAAGGACAAGCCATTTGGCTGGGACCTCGTGCCTCTTCCAAAGGGCCCTGCGGGCGATTATGCGCTGATCGGCCAGGCGGGTATCGGCGTCATGCAATCAGGCAAGAATGCCGAGACCGCGGCGCAATTCGTGGCTTACATGACCAATCCGGAAAATTCCGCCAAACTCAGCCAGTTCTTCCCTTCAGCGCGCAAGTCTTTGCTGAATGCGCAGGTGCTGAAAAAGACGAACCCGCTTCTCAGCGAGGAGCAGATCGAAAAGGTTGTCATCTCAGGCATCTCGACTGGCAAGGTCATGCCCGGCCACACCGGTTTCGCGCAGATCCAGCAGATCGTGCGTTCGAACCTCGACGCCGTCTGGCGGCCGCAGGCCGATGTGGCCGGCGCGCTTCAAAAAATCTGCGTCCAGATCGGGCCGCTCTTGAAGCGCTGAGGAGAAAACCATGGCTGTCGCGCAGGATATTGCCCGTACTCAGGATCGTCCGGCCCCGGCGTTCTGGACCATCGCGCGGCGCGACAGCCTTGCGGGCTTCCTGTTCATCGCCCCGCAGCTGATCGGCATCGTCATCTTCGTTCTGATCCCGCTCGGGCTGGTGTTCTGGTATTCGCTGCATGAATGGAATGTGCTCGCCAACACCTTCACCTATACGGGTGCGCAGAACTACCGGATGTTGGTCGAGGACGACAATCTTCGCGACGTCCTTGGCGCGACGGCGATTTTTTCGGCCGGGCTCGTCGTGTTCAACCTTTCACTGGCGCTGCTTCTGGCCGTATTACTGAACCAGAAACTAGCTGGCATCGCGATATTCCGGACGCTGTTCTTCTCGCCTGTCGTCGTCTCGCTGGTTGCCTGGACGATCGTCTGGGGGTTCCTGTTGCAGAAAAATGGCGGCATCAACGGCATGTTGCTGATGGCCGGCATCGAAGGCCCCAACTGGCTGCGCGAGGAGACGACCGCGATGATTTCAGTCATCGTCGTGCAGGTCTTCAAGAATGTCGGGCTTAACATGATCCTGTTTCTGGCGGCACTTCAGGGTGTGCCGAAAGAACTCTACGAAGCCGCCCGCATCGACGGTGCGCCCGCCTTCAAGCAGTTTCGTCGCATTACCCTGCCGATGATCAGCCCGACGATCCTGTTAACCTCGATCATTACGATTGTTGGCTCGCTGCAGGTTTTTGCGCAGATCGCAGTTCTGACCCAGGGGGGGCCAGGTCTCTCGACCACGGTGCTGGTCTATTACCTCTATCAGCAGGCCTTCCAGTTTCATTTCTTTGGCTACGGCTCGACGCTGTCCATCCTGCTGTTTGTGATCGTCGCCGTACTGACCTTCGCCCAGTGGCAGATGCGCAAGAGAATCGTCTTTTATGAAAGCTGACCTTTCCCCACGCATGCAAGTCGCTCTTTACGGGGTGTTGTGCGTGCTCCTGATCCCGTTCGTCTTTCCGACCTGGTGGATGGTGACGTCATCGATCAAGCCGATCAGCGATATCTTCGCCTTCCCGCCGCAATTCTTCCCGCAAAACCAGGACTGGACGAGCTATTCCAAGGTCTTCGAGTTGCAGCCTTTCGTGCGGCAATACTGGAATTCCGCCTACATCGCAGCTGTCGTGACGGCAGGAACGATGATCATATCGTCCATGGCAGGCTATGCTTTTGCGCGGATCCGGTTTCCGGGCGCAAATCTCATTTTCATGGTCGTACTGCTTGGCCTGCTCATTCCGTCGGAGGTCACGATCGTGCCGCTGTTTCAGATGTTTCTGAAGGCGGGCATGGTCAACACACACTGGCCGCTCATTCTTGTGCCGATCTTCGGTGCGCCCAGTGTTTTTGCCACTTTCGTCATGCGGCAGTTCTTCGTGACGCTGCCCGCCGAGCTCGAAGAGGCGGCGCGTGTCGATGGTCTCGGGCGCTTCAAGATATTCCGCAGGATCGCGCTGCCGCTGGCAAAACCGGCGCTGGCCTCGGTTGCGATCTTCACCTTCCTGCACTCCTGGAACCTGTTCCTTGAGCCTATCGTCTTTCTCTCCAGCGCAGAGATGTTCACGCTGCCGCAGGCGCTGACCCAATATACCGACGCCTATGGCGGACCGATGTGGAATATCCAGCTTGCCGCAGCGACGCTGACGGCGCTGCCCGTGCTCATCGTCTTCGTGATTGCCCAGAAGCAGTTCGTCGAAGGCCTCGCCCATACCGGCCTCAAGGGCTGAAGAACCGGATTTAATCGATGGCTAACGTAACCCTGTCCGACATCCGCAAAAGCTATGGCGCGGTAAAAACCATTCACGGCGTCGATCTCGATATCAGGGATGGCGAATTTGTCGTCCTCGTCGGCCCCTCCGGCTGCGGCAAGTCTACCCTGCTGCGGATGGTCGCCGGTCTCGAAACGATCACGGGTGGTGAACTCAAGATCGGCGAGCGGATCGTCAACGATCTCGATCCCAAGGACCGCGACATCGCCATGGTGTTCCAGTCATACGCTCTTTACCCGCATATGACGGTCGCAACCAATATGGGCTTTTCGCTGGAGCATCGCGGCTCAAGCAAACAGGAAATTGCCGAGAAGGTGAACTGGGCGGCGGAGATCCTTGGTCTTACCGCATTGCTCGACCGTTATCCCCGCCAGCTCTCCGGCGGTCAGCGCCAGCGTGTTGCGATGGGCCGCGCAATCGTTCGCAATCCGCAGGTGTTCCTGTTCGACGAACCCCTCTCAAACCTTGATGCCAAACTGCGCGTCGTGATGCGTGGCGAGATCAAAGCCTTGCACCAGAAACTCAGGACCACCACGATCTATGTGACGCATGACCAGGTGGAGGCGATGACGATGGCTGACAGGGTCGTCGTGCTGAACGGCGGCCGTGTCGAACAGGTCGGCACGCCGCTCGAACTTTACGACCGTCCGGCAAACGAGTTCGTTGCCGGCTTCATAGGCTCACCTTCCATGAACTTTCTGCCCGGCGAGATATCGCAAGCCGGTTTTGAAACCGGCGGTGTGGTCTTGCCATTGCCGGCCGCTGCCGCCGCTCTTGCGGGAAAAGGGGCGACTTATGGCATCCGGCCCGAGCACCTCGTCCTTGATCCCTCGGGCGTACCGGCCGAGATCCTGCTTGTCGAACCGCTGGGATCGGAAACACAGGTCACCATGACCCTGGGTGGTTCGCGGGTGCTCGGCGTTTTTCGCGAACGCATAGGCCAGGCGGTCGGCGAGGAGATAAGGATATCCCCGTCTTTGGACGGCATTCATCTGTTTTCGGACGAGAACGGCGGTCGGCTGAACTGAGCCCCGGCGCGCGTTCAGACAGGTCCAGCCGCGGCGTTGCCATCTCCGCGACCGATCATCTCAAAGAAAGCTGCTTTCGAACAGCTCGCCTGAATAGGCGGCATGGGTAACGCCTGCTTCAAGGTCGGCCTTGGTCAGCTCATCCACAAAAACGCCGTTCTGCATCACCAGCACGCGATCGCACATATGGGCGATGACAGCCAGATCATGGCTGACGAGAACAAAGGTCAGATCGCGTTCTTCGCGCTGGTCGGCAAGAAGGTTGAGGATTTCGGCCTGGATGGAAACGTCGAGCGCGGATGTCGGCTCGTCGAGCAGCAGGATAGGTGGTTCGAGGATCAGCGCGCGTGCGATTGCCACGCGCTGGCGCTGACCGCCGGAAAGTTCATGCGGGAAGCGCTCGGCAAAATGCACAGGCAGGCCAACCTGTTGCAGGGCGGCGGGAACCTTCGACCAGCCGTCGCCAAGCCCCATGGCGCGGATGGGCTCGGCCAGTGCCCGACCGATGCGGTGGCGAGGATGCAGCGAACCGTAGGGATCCTGAAACACCATCTGGGCCAGTTTCAGTTCGTCGCGGCTGCGGGTCTTGCCGACCGGTTTGCCATTGAAGCTGATCGAGCCGGTCCAGCCGGACTCCAGACCTGCCAGCGAGCGAAGCAGGGTCGATTTTCCGCAGCCGCTTTCGCCGACGATTCCGAGGGTTTCGCCTTTGTTGACCGTAAGGCTGACGCCGCGCACGACGTGGTTTCGTTTTTCCTTGGCGCCGTAGACGACGTCGAGCTTGTCTACCGTGATCATCGCATCACCTCCGCATCGATTGCCTGACGATCCAACACCTTGAGACGCCTGACCGGATTGCGGGGATCGGGCATGGCCGCGATCAGGCCGCGCGTATAGGGATGCTGCGCATCTTCAAGCTTCGTCAGCGTTTCCACCACGCGCCCGCCATACATGACCAGCACGCGTTCGCAGAAGGCCGCCACCATGCGGATGTCGTGGCTGATGAGGATCAGGCCCGAATTGTTCTCGCGCACCATCTCGTCCAGAAGCAGAAGTACATCCTTGCGCACGCTGACATCGAGGGCCGAGGTTGGTTCGTCGGCGATGACAAGCTTCGGCTTGGCGAGCAGCATCATGGCGATCATCACCCGCTGCCCCATGCCACCCGATATCTGGTGTGGATAAAGCGCCATGACACGGTCGGGATCGTTTATACGCACGCGCAGCAGCATGTCGCGCGCCGCAGCCCTTGCCGCCTGGCCGGTAAGCGCCAGATGCAGTTCGGCGGCTTCCGCCACCTGTTTGCCGATGGGCAGCACCGGGTTCAGCGAATAACGCGGGTCCTGCATGATCAGCGCCATCTCGCTGCCGCGGATCGCGCCCATCTGCCGTTCGGTTTTTGTGAGCAGCGGTTCGCCAAGAAAATCCAATTTCTCCGCCGTCACTGTCGCGCTCTTCGGCAAAAGGCGCATCGCGGCCCGGCCGGTGGTGGATTTTCCGGAACCGGATTCACCGACGATACCGACCCTTTCGCGGCCAACGTCGAAATTGACGTTGGAAACGGCGGAAATGGCATTGCGCCCAAAACGGACATTGAGGTCGCGTACCGAGAGTATGGGAGTGCTGTCAGGAACGGGCATGACGCGGATCCAGAAGGTCGCGCAGCGTATCGCCGGCGATGTTGAAGGCAAGGCTCGTCAGCAGGATGGCGATGCCGGGCATGACGGCGACCCACCAGTAATCGAGCATGAATTTGCGGCCGCTGGAGATCATCGCACCCCATTCAGGCAGCGGCGGCTGCGCCCCAAGGCCGAGAAAGCCGAGCGAAGCAGCCGTCAGGATGATGCCCGCCATGTTCAGCGTGAGGCGAACGATGACCGAGGGAATGCACATCGGCGCGATATAGAGAAACAGGATGCGCAGCGGCGAGGCACCGTAGAGGCGAGCGGCGGCCACATAATCGGTGTTTCGCACCACCAGTGCTTCCGCGCGAGCGAGACGCGCAATCGGTGGCCACGCCGTCAGCGAGATCGCGATGATCGCTGTTCCGAGACCGGCTCCCATCGCAGCTGCAAAGGCAAGTGCGAGCACGAGCGAGGGGAAGGAGAGGACGATATCGGTCGCGCGCATTAAGATGGCATCGGTGCGCCCGCCGAAGAAACCGGCCATGACGCCAATCGCAAGGCCGATCGGACCAACGATGACCGAGACCGACAGGACGGTCTGGATGGTGATGCGGGTGCCGTAGACGAGCCGGCTGAAAATATCGCGGCCAAATTCGTCGGTTCCTGCCAGATGCGCCCAGCTTGGCGGCTGAAGCGCGTTTTCGAGCGCCTGGCGGGCAGGATCGTAAGGCGCAATCAGCGGAGCGAAAATGGCGACCAGAACCAGAACCGCCAGAATGGCGAAGCCGAACATCCCAAGTGGCTCGTCTGCGAGCTTTCTAAGTGTCCGCACGGTTGTGGTCGACAGGCGCGACAGGGCGCCGGGGCGATCAACTGTATTGTTTTGCGCGATATCGGTCATCGTGCGGCCTCCCGTGTGCGGGGATCAAGCGTAGTGTAGGCCAGATCGGCGAGGAAGTTGAGCAACATGAATATGAAGCCGATGACGATCGTGGCGGCGAGGATTGCATTCATGTCGCCGATGAGCAGCGCATTGGTCATATATTGGCCGATGCCCGGCCAGGAAAAGACGATCTCGGTGACCACGGCGCCTTCCAGCAGATTGCCGTAGGAAATTGCCAGAACGGTGATGAGCTGCACGGCGATATTGGGCAGTACATGGCGTGTTACGGTGCGTGCGGGACTGACACCTTTTGCTCGCGCCGCGATGACGTAGTCCTGGCTCAGCTGTTCGAGGGTGAAGGCCCTGGTCATGCGGGTGATATAGGCCATGGCCATATAGGCAAGAATTACGGCCGGCAGGATGATATGTCCGAGCGCGTTCCAGAAGATTTCCGTCTCGCCCGCAAGCAGGCTGTCGACCAGCATCAGGCCGGTTCTGGGTTCCACAAGACCCTCGTAGAACACGTCCACCCGGCCAGGCCCTCCGACCAGATTGAGACCGGCATAGAAAATGACGAGCCCGACAATGCCGAACCAGAAGACAGGTATCGAGTGTCCAACCAGCGCAAAGACACGCGCGAACTTGTCGATGAACGTATCGCGAAACAGAGCTGCTGCAAGACCGAGGGGAACGCCGATGATCGTCGAGATGATGATCGCCAGGGTCGCGAGTTCGAAGGTTGCGGGGAAGGCCTGCGCCAGATCGCGCGTCACGGGATTACCCGTCAGGATCGCGATACCGAAATCTCCATGCAGCAGACCACGCAAATAAATGAAGAACTGCTGATAAAGTGGCAGATCAAGGCCAAGCCGCGCCCTCATGGCCTCATAGGCCTTTGGATCGGCAAGCTCGCCGACGATTGCTCCGACCGGATCGGTCGGCATCACACGGCCTATGATGAAGGTGATGCAGAGCAGGATGAAGAGGCTGACGATCAGTTGCAGAAAACGATGTCCAAGCCCGCGCAGTGAAATCTCCGTCATAGGTGGCCGCACTTTCTTGAGAGAAATCCGTCAGCGGCCGGCCCTTTGCCCGCTGCTCGCCGCAGACGCGCAATTCTCTTTTGTAAAAACTCTTGATGGTACTTCATCCCAACCCCTCCCTGAGTTAACATGAAAACATATGACGTGCCGCAATGTCATAATATGAGTAACGAAGGGATTCGTATTCTGCAAGAGGGAAGACTGGCATGATTGGCGACAAAGCGAGGCCGCGGGAGAGGCGGGCGCAACAGATCATCGATAATCTCAGCGCAGAAATTCGCAGTGGAAAACTGAAAAATGGCGACCAGCTTCCCACGGAGCCGGAATTGGAACGCGCTTATGGCGTGAGCCGGACGGTGGTCCGCGAAGCGATTGCCGATTTGCGTTCTGCCGGTTACGTCGTCCCTATTCAGGGCAAGGGGGTTTTTGTCAGCAGTGACAGTGAATGGGCCGGCGTGAAACTAACGCAGTCTGAAGTTGGCACCATTGCCGAGACGCTGGAAATGCTGGAGTTCCGCCTGGCAACGGAAGGGGAGGCGGCGGCGATCGCAGCCTATCGCCGGACGGCCCAGCAGGAAGCGGCAATCTCGGCGGCGCACAGGAAAATGGCTCGTGCCATCGACGCTGGCGAATCGACCGTCGATGCGGATTACGAATTCCATTCGGCCATCGCGACCGCAACCAATAACCGCTTCTATCTCGAGGCATTGCGCCAGTTCGGTTCACGCTCGATACCGCGTGGGCAGTTCCCAACGCTGCCTGAAACCGGCGACGCGAATTATCTTCGCAAAGTCCAGGCCGAGCACGAGGCAATCCTGCGCGCCATCGTCGAGCAGGATCCCGACGCGGCCCGAAAAGCCATGCGTGAACACATGCTGGCAAGCCAGCGGCGATACAGGCTGCTCGCGGAGGCGCAATAGCGTCTCGACACTCATCTTATTTCATGCGATGTCATATGATGACTTGCATGGAGAGAGGAGAGAATCGATGTATGTCGGCACCCAGGTTGCTGCGCGCGACGACGAGGATTACAAGGTCTGGGCGCAGCTCGGCGTCAAAAACATCAGCGCGGATCCGCCCGGAGCACCCGCGAGCTGGACTTTCGAGGATTTCGAGCGCCACCGTGACAAGGTCGAAAGCTTTGGCCTTGTCCTCGATATGGTGCAACTGCCGTTGCCGTCCCGGCCTATCGAGCAGGCGTCATATCCCGATATTCTGCTTGCCGGCCCGGATCGCGACCGGCAGATCGATGCCGTCTGCGCGATGATCGAAAATATCGCGAGGGCCGGAATTCCTGCCGCGAAATACAATCTCAACCTCATTGGCATCCCGCGCACGGAGATGGAGCGCGGCCGTGGCGGTTCGCTCAACGAGGCATGGCGCTGGGAAAAGGCGGACCATGATGCCGCACCGGGCCTCGCCGGCGTTCTGTCCGAAGACGAGAACTGGGAACGCATCGACTACTTCCTCGAACGCGTCGTGCCGGTTGCTGAAAGCAACAGGGTGCGTCTCGCCTGCCACCCCCATGATCCCTATACACCGCCGGGCTACAGGGGCGTCACCCGTGTGCTCGGCACAGTCGATGGGCTGAAAAAGTTCGTGCAGATGCGTGAAAACCCCTATCACGGGCTGAATTTCTGCCAAGGGTCCATCGGCGAGATGCTCGACAATCCGCGCGAGGAGATCGACGACATCATCCGCTGGTTCGGCAGCCGCGACAAGATTTTCAACGTCCATTTCCGCAACATCAGCGGCGGGAAATTGTCTTTCATGGAGACTTTCCCCGATGAGGGGGACATGGACATGGTGCGCTCGCTGAAACTCTATCACGAACTCGGTTATCGCTACATGATCATGCCGGACCATGTGCCGACGATTGCCGGACGCGACCCCGTCGGCGTCGCTTTCGCCTTCTGCTACGGCTACATCGCAGCCTTGATCGAAGCACTTGATAACAAACATCTTTAACCGTTTTGGCCCGCGACGCCCCGCTGCGTCGCGGCTTTTCCCGAACATCAATTACCGATCTGTAGGAGGAGCAGGTATGAAAAAAACATTGATCCGTCTCGCATTCACCACCATTCTTGGCGCTATGCTCGTGCAGGGATCGCCCGTCGCGGCCAAAACCCCCAACGACCAGCTGGTTATCGGCACGTCACTGGCCCAGGTGCTGTCACTCGACCCCCATCAGGCCACCGAAGCAAAAGCCAACGAAATCATGGCAAATCTTTATGATCGCCTGATCTCGGTGGACGGTTCCGGCAAGGTTTCACCGCAGCTCGCCGAGCGCTGGGAAACGGATGAGAAAGGCATCACCTTTCATCTTCGCGAGGCGAATTTCGCCTCCGGTAACCCGGTGACCTCGGCCGATGTGGTTTATTCGCTCAGCCGCCTTCTGAAGATGAACCAGGCGGCCGCAGCGAACCTCAAGCGCGTGGGCTATAATGCCGACAATATCGACAAGCTGGTAAGTGCTCCGGATGGAAGAACGGTTCGCGTCGATCTTTCAGGTGAAACGACGTCGGAATTGCTGCTCTATCGCCTCGCCATGGTCATTGCCAGCGTGGTGGACAGCAAGGAACTGAAGTCCCACGAGGTCAATGATGACTGGGGGAATGCATGGCTGAGAACAAATTCGGCCGGTTCCGGCCCTTTCACCCTTAACCGCTGGTCGCCGAATGAGATCATCATTCTGGAGGCAAATAAGGACTATGTGGCCGGCAGCCCCAATATGCGCCGCGTCATCGTGCGGCATGTGCCGGAAAGCCAGGTTGAACGCCTGATGCTGGAGCGCGGCGATATTGACATCGCCAGCGCGCTGACGGCTGCGGATCTCGCGATCTTCAACAACAAGGAAGGTTTCCAGATTCAGCGTGTGCCGACGGGCGGTTTTTACGTCCTGTCCATGAATGCCGGCAAGGAGCCCCTGTCCAACCCCAAGGTCCGCGAAGCGATCGCCTACGGCATCGACTACAAGGGCATGGAAAAAACCATCATGGGTCCCTACGGCCGGGCGCGCACGGTGCCCGTGCCGGAAAACTTCGAATATGCTATTCCGAGCCCGGATTGGAAGCTCGACGTGGAGAAGGGAAAAGCACTCCTCAAGGAGGCCGGCTACGAGAACGGTTTCACGCTCAATCTGAAGACGATCGCGCAGACGCCGCGCATCGACCTCGCCACTGCCATTCAGGCCACGCTCAGCCAGATTGGTATCAAGGTCAATATCCAGCAGGGTAACGGCTCGGACGTGATTGCCGCGCACCGCGCTCGGGATTTTGATCTGCTCATCCCGCAGACCGGAGCCTACATGCCGAATGTTTTGGGCTCGATGGAACAGTTCTCCAGCAATCCGGACAACTCGCTTGCCGCCAACAACGCCGGCAATTTTGTCTGGCGCTCGGCCTGGGATATTCCGGAACTGACCGCACTCACGGCAAAGGCGTCGCTCGAGCCTGATGCCAAGAAGCGCGGGGAAATCTACACCCAGATGCAGGAGATGTTCGTTGCGCAGAAGCCGGCGGTGCTGCCGATGTTCGAGAGGTTCGAGCCGATCGTGCTGAATACGCGCGTCAAGGATTATGTAGGCCATCCCAGCCAGACGACCCGGCTTGAAAACGTCACGAAGGACTGAACAACATCAGCAGGCTCTAAAACAATCGACGGGCGGCTTGACCGCCCGTTTATTCATGGATGGCCTCAGGAGCATTCCTGCACCTGCACTGAGCTCTTCCTAAACTTTGCGGTCCCTACAAGCAGGCCGGGAAAGAGTTTACAACTTTATCCCGTAATTTCAGGGGGTTTTCTCGAGAAGTTGATCGGTTTAGACCGACCGACAGCAATCTTCTCCACCGGGTGAGAGTCGCAGGCTCTGCCCGTCTACTCCCAAGAAATGCGTTGTCGACCATGAACCTTGCACAAATAAAACTTCCGTCGCGGCCTTTGACGCTGAAGCGTGGCGCCATTTCGGTGCCTGCCGCCTATTATTTCTCCGTTCCGGTGCTTGTAGCGATCCTCGTCGTGATGCTTGTTGCAGAAGGGCCGGGGGTCATGCGCGATTATCGGATCAGCAAGGACCCACTTGAGATCGAGAACGGCGATATCAGCGGCAGCTGCAAGACTAGAAAGGCGATTTTCACGACGTGCAAGGCAGATCTTTCCTATAGCTACGAAGGCGTAAGCTACAAAAAGGATGTCGAGGTCATGTTCGTCGACGTCCATTCTGGCGACTACGAGACTGGTCTGGTTATCTCTGAGAAGAACCCCGACCTTGCGACGATTTCTCTCGGCCTCGATATGCTGTGGAACCGCATCATCACGCTCGGCGTGTTTGTCGCCCTGCTTGGGTTCGGCAGCCTGGCAATGCTATTTACCCTGATCCGCGTTCTGCGGGTCCGCCTTGGGCTCAGGCGTCCGGCGCCGTTGACTGCTATCCCGGTCGCACTGACGGCCGTCGCGGAAAAACGCAGCCGTCTCTTCGTCACTTTTGCGGATACGGTCAGGGAGGCGAAGACCAAGCGTCAGTCCTTTGCCTATCTTGAGCGCGGCCGCATTCCCGTCGTCATCGACCATACAGGCAAGCACGATGTGGCGCTCGCAGTTCTGCAAGGCAATAGTCCGCTGCCTGTCCTGCTCGATGATCAACTGACGCAGATCGAGATGACGGACGCGGAAAGGGCGGAGGCTCTCTCGTCGCTTTCTCCTGTCGTCGGAACTGAAACTCAGGAAGCTGCAGCAGCCCAGGCTGCGGCGACAAGGAAGGGGCCGGGGCTGGCGCGCAGGCTGCTTACCTTCGTCGCCATCGTAGCCGTGATCTTCGTTGCGGTGATGGGCTACTGGCTATGGTACGTCACCAGCGCCCCATCGCAATTCACCTCGCCCGGCATGGATATCAACAACATGCTGCCGACTGCACTCAACGAATGGGGCTGCGCCCGGCTGCAGGAGCGTTTCGGCGATGGGCCGGCACCTTTCGGCTGCGCGGCGGCCGACTATCAAAGCTGGAAATAAGAATATCAGCTCCATCATTTGAGACCCGCCCGCCGAAAACACCGTTACGACGGGCCGGGCTCAGCGCGATTCTTCGACGCGAAAAAATATTGAAACAATTATCGATGGTTGTATTAGAGATTTATAAATAAAGCACTCCCATAGTGCCACCGTGAGCGGTTCTTCAGAGGCTGGGAGAGTGCATCATGTTCACGGTATTGGAATGCGTTGCTGTCCAGCACGATCACTTAGTCGTTCTGCTTTCTGCAATAATCTGCCTGCTCGGCATGTTTGCTTTTTTCCACCTTCTCTTGCGCGCTGAGGAAAGTTCGGCTGGCCGTAAGCCCTATTGGGAGGTGGTTGCCGCCTTCGCCGGGGGCTTGAGTGTCTGGGCCACGCACTTTGTTGCCATGCTTGCTTACAAGGGTGCGGTTCCGATCGGTTATGACTTCGCCTTCACAGCGCTGTCGGCCGCTCTCGCCGTTATTGGTTTCTGGCTGGCGCTCATGATACGAGTTACGGCTCGCTACCGCGCCGCGGTTATCGGTACGCTGATTACGCTTTCGGTTGCGATCATGCATTTCGTCGGCATGGCCGGCATGGATGTCGCGGCGACGATAAGCTATCGATGGGGGGCGGTGCTCGGTGGTTTTGTGGTCGCCTGGGCTGTGTTTGTTCTCGCCTTTCACTGCTTCCATCGTCTCTCCTCCTGGAAACGTATTGCCGCGCCGGCGAGTGCGGCCATCTTCGGCATCTGCGCTTTGCATTTTACCGCTATGTCGGCCACAGTGCTGATACCAGATCCGTCCGTTGCAGGTCCGGATCCCGACAACGTCGCCCGACTGATCATGATCGCAGCTATATCAGGCGTCACGTTCCTCATCCTCGCCACCACAGCAATTGCGGCACTCGTTGATCGTTACCTTGTCGATCTCAAGGGGCTGGTCGACGCGACACTCGATGGTCTTGCCGTCGTCCGCGATGGGCGTATCGTCGAGTTGAACACGCGGTTTGCGGGGCTCCTTGGGCGGGACGAAGCATCACTGGTGGGTCGCAACCCTGACGATTTGTTCAAGGCGGTGGATGGAGAGCCAGCCTATCTGCCGCGCGATGTGCCCGTGGAAGCGATCCGTGAAAGGGGCGGGCAGACGCAGGTGTTTGAATTGAGCGTGCGTACGATCGAATATCGCGGCCACCCTTGTGAAGTCATGGCCATTCGCGACCTGACGGAAAAGCGGCAGGCGCAACGTGAGATCGAATATCTCGCGCGCCACGACGTTCTGACCGGTCTTGCGAACCGCACCATGTTCCAGACCCGCCTTCACCAGCAGATCGAGAATTGCAGCCAGGAGGATGAGTTCGCATTGCTTGCGCTCGATCTCGACCGGTTCAAGGCCGTCAATGATATATTCGGCCATGCCGAAGGCGACCGCGTTCTCAAGAAGGTTGCCGCCATTCTCGATGAATGCGCAAGGCCAGGCGACGTGGTTGCCCGGCTCGGCGGCGATGAGTTCGTGATCCTGACGGCCCGGCAGACCAGAGCGGAGGAGGCGCGTCTGCTGGCCGAGACGGTCCTCGGCATGTTCGCGGTGAAGATGAATGTCGCCAGCGATCCGACGGCGGTCGGCGTCAGCATCGGCATTGCCGTGTTTCCTCGGGATGGACACGATCAGGAGAGCATCATGCATGCCGCTGATCTCGCGCTTTACCGCGCCAAGATGGGCGGGCGAGGCATCTTGTCGTTCTACGATCCCGTCATGGATCAGGAAGCGCGCGAGCGCCGCCAACTCGAAACGGATTTGCGCCTTGCCATCAACAGAGACGAGCTGGTGCTGAATTATCAGCCGGTCCTGTCAGTCGAATGTGGTCAGGTCGTCGGTTATGAGGCGCTGGTGCGCTGGCAGCACCCGACACGCGGGGCCGTGCCACCGGATGTCTTTATTCCAATTGCGGAAGAGAGCGGCATCATCATCTCGCTTGGCGAATGGGTCCTGCGTGAGGCCTGCCGTCAGGCAGCCGGGTGGGCGCCGCATTTGAAGGTCGCGGTCAACGTATCGCCGCTGCAGTTTTCGCTGGCCAATCTCGGCCATGTCGTCTGCACGGTGCTGATGCAGACCGGGCTTTCACCAAACAGGTTGGAGCTGGAGATTACCGAAGCGGCATTGCTGAAAGACCGCAAAACGACGCTGATCATCCTCAATCAGTTGAAAGCGCTCGGCGTGGCCATCGTCATGGATGACTTTGGCACCGGTTACTCGTCGCTCAGCAACCTGCAGAGCTTCCCCTTCGACAAGATCAAGATCGACCGCAGTTTCATCGCCGCAATGAGCGACGATGACAACGCCCGCGCGATCGTTCGCGCCGTTATTGGCCTTGGCCGCAGCCTTGATCTGCCGGTAACGGCAGAGGGGATTGAAACGGACGCGCAATATCGCATGGTCGTCGATGAGGGCTGCGCGCAGGCCCAGGGTTATCTTTTCGGAAAGCCGGATGTGGCCCCGACCCAGGTTGTCAAAAGCACCACACGCAAGCAACAATCCGTTTAATGGAGATGACGGCGGCGATAGGAAGCCGTCGTCACCCCGCTGTCGATATTCTTTGGAACGAGAGCGAAGTCAGATCGTTAGGGTGGCGTGTGGCGCGTTGATGTTGCGGTTGCCCAAGCGCAAGCGATGATCAGCCTGGCGGGTTATTTTATCCCGTCCCCAGCGCGCCTCGGAAGAACCTCTATCGATGGGAGAGACCGAGATGACAGACCGCCTCGAGCCGCAGGACCCGCGCAGCCAGTATCCGCGCCCACCCTTTTCGACACCCACCCAGGAAATGCCGGGTCTCGTCACGAACATGACGCCGTTTCCAGATCACGGCGAAAAAACTTACAAAGGCACAGGCAAGCTGACGGGGCGTAAGGCTTTGATCACCGGCGGCGACTCCGGGATTGGTCGTGCCGTCGCCATCGCCTTTGCGAGAGAGGGCGCTGACGTCGCGATATCCTACCTGCCGGAAGAAGAGTCCGATGCAGAAGAAGTCGTCGCCCTCATCGAGGCGGAAGGCCGCATGGCGATCGCGCTTCCCGGCGACATCACCGACGAGGCTTGGTGCCGTGAACTCGTAGAGAAAGCAGTCGGTGATCTTGGCGGCCTCGATATTTTGGTGATCAACGCCGCAAGGCAGCAGTTTCGTGAAGATATCGCAGAGCTTTCCACCGACGATTTCGATCGCACCATGAAGACCAACCTTTATGCGTTGCACTGGATTGCGCAGGCGGCGACCCCCCATCTCAAGCCTGGCTCCTCCGTCATCACCACCGCTTCCATTCAGGCCTATGAACCCTCCGCGATCCTGCTGGACTACGCGACCACCAAAGCCGGCATCGTTGCTTACACGAAGGCGCTCGCCAAACAGCTGATCGAGAAGGGTGTGCGCGCCAACGCCGTTGCTCCCGGCCCGTTCTGGACCGTGCTTCAGCCGAGCGGCGGTCAGCCGGACGAGAAGGTGGAAAATTTCGGCAAGGACAGCGATTTTGGCCGGCCGGGACAACCGGTGGAATTGGCGCCTGTTTACGTTCTGCTCGCCTCGCAGGATGCAAGCTTTATCAATGGTGAGGTTTATGGCGTGACCGGCGGCAGGGGAATTGCCTGAGGCAGTCCCGCGCAGTCGTTAGATGACCTTTGAGGGTGTCGACATGAAACGGCAGGCAGAACGTTCAGACAGGGCCCTGAAAAGCTTTGATGTCCGCGACCGGTTGATACTGGCGCTTTATGCGCAGCTGAAAGCCGAGCGGCAGACGCGTGAGGCTATGGAGTGGGTCATTCGCAATGGCGGGCTCTCGCCAGAGGTGCTCGAAGCCATGGCATCTGATCCGGTGCCGGTCCTGGCGGAAGCGGATCTGCCTGCTATCGAACGCATTCTGGCCGGGGATCGGCGCCGGGAGGCGTCGGCCCACAGCCGGGAGGAGGAACGGCGGACATGAACCGTAGAGCCAGCTGGAGGGGACATATTTCCTTCGCCGATTTCAACTGTGAGGTCGGACTTTATTCCGCGCTGACCTCTGCCGAGAAAATTGCCTTCAATATCGTCAACCGCAAGACCGGCCACCGCGTCGAGAGACAATATGTCGATAGCGATACGGGTGAGCCGGTTCTTCGCGACGATCAGGTCAAAGGGTACGAGCTCGACAATGGTGATCACATCATTATCGAGGGAGACGAAATCGCAAAGTTGATGCCGGAGAGCGACAAGGTCATCCGCATCAAACACTTCCTCCCCTGTGACGAGATCGACAAGCTCTATTTCGACAAGTCCTACTATTTGGCTCCAAGCGGCGAGGGCGGTGAGGAAGCGCTGACGCTTCTTGCAAAAGCAATGGACGACGAAAAGGTGGCGGCGCTCGGTGAAGCGGTGCTTTTCCGCCGCAATCGCGTGCTGCTCATCCGGCCCAGCGGCAAGGCACTCGTCGCGACGACGCTGAATTTCAGTTACGAGGTTCGTTCCGAAACGTCTGTTTTCAAATCCATCCCTGATATCGAATTCGATGATGAGATGCTCGAACTCGCCAGCCACATCATCGAAAAGCGGGCTGGGGCCTTCGATCCCGCTGACTACAGCGACCGGTATAACGATGCGCTGGCGGAGCTAGTGAAAGCCAAGATCGAAGGCCGCAAGATCGAAAAGCCGCAACAGCGCAAGGAAGACAACATTATCGATCTTAAAGAAGCGTTGCGCCGTAGCGCCGGCGAAGAGAAGGGCAGCAGGAAAAAAACGACAGCGGGAAGCCGTAAGACTTCCCGGAAAGCGAGCTGATCCATGGGCTTACAGACTTATAACGCCAAACGCAGTTTTGATAAGACGCCGGAGCCGAAAGGCACTGAGGCGGAGAAGCAAGGTTCAAGCTTCGTGGTGCAGAAGCACGACGCCCGCCGTTTGCACTATGATTTTCGCCTGGAAATGGATGGTGTGCTGAAGAGCTGGGCGGTAACGCGCGGTCCGAGCCTCGATCCCGAAGACAAACGGCTTGCCGTGCATGTGGAGGACCATCCTCTCAGCTATGGCGACTTCGAAGGCGTCATCCCGAAGGGTCAATATGGCGGCGGCACAGTTATCGTGTGGGACCGTGGCGTGTGGCAGCCGATCGGTGATGCGCGCAAAGGCTACCGCAAGGGCCATCTGGAATTCGAACTTGAAGGCGAGAAGCTGAAAGGCCGCTGGCATCTTGTGCGGATGCACGGAAAGCCGGGGGAAAGCCGCGAGAACTGGCTGCTCATCAAAGGTGACGATGCGGAGGCCAGACATAATGGCGGTGCAGATATTCTGGAGGAACGACCGGACTCGGTAAAGACCGGGCGAAGCGTGGAGGAGGTTGCGGCCAAGCCAAAAGATACCTGGAATTCCAAGCCGGTTTCAAAAAAGGCGGTCGGATCGACCTCGGGAAAAAAGCAGGCGCACGCGCTGCCCAAAGGCGCGCGCAAACAGGCGTTGCCGGCCTTCGTGCAGCCAGCGCTCGCAACGCTGAAGCCAAAGCCGCCCGCGGGAGACCGGTGGCTGCACGAAATCAAATTTGATGGCTACCGCCTGCAGGCCCGCCTCGATCATGGCGAACTTCAATTCCTGACCCGCAGCGGTCTGGACTGGACGGAGAAGTTTGGTGATGCGGTTGCGGCGGCGTTCAAGGCGCTGCCGGCTGAAACGGCCCTGATCGATGGCGAAATCGTCGTAGAGCGCGACAGTGGCGCTTCCGACTTTTCCGCCTTGCAACAGGATCTGAGTGAAGGCCGCAGCGATCGCTTCGTCTTTTATGCCTTCGACCTGTTGTATCTGGATGGCAGCGATCTGCGCGGTGCCGCCCTCATTGAGCGAAAAGCCCTGCTCGAAAAACTGCTGCCGGCCGGCGACCCCCATCTCCGCTACAGCCAGCATTTCGAAGAGAGCGGCGGGCTCGTTCTCGACCACGCGTGCAGGCTCAGCCTCGAGGGGGTTATCTCCAAGGTCAAGACGAGCAAGTATGTGTCGGGCCGGAAGGGCGAGTGGGTAAAATCTAAATGCTCGATGCGGCAGGAATTCGTCATAGGCGGTTATACTGTGTCGTCCACGTCAGACCAGGCAATCGGATCGCTCGCCCTTGGCGTCTATGAAGATGGCAAATTGCGGCATGTCGGTCGTGTCGGCACGGGTTATACGGTCGAAATGGCCGAGATGCTGTTCGGGCGGCTGAAGCCGCTTCAGCAAAAGGAGAGCCCCTTCGGCGAAAAGCTCACCGCGCTCGCCCGGCGCGATCTTCATTTTGTGAAGCCTGAACTGGTGGCCGAGGTGGAGTTTCGCGCTTGGTCAGGCGATGGAAATCTGCGTCACGCCTCGTTCCGAGGCCTGCGCGAAGACAAGCCCGCAGGAGAAATCGAACGCGAGGAGAAAGCCGTGTCCGATACCAAGGCGCCGCAATCGTCGGTCAAGTTCACCCATCCGGACCGGCTTTATTGGCCGGATGACGGCGTAACGAAGGAGGGGCTCGCCGATTATTACGCGCAGGTGTGGCGGTATATCGCACCGTTTGTCGTCGATCGACCGCTGGCGCTGCTGCGTTGCCCAGAGGGTATCGGGGGCCAGCGCTTTTTCCAGAAACATGCCTGGCGTGGCATCAATAAAGCCATCGAGCAGATCAAGGACCCCAAGGATAAAGGCGGTGAACCTCTGATCCGCATCACTGATTTCGATGGCATGATGGCGCTCGTGCAATCGGCGGCGCTCGAAATCCATCCCTGGGGGGCGACAACTGCCAACTGGGAAAAGCCCGATATGATCACCATGGACATCGACCCAGCCGAAGATGTCTTGTGGGAAGAGGTGATCGCGGCGGCGCTCGAGCTGAAGCGGCGTTTTGAGGAAGCGGGCCTGGCCGCCTTCGTCAAAACTTCCGGTGGGAAGGGCCTCCATGTCGTCGCACCTTTGAAGCCGCAGGCGGGCTGGACGCCGGTCAAGGCCTTCGCCAAGGCCATGGCGGTGGAGATGTCGAAGGCCGAGCCGGATAAATATCTCGCCGTGGCCACGAAAGCGAAACGCAAGGGCCGCATTTTTATCGATTATCTCCGAAATGGCAGGGGCAATACGGCGGTGGCAGCCTATTCGACGCGGGCGCGCCCGGGCGCTGCGGTCTCGACACCATTGGAATGGTCGGAACTGACCGCCGACATAGGGCCCGCCTATTTTACCGTCAACAACATCGGCGCGCGCCTGTCGAAGTTGAAGAAAGACCCCTGGGATGGCTTCTTCGCCGCTGCCGCACCGTTGCCAAAGAAAGGCCGCTAAGCGCTAATGACTGTCTCGCTATGCAGAGCCGGACAGACTTCAGCCTCGCTTTTCGGCGGCGATGCTTTTCTTCAGCGCATCCATGATGTTGATGACATTGCCGCCGGTCTTAGGCTTGCTGCTGCTCTTCTTTTTCGAGGAGGAGACCTCGTCGCCCTTTGACTTCAAAAGAGATTTGATCTTCTTCTGAATAGGGTCCTGCACGAGGGTGGGCTTCCAGCCGGTCACCTGTTTGCCGATGCGTTTTTCCATCGCCTGCAGCAATGGCTTTTCGATCTTCATCTTTGGTTCCAGCGCATCGATGCTGTCTCGCACCTCCTCGCCGTAATGCAGGGTCCAGAGAATAATGCCCTTTCCCGATGGCTCAAGGAGCACGGCTCTTTCACGGCGGTAAATAACGAGCCGTGCTATGCCGTAAACGTCGTTCGCCTTCATCGCTTCACGGATGACGCTGAAGGCTTCAGTGCCAATTTTATCTTCCGGGCGCAGAAAATGAGGTCGGTCGTACCATATCCAGTCGATCGATCCCTTGGGAACGAAGGTCTTGATATCGATGGTGCGGGTGCTTTCCAGCGCCACGGCGTCGATTTCGTCGTCTTCCAGCAGAACGTAATCGTCTTCGCCGCGGGGAAAACCCTTCACCTGGTTTTTGGCGGCGACCGGCTTGTGAGTGACGCTATCGACATAGCGGCTTTCGATGCGGTTGCCGGTTTTTCGGTTGAGAACGTGGAACCGAACCTTATTGCTTTCCGTCGTTGCCGGTGTCAGCGAAACGGATGCAGTGACCAGCGACAGTTTGAGATAACCCTTCCAGAAAACCTGCCGCGCCATGATGGAGATCCGCCTGCTTTTTTAAACTCCCGGATCAAACAGCCTCGATAAGCTTTTGTTCCGGGAGCCCCTTCCAAGCTTGTCACATGTCAGCTGAAGAGCGAGGTCAGTCCATAAACCGAAGCGGAGATCAGTGCCGCCGCTGGCATGGTGACGACCCAGGCGATGACGATATTGCCTGCAAGCCCCCAGCGCACCGCCGAGACACGGCGTGCCGCACCCACGCCGACGATCGCGCCGGTGATGGTGTGGGTGGTGGAAACGGGGATACCGAGCCAGGTGGCGCCGAACAGGGTCAGCGCACCGCCGGTTTCGGCACAGAACCCCTGCATCGGGTTGAGCCGGGTGATCTTCGATCCCATCGTATGCACGATGCGCCAGCCGCCGAACAGTGTGCCAAGCGCCATGGCAGACTGGCAGGAGATCACCACCCAGAACGGAACATAGAAGCTTTCGCCAAGATGCCCCTGGCTGAAAAGCAGCACGGCGATGATGCCCATGGTTTTCTGGGCATCATTGCCGCCGTGGCCCAGCGAATAAAGCGAGGCGGAAATGAACTGCATCACGCGGAAGGTTCGGTCGACGGCAAACGGCGTTTGCCGCACGAAAAGCCATGACACGGCCAGTACGAGAATGAGCGCCAGAAAGAACCCGATGGCCGGCGACATGAAGATCGCGCCAACCGTCTTCAATAGGCCTGACCAGACGATGGAATTAAAGCCCACCTTGGCAAGGCCGGCCCCGACGAGGCCGCCGATCAAGGCATGCGACGAGCTGGACGGTATGCCGAAAACCCAGGTGACGATGTTCCAGACGATAGCGCCGATGAGGGCCGCAAAGATGACTTGCGGTGAGACGATGGCCGGATCGATGATGCCGGTGCCGAGGGTCTCTGCCACATGCAGGCCGAAGAAGAGAAAGGCGATGAAATTGAAGAACGCCGCCCACGCGACTGCATATTGCGGCCGCAGCACGCGCGTCGAAACGATGGTGGCGATGGAATTGGCGGCGTCGTGCAAACCGTTCAGGAAATCGAAGAACAATGCGATGGCAATGAGGCCGACAAGCAGCGGCAGGGCGAGTGCGACATCCATCACACGTTCTCGATCACGATGCCGCTGATCTCATTGGCCACATCCTCGAACCGGTCGACAACCTTTTCGAGTTCGCCATAGATTTCGCTGCCGATCATGTAGGCCATCGCATTGCCGGTCGCACCATGGCGGCGGAAGAGATCCTTCAGCCCCTGATCATGGAGATCGTCGGAGCGGCCCTCGACCCGCGTCACCTCTTCGGCGATCGCCGACAGGCGTTGCGCGTTCGCACCGACCTTGTTGAGAAGCGGGATTGCCTCCGCGATCAGTCCGGCTGCACGCACGATCTCATGGCCCATCTCTTTCATAAGCGGGTCAAACTCGCTCTGTTCGAAAAGCCTGATTGTCTTGACGGTCTTGTGCATCATGTCGATGGCATCATCCATCGACTGGATGAGGTCCTTGATGTCGCCACGATCGAATGGCGTGATGAAGCTGCGTCTGACGGCAAGAAGCACATCGCGGGTAATGTCATCAGCCTGATGTTCGAGCGCAACGATCAGCTCACAGTTCTTGTCGACGTCTGTCCCGCTCAGCAATTGGTCAAGGGCTTCAGCCGCTTTGATGACGGTTTCGGAATGTTTGCTGAACATGTCGAAGAAACGGTCCTCGCGCGGCATCAGCTTGCGAAAAATACTCATCATGCGAATTGGCCCTCAATGGCGCTATATTAGTTGTTGGGGGTGATTGTCATAAAACTGTCATAAATCCACGCGGGGCATTGATGCAACCCGGAAAATCAGCACTATCAACGGATATGAAATCATCAAAGAAGCGCCGCAAATCCCGACCGGCTCGTCCACTGACCTTACTCCAGCAACTGGCTGCGGTTCCCGAAAAGCTCTTCACCGGCGCTTTTCGGCAGCAATATGCCGCCTTGTGCTTCCGTTATGCCGCCGATGGCGAGGGCGTTGAGATTTTGCTGGTTACCTCCAGGACCAGCGGCCGGTGGATCATTCCGCGTGGCTGGCCGATGAAACGCAAGAAGCCGCACCAGGCAGCGGCGATCGAAGCGTGGGAAGAGGCGGGCGTGCGCGGCCGCGTCAGGAAGGACGCCGTCGGCCGCTATACGTATCTGAAAATGCTCGATAACGGCGATGTCGTCCCCTGCATGGTGGATGTGTTTCAGATCGAAGTGACTGAGGCTGACGCCAGTTTTAAGGAACGCGGACAACGCGTCTCGGAATGGGTGCGCCCCGATGAAGCGGCAAGGCGTGTCCGGGATATTGAACTGAAATCGCTGCTGGTCGATTTCCGCCCGAAAGGCAAGAGGAAACGAGAAAGCGGCGGAAAGCTGTAAGCCGCAAGCTGCCGTTCCACCTATATCGCCAGCAGCCGAAAGAGGCGGATCAGAATCGCCTGTTGTCTCGGCTTTGTGTGGCCCGCTCTGGCGAGCTTCATCGGGTAGGGACGGCTCCGCCCTGAACCTTCTGCAGTCCACAGTCGCGAACGATCTCCGCAATATGGGAAAATTGCGCCGAAAGCGGATTGCTTCTGCGCCACACCATGCCGATTGTGCGTGATGGACGCGGCTCCGCCAGCCGGAACACCGAGACGGAGGATTGCCGCGTCTCCATATCGACGGCCATCTGGGGAATGAGTGTCACGCCGATCCCTGCGCCCACCATTTGCACCAATGTCGATAGCGAGCTTCCCTCCATCAATACCCGCGGCGGCGCGTTCGTGGTGCTGCAAAAAGAAAGGGCCTGGTTGCGGAAACAATGACCCTCCTCCAAGAGCAAAAGCCGCATTTCGCCCAGCTTGTCAGCGCTCGGTACCGGCATTCCCTCGTCCTCGGAAGGACGTACCAAAATGAATTCTTCCGAAAACAGCGGAACCTCCTCGAGCGCCGGTTCTGAGACGGGCAGGGCAACGATCGCCATGTCGAGCCGGGCTTCGAGCAAGTCCTCAATAAGTTTCTGCGTCACGGCCTCGCGCGGCCGAGCTTCCAAGTCCGGATAATGGCGGGTCAGCGTCTTGATGACCTGCGGCAACAGATAGGGCGCGACCGTCGGGATGACCCCGATCCGCAGCCGACCGCTCAGCGGGCCCTGACCGGCGCGCGCCAGATCCTGCAATTCATCCACAGAACGCAGGATCGACCGCGTACGCTCGGCAAATTCTTCACCGAGGGTGGTCAGCCTGATCTGGCGGCTGCCACGCTCGACAAGCGGCGCACCGATCAATTCCTCCAGTTCCCGGATCTGCAAAGAAAGTGCAGGCTGAGAGATGGCGCACGCTTCCGCCGCGCGCCCGAAATGGCCAATCTTTGCTAACGAGTCAAAATAACGGAGGTGTTTCATCGATAGGGTAATCATAAGCTCAGCATATCGGAGTCTTTAGAATATACAATTGGAAATTATGGAACCCGACTGTTAGTCATCTTCGTGACAGAAAGAAGATGTAGTTGTGAGAGATCACTAGCGCTGTCGTCGGCCTCTTGCAGATGGCGGCTGCTGCATGTGTCGAGTTGACTGTTACGATTAATTGTAAAAACCCATCGGAGGGCGAAATGGACGCAACTTCTAAACCGGCTGGTAAATGTCCCGTCATGCATGGAGGCAATACGGCTTCCGGTAAATCGGTGACCGAGTGGTGGCCGAATGCGCTGAACCTCGACATCCTGCACCAGCACGACACCAAGACCAACCCGCTTGGAACCTCCTTTAACTACCGCGAAGCCTTAAAGACGCTCGACGTCGAGGCACTCAAAGCCGATCTGCGCGCCCTGATGACAGACAGTCAGGACTGGTGGCCGGCCGACTGGGGTAGCTATGTCGGCATGATGGCGCGCGTGACCTGGCATGCGGCCGGCTCCTATCGCGTCACAGACGGTCGCGGTGGCGCCAACACCGGAAACCAGCGTTTTGCGCCTCTCAATTCCTGGCCTGACAATGTTAACACCGACAAAGGGCGCCGCCTGCTCTGGCCGATCAAAAAGAAATACGGCAACAAGATTTCCTGGGCGGATCTCATCGCTCTTGCCGGCACTATTGCCTATGATGTTGCAGGTCTGAAGACCTACGGTTTCGCCTTCGGCCGCGAAGATATCTGGGCTCCGGAAAAAGACACCTACTGGGGTGACGAAAAAGAATGGCTGGCGCCGAGTGATGGCCGTTACGGCGACGTGACCAAGCCAGAGACGCTTGAAAATCCGCTCGCCGCCGTGCAGATGGGCCTCATCTACGTTAACCCGGAAGGCGTGAACGGCAAGTCCGATCCTATGGCGACCGCAGCACAAATGCGCGAGACCTTTGCCCGCATGGGCATGAACGACGAGGAAACCGTCGCCCTTACCGCTGGTGGTCATACCATTGGCAAGTCGCATGGTAACGGAAGCGCTGCAAACCTCAGCCCCGATCCGGAAGCCGCAGGCCCTGAATTCCAGGGGCTTGGCTGGATGAACACCAAGGGGCGCGGTATTGGCCGTGACACTGTTGTCTCGGGGATCGAAGGCGCGTGGACGAGCCATCCGACCAAGTGGGACAACGGCTTTTTCGACATGTTGTTCAAGCATGAGTGGACGTTGACGCACAGCCCGGCTGGCGCATCGCAATGGGCGCCAATCACCATCGCTGAAGAAGACAAGCCCGTCGATGTCGAAGACGCTTCGATCCGCACCATCCCGATGATGACCGATGCCGACATGGCTTTGAAGGTCGATCCAATCTATCGCGAGATTGCGCTGAAGTTTAAGGACGATCAGGAACATTTCTCCGAGGTTTTCGCCCGCGCCTGGTTCAAGCTGACCCACCGCGACATGGGTCCGAAGTCCCGCTATTTCGGTCCGGATGTTCCGGCTGAAGACCTGATCTGGCAAGACCCGGTACCGGCAGGTTCCACGAGCTACAATATCGCTGCCGTCAAGGCGAAGATCGCCGCTTCCGGCCTTTCCGTTGCCGATCTGGTTTCGACTGCATGGGATAGCGCTCGCACGTTCCGCGGGTCGGACAAGCGCGGCGGCGCGAATGGCGCGCGCATCCGCCTTGCGCCGCAGAAGGACTGGGAAGGCAACGAGCCCGAGCGGCTTCAGCGTGTGCTGTCGGTTCTGGAACCGATTGCCAATGAAGCCGGTGCAAGCATCGCCGATGTCATCGTTCTTGCGGGCAATTACGGCGTTGAACAGGCAGCCAAGGCTGCCGGTTTCGATATCGCCGTGCCTTTCGCGCCCGGTCGTGGCGATGCCACCGCTGAGCAGACGGATGCTGATAGCTTCGCGCCGCTTGAGCCCCTGGCTGACGGATTCCGCAACTGGATCAAGAAGGACTATGTGGTCAGCCCTGAGGAGCTTCTGCTTGACCGGGCCCAGCTTCTCGGTCTTACCGCACCGGAACTGACGGTACTGATTGGCGGTCTTCGTGTCATCGGCGCCAACTATGGCGGGGCGGCGCACGGTGTCTTTACTGAACAGCGGGGCGCTTTGACGACCGAGTTCTTCACGACGCTCACGGATATGGCCTTCTCCTGGGTCCCGACCGGCAGCAATCTCTATGAGATCCGTGATCGCAAGACGGGCGCCACGAGATACACGGCAACCCGTGTCGACCTCGTCATCGGCTCCAACTCGATCCTGCGCGCTTACGCGGAAGTCTATGCACAGGACGACAACAGGGAGAAATTCGTTCACGACTTCGTTGCTGCTTGGACGAAAGTAATGAACGCCGACCGTTTCGACCTGCTCTAAGTCGACATCAATCCAGCCAAAGCAAAAACCTCCCCGAGCGATCGGGGAGGTGTTTTTTTGGAGCTGATTTGGTTGCCAGACAACGGCGGCAGGCGATTGGCTTAATCGTCCGGCGGAGGTCGCTGGATCGGCGCGTTTATCGGCGGTCGGAGGAGGGAACGTCGCGCTCCGGAGAGGAATTTTCCGTACGTCCAGTAGGCGTCTTTTCGCTTTTTTCATTTTCGTGGGCATCCGGTCCCGCAACGATAACGCCACGGCCATGCTCCTCGCGCTTCTTTTCGGCGAAATCGCCCGGTTCTTTCTTGCTATCCATGATGATCTCCCTTGTTAAATCGTCTCGTGAGTTCAACGGTCGCGATCAACAGAGGTTCCGAACTCGCGGCCCAGCAAATGTTTCGCATTACAAAAAACTTCGCTATTAACATGAATGAAGAACTCATGTTATTGGACTGAGCGGAAACACGGGCGCTTCGCGCCCCTCATTTAATTCCAGCTGATTATAATCGAAATCGAACGGTACGCGCATTGAGTTTCTGGCATTCCATGACCTGGTACACCGAAGGGATCAGTGTTACTGCACCGGTGAAATGGCGGCAGCTGGACGGGCTGGTCGGGGCTTTCTGGGAGGCCGAAAGCCAGGATGGGGCGAAGGGTTATTATCTCGCAGCCGACCCACGCATCATGATTTTTTTCAATGATGTCTCCTCCCGCATTACCATGTCCAACAGCAACGGCGAATCTACCGATCACGCACGGCCGATGACACGGGCTATCTATGTCCCTGCTGGAGTGCCGATGTGGACGAGCAGCAGCGCCACCCATCGCTTCTCGCATCTCAATCTGCATATCCATAAAGATCGTTTGCTGCGTTTCCTCGCGCCCTCCATTGGTAGTTCAGCGGCTATGGCGGCGCTACGCCGCCCGGTCGAGGTTCAGGATATTGGTTCTGTGGAAACCCTCGCCAGCTTGCTCGTCGATGAACTGGCGGAACCCTCGAAGCATGCGGTTTACGCCGAAAGTCTGGTCGGCAGCATTGTTGCCGGTCTGTTGGATATTCCTGGTCTTCCGGGGGATCAGGTGAACGGCAGGCTGACGCAGGCGCAACTGAACAAGCTCTATGCCAAGTTAGAAAGGCGCGGCGACCGTGTGACCGTCGCCGAAATGGCAGATATTGTCGGGCTTTCGGAAAGCTGGTTCGCGACCGTATTTCGCCAGACCACGGGCAAGACACCTCTGCAGTGGCAATTGCAACAGCGCATCAACGTCGCCCAGAAACTTCTGCTGGAGAGTGATTTAACTGTCGCCGATATCGCCGCTCAGCTCGGCTTTTCTGATCAGGCACATCTGACAAAAGCCTTCCGCCAATCAGTGGGCAACACGCCCGCCGCGTGGCGGCGGTTGCACCTGTTGCTTTAGAGAGTGGGATCGATATCGCGTCTACTCGCGATCTCGTTTGAAATCCCACTTTCGGTCATCCTCGGGAATCGGCTCGGGATAAGTTGATTGTTCCGAAACTGCCCAGCATGTCTTGGAACGTGTCGGCTCACCACGTCTTTCGTAAGGTGACGGAAAACGCCCGTCCCGGGTTATAGAAGTCAGCGCCAAACCCGCCATAGGAAACGTGTTTTTCATTGAAGATGTTGGAGACATTGACGTCCAACGAGGCCGTTTCCTGGATCTTGTAGCTTAGCGCGGCGTCAACGGTAAAGCTGCTTGCCGTTTCGACCTTGTTGGCATTGTCGAAATAATAGGCGCCGGTGTAGCGGCCGCCAAGACCGAAGGTCGTGTCTCCGAAGTGATCATTACCTTGGAGCGTGTAATTGACCCACAGCGAGGCCTGATGCTCGGGAACAAATTGCGGGCGGTTGCCGACGTTGCCGCCGGTGCCGTTTTCGGTGATCTCGGCGTTGAGATAGGAGTAGGCCGCGGTCAGGCTGAGATTGTCCGTCACCTCCGCCTTTGCTTCGAGATCGAGACCGCGCACACGCACTTCGCCAATAGTGGTTGGCAGGTTGGTGATCGGGCTCGTGACTGTGATATTGTTCTTCTTCAAGTCATAGATAGAGGCGGTAAACAGGGCTGGGTACGCTTCCGGCCTATATTTGATCCCAAGCTCGATTTGCTCGCCGCGTTCGGGTTCGACCGTTAGCCCGGAGGCCGGCACCACCGACTCGGCATAGCTGAGATAGGGTGCGATTTCACTGGTGATCTTGTAGGAAACCCCGATGCGCTTCGTCAATTCGCTGATGTCGCCGCTCGCTGTCGTGCTATTCAGGCGGTTGGTCTGGTCCGTATCGATCCAGTCGTTGCGCAGGCCGGCGCTGACGATGAGCCTGTCGAAAAAGGTCAGGTCCTGCTGCAGGTAAACCGCCTTTGTCTTCTGGTTAGTAAGCGAGCTGGCATAGAGCGGAACGGAAGAGGGCGTGCCGGTGTAAACCGGGTTCATCCAATTGATGCTTGGCGCGGCCCCAAAGTAGCTTTTGCTTCCGGATTCGTAGTCATTATAAAAAACACCGACGAGGCTGCGACTTTCAACATTTTCAAACCGCGTGTCATATTGCAGGCGCGTATCGATCAGGAAGTTCTCGGTCTCGGTATCGTTGCCAAAATAGGAACGATTGGCGATGGTAGAACCGTTGGTTGGCGTCGAAGAGATATAGGCGTATCCGAAATCGGTATTAGCCTTGCTGTAACGCGCATTGGAACTCAAGGTTAGACCAGAGCCAAAATCGTGGTCGAACATCACGCTTAGCGAATTGCGATTCGTGCCGCGATAATTGTAGCCCGGCTCGCCGAAAAAGCGGCTTCGATCGAAATGTGAGCCTACCGGATGGCCCCCGCCGCCGGGAACACCATCCTTGTTGAGATGGTCATAAACGACGGTCAAGCTCGTGGCGTCGGTCGGGCGCCATGTCAAACCACCCATGAAGAACTTTTCGTCGTCGCGCGAATGGTCATATTCTGCATCGGCATTTCTGAGCTTGCCGGTCAGACGATAGGACAGAGTGTCGTCGCTGGTGATGTTGTCGCCGAAATCGAAGCCTGTCTCGGCGCGGCTATAAGACCCGCCAGCGATATAAGCTTCGCCGAAACGGCTTCGTTTCGGGACCTTGGTGGAATAATTGACCGAGCCACCGGGGTCCGACACGCCGAACGTGGTGGAATTTCCGCCCTTCAGCACTTCCACACGCTCATAGGCATAGGTCTCTTCGCGCAACGCACCGAAAGGCCGGCCGAGTGTGAGGCCGTCGCGATAGGTATAGGCATCGAAACCGCGAATCTTGAAGTAGTCGAAACGGTCGTCTGAGCCATAAAAATCGGTAGTCACACCGGCCGTGTACTGCAACGCCTCTTCCACGCTCTGAACGCCGCGCTGCTGCATTTCCTTGGCAGTGATAACGGAGACGGCAGCCGGGGTGTCGAGAATATCCGTCGCCATTTTGCTACCGCTCGTCGTGCGGGTAGCAACGATTGACTTTTGGTCATTATCGCCGCTGTCGATGGTGATGCGCTCCAGAACCGTGGTACTGTCGGTATTGGCCGCCTCTTGCGCCGACAGGGAGCCGGGCAGGGTGGCGGCCAGCGAAGTGCAGGCTAGCAGCGCCGCGTCCCGATAACGACGACGCGCGCTTTTGCGATACCTGCTTACGGTTTTGATGTTCATTGGTATGCCCCAGACCTTGATGCCCCGATCGCCGCTTTCCACGGCCACTCTCGACGCGCCCAATAACTTGAGAATGTTAGTCCGGTATTGTATTTTTTTTCTGTTTTGTAAAAAACCCCGGAAATTTCACCACCCCTACACCGGTATTTCGCGCCTGGGCTTGACGGGAGCATTTGAAGCTGAGAACTCAAGTCCACTTTTAAATCTTTGAAAGCTTCGTCATGCCTCACCCGTTCCGCGGCCTCGTGCCAGCACTTGTGCTTTTCCTGTCGGTGATCGCAACTCACACGGCCTCGGCGGTGGAGGCGACAAGCTATCCGGTGGTCATCAAACACGCTTTTGGATCGACAACGATCGCGAAAAAGCCGCAGCGGATCGCTACTGTCGCCTGGGCGAACCATGAGGTGCCGCTGGCGCTTGGCATCGTGCCGGTCGGTTTTGCGGCAGCCAATTTTGGCGATGATGATGGCGACGGGCTGCTGCCATGGGTGACAAAGCGGCTTGCCGAGCTCAATGCGGGAAAACCGGTTCTATTCGACGAGGGGGATGGCATCGATTTCGAGGCGGTCGCGGCAACCCAGCCCGATGTGATCCTTGCCGCCTATTCCGGCCTCAGCCAGTCCGATTACGATACGCTGAGCCAGATTGCGCCTGTTGTTGCTTATCCGGTTTCCCCTTGGGCGACCGACTGGCGCGAGACGATCCGGCTGAACAGCGCCGGCCTTGGCATGGCGGTGGAGGGTGAGGCACTCATCAAACGCATTCAGGGCGAGATAGAGCAGGTCGTTGCTGGCCACCCGCAGCTGAAGGGCAAGACGGCGATGTTTGTCACTCATCTCGACGCCACAAATCTCAGCGTCGTCAATTTCTATACGGCAAACGACACCAGGGTGAAGTTCTTTTCCGATCTTGGTCTTGGCTCTCCAAAAAGCGTCGCGGAGGCAACAAAGCCAGGGCAATTTGCAGCCGGCATCAGCGCGGAAAGTGTCGATGCGTTCGACGATGTCGACATCCTCGTTACCTATGGCAGTGAGCCACTTCTCAATGCCATGCGCGCTGATCCGCTTCTCGCCCGAATGCCTGCTGTCTCCAATAATGCCGTCGTGATGCTTGGCCGCGATCCGCTTGGCACGGCTTCGAACCCCACACCGCTTTCGATTTCATGGGTTTTGAAGGACTATGCTGATCTGCTTGCGAAGGCCGCCAGCAAATCCTCGGGAAAATCGCAGTGACCCTATCGGAACCAGGCAAAGCGACGGCTCTGCCACGCGGCAGTCGCTCAAGCCGCGTTCGCGCGATATGGCTTGGCGCCACGCTGGCCTTTCTTGCCTTTCTTTGCGCGCTGTCCGTTGCCATCGGAACGCGGGACGTTTCTTTCTTGGATATTCTTGGCGGGCTCAGCGGTCGCAAGGACACTATTGCAGAGGCGGCGGTCGCGGTACGAATACCACGCACACTGCTCGCCCTCACGTGTGGGGCAGCACTTGGGCTGTCCGGTGCCATCATGCAGGGCGTTACCCGCAATCCGCTTGCCGATCCGGGCATTCTCGGCGTGAACATGGGGGCATCGCTCGCCGTCGTCATCGGGATCGTCTGCTTAGGCATTGCCTCGGCGCAGGCCTTTATCATCACTGCGGTTACCGGTGCGGGGGCGTCCGCGGTTTTCGTTTATGTCGTCGGCTCTTTGGGGCGAGGCGGCGCGACACCATTAAAACTGGCTCTCGCGGGCGCGGCCACGTCCGTCGCCTTTTCGTCGCTGGTTATCGCCGTCGTCCTGCCGCGCAGCGATATTGCCGGCGGCGTCCGATCCTGGCAGATCGGCGGTGTTGGCGGGGCGACCTTCGAGCGCATCGAGACCGTGCTGCCCTTTCTGGCCGCCGGTTTCATCATCAGCCTGCTTTCGGCGCGAAAGCTGAACTCTCTCGCGCTGGGAGACGAACTTGCCGCCGGGCTCGGCGAGAATGTCGTGCTGGCCCGAGCCGTCGCCTCGTTGGGCGCTATTCTACTATGCGGCGCGGCCACCGCGGTTTGCGGACCAATCGGTTTTGTCGGGCTAGTGGTGCCGCATCTTTGCCGCCTGCTGGTCGGCGTGGATAACCGCTGGTTGCTACCATTTTCGGCGCTGGGAGGGGCATGTCTGCTCATCTCTGCCGATATTGTCGGACGCATGGTTGCGCGGCCTTCCGAACTTGATGTCGGGATTGTCACTGCACTCGTCGGCGCGCCCTTCTTCATCTGGATCGTCAGACGCCAGAGGGTGCGCGAACTGTGACCATGCACGCTCCCATCATCGAAAACCTCGTTCTTAATCGCCGAGCCCGCGACAGCCGGCGTCGCATTGTCATCACCATTCTGTCGATGATCCTGATCGCCGCTTCGGCCGTCACGCTGATGGTCGGGCAATCCTTCACATCTCCCGCTGATGTCATTCGCGTTCTCATGGGGGAGGAAATTCCCGGTGTTACCTTCACCGTCGGGCAGCTGCGCCTTCCCCGCGCGTTGCTTTCGCTTCTGGCGGGCATGAGCTTCGGACTCGGGGGCGTCGCGTTCCAGATCATGCTGCGCAATCCGCTTGCCAGTCCGGATATTATTGGCATCAGCTCGGGCGCAAGTGCCGCGGCCGTCTTTGCCATCGTTGTCCTCGAGATGAGCGGGCCGCTGGTCTCTGTCTTCGCTGTCACCGCCGGTCTCGGCGTTGCGCTCGTTGTTTATCTTCTTGCCCTCCGCAACGGTGCAGCCGGTACTCGATTGATCCTTGTTGGCATCGGCGTGTCAGCCATGCTGGAGAGCTTTATTGCCTATGTTCTCTCAGTTGCCCCGGCCTGGTCGCTCCAGGAAGCGATGCGCTGGCTGACCGGCAGCGTCAACGGTGCGAAGATGGCTCAACTTCTGCCCCTGTCAATCGCGCTCCTCCTTTTCGGCGGCCTGCTTGTCAGCCGCGCGCGCGATCTCGAAGCCTTGAGACTGGGAGACGATGCGGCTGCGGCGCTCGGTGTTTCGGTCGGGCGAACCCGAGTTCTTGTCATCATTGCCGCCGTCGGCATGATTGCTTTTGCAACAGCCGTCTGCGGGCCAATAGCCTTTGTGGCTTTCCTTGCTGGGCCAATTGCGGCGCGTATCATTGGCAACAATGGCTCACTGCTCATTCCTGCCGCGCTGATTGGGGCGGTGCTGGTGCTGGTGGGTGACTATTGCGGCCAGTTCCTGTTGCCAGGCCGCTACCCGGTCGGCGTCGTGACTGGTGCGCTAGGCGCGCCTTATCTGATTTACCTGATCGTGCGGGTGAACCGCAGCGGAGCCTCGTTATGACCGGCCACTCCCTCTCTGTCAGCGGCCTGTCTGCCGGCTACGGCGAAAACCTCATTATCGAAGGGTTGGATTTTACTGTCCCGCGCGGCAAGATCACCGTCATCGTCGGGGCCAATGCGTGCGGCAAGTCCACCCTCCTGCGCAGCATGTCACGGCTGATAACGCCGCACGCTGGTCAGGTCCTGCTTGATGGGAAGTCGATCCATCGTCTACCCGCGCGCGACTTGGCAAGACGTATGGGCCTTTTGCCGCAATCCCCGATCGCACCGGAGGGCATCGTTGTTGCCGATCTCGTCAGCCGAGGCCGACACCCTCATCATGGCCTCTTCGCGCGCTGGTCAAGGGAGGATGATGAGGCGGTAGCTGCGGCGCTTGCCGCCACGGACACCGTGGAACTGGCCGAATGCCCTGTCGATGAACTCTCCGGCGGCCAGCGCCAGCGGGCCTGGATCGCAATGGCGCTAGCCCAGCAAACAGACATCTTGCTCTTGGATGAACCGACAACCTTCCTTGATATCAGCCATCAGGTTGAGGTACTGGACCTTTTGACAGATCTCAATCAGGTCCGCCAGACCACCATCGTCATGGTGCTGCACGACCTCAACCTTGCGGCGCGTTATGCGGATCATCTTGTCGCGATGCGCGCCGGAAAGCTGCATATCAATGGCTCGTCCGAAGAGGTGCTGACAGAGGAAAATATCCGCGAGGTTTTTGGTATTGAAAGCCGGGTGATCAAGGATCCCACCTCCGGCAAACCTATGATGCTGCCAATCGGAAGGTATCGCGTGTTGACGAAGGCAAATGGCATTGCCGATAGCTGATCGCAGTCAAGGCCATGCTGCAAAAGAATGCGCAGGTTCAGCAGGAAACCGAAACGCAGCCCGCCTCAACCGCCCGGGCGATATCCCCTCGATCCGAGTGAAAAATCGGTTGAAGTAACCCGAGTCTTGAAATCCTAAACGATATGCGATTTCAGACACTTGAAAGGACGAGTTCAAAAGAAGCTCGCGCGCTTCTGAAAACAATTCGCGGTGGATGTAAGCCTTCGGCGATAATCCAGTTGCGGCTTTGATGATCGAGCCCAGTCGGTCACGACTGATGCCGAGATGGCGTGCATAAGTCTCAACGTTCCAATGGTCGCGCTTGTGTTGAGCGACCAGCAAAACAAAACGTTCTGCGATACTCGATGGCATGGACGTAGCTGTGATTGCCGATGCGGTACACTGGCAAATGCGGATCAATGCGACACATAGAAGGTTGAGAATGAGCGTCTGTGTCGCGGCCGTCGGACGGAGATTTTCGGACGCAATGGTTTTTACATAGCCTGCCAACTCCGCATGATGCTCCTGCGAAAGCGTTTCTGTCAAAACGCGATCGAGACCGTTTCGCGGGAAAAGTGCGTTGGTCCCCTTCGCGAAGGCATGCGCAAGGCAGACATCGTTGATGGACAGCAGTGACGCCCTGCTTCCCGCTTCCAACCGAAGGCGACCGGTGTGCCCTGCCGGCAACCACGCCATGCCCGGTGCCGGCAGGTAAAGGTCTTCGTCGTTGCCGGTGATGCATGCGTTTCCGGATGCGAGCAGGATCAGATGCGCATTGCCTGGCGTGAGTTTCACCTCATTTGCCCGCAGCGGTGAACTCAATATTCGGGCGAGGGTGGACTGGCCGCCCACGGACTTGTGATTTGGAGACGCCATCTTTTTCTCAAAAGTACAAAAACGAGCCACACTAGTGCATTTCCTGTGGCGATGTCCTCGCTAAACTTTGCGTATTGCGGGCATAAACACCTTGAGGAGAAGGTGGGCCCGGCAGGAGGAGACATATGCAGACCGTCAATCTTTTCATCGGTGGCGATCATTGCGCTGCTGCAAATGACAAGCGCTTCGAGCGTAACAATCCAGTTACCGGTAGTGCCGTGACGAGCGCCGCCGCGGCGTCTGTCGAGGATGCAACGAAAGCGGCCGATGCAGCCGCAGCCGCCTTTCCGACGTGGTCCGCGACAACGCCCGGTGAACGTCGGCGCCATCTTCTAGCCGCGGCAGACGCGCTGCGCGCGACTGGACCCGCTATCATCGAAGCAATGAAGGAGGAGATCGGCGCAACCGAGGCCTGGGCCGGGTTCAATGTGATGCTCGCCAGTGACATGCTGGTGGAGGCGGCAAGTCTCACCACTCAGATCAAGGGAGAAGTTATTCCGTCCAATCGTCCGGGCACCATGGCGATGGCGCTGCGCCAACCTGCCGGCGTTGTCCTGTCCATTGCGCCCTGGAATGCGCCTGTCATCCTTGGTGTGCGTTCCATCGCCACGCCTCTTGCCTGCGGCAACACCATTGTCATGAAGACTTCCGAACTTTGCCCACGCACTCATGCTCTGATCATTGACGCGGTTGCGTCCGCAGGCCTGCCAAAGGGCGTGCTCAATGCCGTTTCGAATGCGCCGGAAGACGCAGCAAAAATCGTTGAAGCGCTTATTGCCCATCCGGCAGTAAGGCGTGTCAACTTTACTGGCTCCACGCGCGTCGGACGCGTCATCGCGGAAACGGCAGGTCGACATCTTAAACCTGCGTTGCTTGAACTTGGGGGGAAGGCGCCGCTCATTGTACTGGACGATGCGGATATCGATGCGGCGGTCGCGGCTGCGGCATTTGGTGCCTATATGAATCAAGGGCAGATCTGCATGTCGACCGAGCGCATTATCGTGCTCGATAGTATTGCTGACGAGTTTGTCGATGCTTTTGCGAAAAAGGCGGGCGGTCTTATCGCAGGTGATCCGCGTGAGGGCAAAACACCGCTCGGCTCACTTGTGACGGGTGAAGCAGCTTTGCGCATCCGTTCACTTGTGGATGATGCGATCTCCAAAGGCGCGCGACGGATCGCAGGTGGCGGTGGTGAAGGCACCATGCTTGACGCGATTGCCGTCGATGGCGTCACCCCGGCCATGCGCCTTTATTCCGAAGAGAGTTTTGGTCCAGTCGTGTCGATTATCCGCGCAGGCACGATCGATGAAGCCATCAGCATCGCCAACGAGAGTGAATTTGGGCTGTCGGCGGCGGTTTTCGGAAGGGATCAGGCAAGGGCGCTTTCCGTTGCCGCGCGGATCGAGAGTGGTATTTGCCATGTCAACGGACCGACCGTGCATGATGAGGCGCAAATGCCGTTTGGGGGCGTCAAGGGTTCGGGTTACGGGCGCTTTGGCGGTACGGCCGGTATAGCTGAATTTACTGAACTACGGTGGGTAACGCTTCAGGACGGACCCTTGCATTATCCCATCTGAAGCGGAAAATGTGCAGGGCGAGCGGCGTCACCGCCGCTCGTCGATCAGCCATGCCGTAAGCTTTCTAACCGCATTGTCGCTGCTTTTCGGCCGAACGAGCCAGTAACCGCGGCCCGGCGCCTCAAGACTCGGGCCAGCCGTTACCAGCACGCCTGCTTCGAGCAGGGGATCGACGAGCCCGGCCCAGCCGAGCGCGAAACCCTGTTCGCCGATGGTTGCCTGCACCACCATGGTGTAATTGTTGAAGGTGATATCGCTGCCGTCGCTCTCTGCTCCCCTGTGCGCGCCGAAATGCTTGAAATAGCCGGGCCAGTCGAACCAGTGCGCCTGAGACGTGTTTTCAAGATGAATGAGTTTGCGCTGTAAAAAATCCGCGATGGTTGCTGGCGCCGGTGTGTCCGACAGAAGAGCCGGGGAGCAGACCGGCGTAACTTTTTCCGAAAGCAGCAAGATTGAACCCTCGCCAGCGTCCTGCCGCGTACCGAAGATGATCATCACGTCGCTATCGTGCTTGCCTTGACCCAGCGGATCCTGCGTGGCGACGATCTGGATATTGATATCGGGGTTGAGCGCACGAAACCCATGCATCCGCGGGATAAGCCACAACGACGAGAAGGCATAGTCGGTATGCAGACGAATGGTCTGACGCTCATTTGTGCGGCGAAGTTGTTGCGCCACCAGGTCAACGGCATCGACATTGCGCGAAACGACCTCGAACAGCCGCTGCCCCTCGGCCGTCAGTTCGATGCCGCGGTGTCGTCGGCGGACAAGAGTGACACCAAGCTCATCCTCAAGCCTGCGGATCTGATAGCTCACAGCCGGTTGGGTCAGTCTCATCGATGCTGCCGCGGCCGTCAGGCTGCCACAGCGGGCCACCTCGGTGAAAATGCGCATCCAGCCAAGATCGAGAGGTCGCTCTGCCATCAAATTCCTTTATATCAGGCATCGAAAATTACCCGCTTCACAGGTGAAAGCAACGTGGTGTTCAATAAACTGGACTAATAAAGGGGGATCCGCAATGAAAACAGTGTCTCATCTGCATCGCATTGCCGCCGGTCTGTTTCTGTCAGTGGCAGCCTTCTCAACCCCGCTTCAGGCTGCCGACGATGCCGCCTGCAAGACCATCCGTCTCAGCGATCCCGGCTGGACGGATATTACCGCAACCAATGGCGTCGCCTCGGTACTGCTCGATGCACTGGGTTATGAAGCCGACGTCAAGACGCTCTCCGTGCCCATCGGCTATCAGGCGATGAAGAACGGCGAAATCGACGTTTTCCTCGGGAACTGGATGCCGGCGCAGAAATCCTTCGTAGATGACCTCAATTCGGCGAAAGCTGCCGAGGTCTTGACGAAGAATCTCGAGGGCGCCAAGTTCACGCTCGCCGTGCCGGCCTATATGGCGGAAAAGGGCGTCAAGGACTTCGCCGATCTCGCCAAACATGCCGATGAATTCGAAAGCAAGATCTACGGCATCGAGCCCGGCGCACCGGCCAACCAGAATATCCAGAAGATCATCGACGCCAATGATTTCGGCCTGAAAGGTTGGCAGCTCGTCGAATCTGGTGAGCAGGCCATGCTGGCGCAGGTGGAACGGGCGGGGAGGGACAAAAAGGCTGTGGTCTTCCTTGCCTGGGCACCGCATCCGATGAACGAGAAGATCGATATCGCCTATCTCTCCGGCGGCGACGCCTATTTTGGCCCGAATTTCGGCGGTGCAGAGGTTTATACGCTTGCCCGCACCGGCTGGCCGGAAAAATGCCCCAATGCCGCGGGGCTCTTCAAAAACCTGAAGTTCGATATTGGCATGGAAAATACCCTGATGGGTTCGATTCTCGGCGGCGAAGATTCCAAAGCTGCGGCAGCGGCCTGGTTGAAGGCCAATCCCAAAGCGTTGGATGGCTGGTTGCAGGGCGTAAATACGCTGGATGGCAAACCGGGTGCGGATGCCGTTAAGGGCAAGCTTGGTCTCTGAGCCGGAAAGTGTAAATGCCGCGTCCCAATATCCTCATTCTGATGGTCGACCAGTTCAACGGGACGTTGTTTCCCGATGGACCGGCCGATTTTCTCCATGCGCCGCATCTGAAAGCCTTGGCGGAGCGCTCTGTCCGCTTCGCCAATACCTATACGGCTAGCCCGCTTTGTGCACCGGCTCGCGCGTCATTCATGTCCGGGCAATTGCCAAGTCGTACCCGCGTTTACGACAATGCCGCAGAGTTTGCCTCCGACATCCCGACCTACGCGCACCATCTGCGCGCGGCGGGTTATTACACCGGACTTTCCGGAAAGATGCATTTCGTCGGGCCTGATCAGCTGCACGGCTTCGAAGAGCGTCTGACGACCGATATCTATCCCGCGGATTTTGGCTGGACGCCCGACTATACCAAGCCAGGCGAGCGGATCGACTGGTGGTACCACAATCTCGGTTCGGTCACCGGTGCAGGCGTTGCCGAAATCACCAACCAGATGGAATATGACGACGAGGTGGCCTATCACGCCACACGCAAGCTTTACGACCTGTCTCGTAGACTTGAGGAACGACCGTGGTGCCTGACGGTCAGCTTCACCCATCCGCACGATCCCTATGTGGCGCGGCGGAAATTCTGGGATCTCTATGAGGATTGCCCGGCGCTCGATCCGCAGTCGGAGGCCATTGCTTTCGATCAGCAGGACCCGCATTCGAAACGGTTGCTGGAAGCCTGTGACCACAATGCCTTCGATATTTCGCCGGAGCAGATACGCCGGGCACGCCGCGGTTACTTCGCCAACGTCTCCTATATCGACGAGAAGGTCGGCGAAATCCTTGGCGTCCTGAAGGCGACGCGGATGGAGGAGGACACCATCGTCCTCTTCCTTTCAGACCATGGCGATATGTTGGGTGAGCGCGGCCTGTGGTTCAAGATGTGCTTCTTCGAGGGCTCGGCCCGCGTACCGCTGATGATCGCCGCGCCAGGATGGCAGCCGGCATTGATCGATACGCCGACCTCGACACTGGATGTGACGCCGACGCTGTGCGGTCTGGCGGGGCTTGATATCACCTCGCTTAAACGCTGGACGGATGGCGAGGATCTGGCGCCGTTGGCTGCTGGCACCGGCGGGCGCGGCCCGGTGCCGATGGAATATGCCGCCGAAGGCTCGATCTCGCCGCTCGTCGCCATCAGGGACGGCCGATACAAATTGTCCGTCTGTGAGGTCGATCCGCCGCTGCTTTACGATCTGGATGCCGATCCCGAAGAGCGCACCAATCTCGCCGGCGACCCCGCTTTCAGCGACGTGCTCTCGTCGCTTTCCGCCGAAATTGGCCGGCGGTGGCAGTTGCCGGTGTTCGACGCTGCTGTTCGCGAGAGCCAGGCGCGACGCTGGGTGGTCTATAAGGCGCTGCGCAACGGCGCCTATTACCCGTGGGACTACCAACCCTTGCAGAAGGCTTCGGAACGCTACATGCGTAACCACATGGATCTCAACGTGCTGGAAGAAAACCAGCGTTTTCCGCGCGGCGAGTGAGGCGGCAAGGTGCCTCAAGCGGTGGTCGACACCCTCGGCGCGCCGCCCGCCGCCTGCACGGCAAGACTGCCCGCGGCAACCCCGGCTGTGAGGCATTGCTGTTCGTCCCAGCCTTGAAGCCAGGCATCAAGAAAACCGGCATTAAAGGCATCGCCGGCGCCGGTCGTGTCGACCACGGGTACTTCCTGGGCTGCCAGATGCTGCAAGCCCCTTCGACAAGATACCCAAGCGCCCTGCGCGCCGCCTTTCAGCGCCACGACGGGAAAGGCTTCTGACAGGGCGTGGGTGGCTCGTTCCGGGTCAGAATGCCCCGTGATTGCTTCCGCCTCTTCAAGATTGGGCAAAAACACGTCGACACCGGCACAGGCCTTGAGCAGCCCCTTGTCGTAGATCAGCGAAGCATCCCAGCTTGGATCGAGCGATACCGACAATCCGCTTGCCTTGGCGCGTGAAACCAGATCGGGCATCTCATGCAGCGTGGCGAATTCGGCGATGTGCAGATGCCGGGCGTTATCCCACGCAAAGGCGGCATCCAGCGTCGAAGGCCGGGCGGCACCGGCGCGGCGCGTCAAAAAAGCCCGGTCCTGACCAACCACAGTCGCCACCGTAACTTGCGGTCCGGCATCTGCTGCATGTTCCAGAAACTTCAGATCGACGCCGCTCTGCGCCATTTTCTCACCGATATCGCGCGAAAACGTATCGGTGCCCAGTCTTGCAAGCAGCGCAACCGGGCGGCCTATATGGGCGAAATGCGCAGCGGCAATGAAGGCTCCGCCGCCGGCTGCAATTTTCATGTCTCGGGCAAACAGTTCCCGGCCGAGCACCGGCAGTTCATTAAGACCGGTGAAAATGAGGTCACAATAGATCCGGCCGACGCTGATGACGGCAGTTTTTTCCGTTGACATCATGCGCGGCCCAGAAGCTTTTCCGTCTTGGCGTCGAAGAGATAAAGCGAACCTCGCTCCGCCTGGCATTGCAGCCGGCTGCCGACGGCCGGAATAGTTTTGCTTCTCGCCGTGGCGATCACCGAACTGTTGTCGGTGTCCAGATGAACAAGCGTCTCCGGCCCGAGCGGCTCGACTGCCGTGACTGTTCCTTCCAAGGTAAACGTTCCCTGAGCGGACCCAGACTCGCCAACAAGCAGATCATGCGGCCGGACGCCGATCAGAAGCTCACCCGTTGCGGACGGCGCGACGCAGTCGCCGGCTCTGGTTCCGCGCAGCAGGTTCATCGAGGGGCTGCCGATGAAGCGTGCGGTAAAGATGTCGACGGGTGTTTCATAAAGCTCCGTTGGAGTGCCGACCTGCAGGATGTGGCCGTCCTTCATCACCACGATGCGATCCGCCATGGTCATGGCTTCCACCTGATCGTGGGTGACATAAACGGTTGTCGTCTTAAGACGCTGATGCAAGCGCTTGATTTCAATACGCATCTGAGCGCGCAGCTGGGCGTCTAGATTAGACAGGGGCTCATCGAACAGGAAGGCGGCAGGATCGCGCACCATGGCGCGGCCGATGGCGACACGCTGCCGCTGACCGCCTGACAGGGCCGCCGGCCGCCGGTCGAGCAGGGCCTCCAGTCCGAGAACCCGGCCGGCCTCCTCAATGCGGCGGTTCTTTTCTTCACGGTCAAGCTTCGAGGTGTAGAGGCCAAAGCCGATGTTCTGGCGAACCGTCATGTGCGGATAGATCGCATAGTTCTGGAAGACCATCGCGATGTTGCGCTGTTTCGGTTCCTTCTCATTGACGATGTCGCCACCGATCTTCAGCGCGCCGTCAGAGATTTCTTCCAGGCCGGCGATCATTCTAAGGGTGGTGGATTTGCCGCAGCCGGAAGGGCCGACAAAAACAACGAATTCTCCGTCTTCAATGGCAAGGTCAATCCCCTTGACCGCCTCGACTTTGCCGTAGCGCTTCACGAGTTTATTGAGTTCGATTGTCGCCATCATCGGGCTCCCGTCAGCGCGGTGAATTTCTCTGCGAGTTCCGCGGCCTTTGCCGCTTCGTGATCGGCGGATCGCCGTGCTTCCGCCTCGAATGCAGCAAGCGTGTTGCGATAGCTGGCAATCGCTTGCCGCATGGGTTCAGGCGCCGGGCCGCCGAAACGGCTGCGCACGGCGACGAAGTGCTCGGGCGAGACGATCTGTCTGAATTTTTCCTCGTCGATTCCGGTATGCCGGCCTGTCAGCTCGTGGAACGCCTTGAGGAAGGGCTGGTAACCGTCGTTCGGAAGATCGCCCTTGAGCGCGACGACGCTCTTGGCAACATTCGCGGCAATTTCATGGGCCTGACGGAAAGACAGGTCTTCTATGCGGACAAGCGAATCCGCCAGCTCCGTAATGGTAATGCAGGATCGGCGGATGTTCTGGTCGACCCTGTCGGGATCGATGCTGATCTGGCCAACGAGGCTGGCAAGCAGATCGAGAACCCGGCCAGCAGAGGCGAAGGCCTCATAACCCATGCCCTGCGTCTCGCCCTCACTGTCATTCATGTCGGTGAAGGGCGTATTGTGCATCACGTCCAGCACGGTGCGCGCCCGCCCGAATGTCTGGCTGGCGAGGTGGCGCAGATGCTCGATCGGCACCGGATTTCGCTTTTGCGGCATAATCGAGGAAATCTGCACCAGCGCATTCGGCACGTAGATCTGGCCGACCTCAAAACTCGTCCAGAACTGGAAGTCCTGAATGAGCCGTCCGAGATGCAGGAACATCAGCTCGATCGCGCCATAGGTCGCTGTCGTATAATCCACGGCGGCGATGCAGGAATAGGAATTGCGCAACGGTGCAGCAAAGCCCAGCAATTCGGCAACTCGTGCGCGGTCGATGGGGAAGCCTGAGGTGGTTATGGCGGCCGCGCCCATCGGCGACAGATCAACGATGCGGCGCGCCTCCGCGAAGCGGTCGATATCCCTGATCAACACTTCGATGGCGGCAGAAAGGTAATGGCCAAAGGTGGTGGGCTGGGCCGGCTGCCCATGCGTATAGGCCACGATGAGCGTGGATTGGTTACGCTCGGCGGCATCGATCAGGGCTTTCAGCAGAACACGCGCCTTGGCGGTGAGCGTGTCAATCTTCTCCTTCAGGCCGATTTTGAACAGCGTGTGATCGATATCGTTGCGCGAACGGGCCGTGTGCAGGCGGCCGGCGATATCGACGCCGATGCGGGCTTTCAGTTCCTTCTCGATCAGGAAGAAGAAATCCTCGACTTCGCCGGTATAAACAAGCTCCGAGGGTTCGATGGTTTTGTCGATGTCTTCGAGTGCGCCGGCGATCTTGGCCGCCGTCTCGGCATCGAGAATGCCGGTTTCGCGCAGCATGACAAGGTGGGCGCGGTCTATGCGGCGGAACCCATCGACGTGGTGGTTCTTGGCGCCGTCAAACAGCGGGCGCAGCACGGTTTCCTTGTAGACAGGGTCGGGAAACTTGCTGGTATCTGACTTGCGCGGGTTGATATCGGCCATGATTTATCCTTTCAGGCCTGCCAGCATCACACCGCGCACGATGTAGCGTTGCAGGACGATGAAGACGATGAGGGTAGGGATGGTCGCAATGGCTGCGCCCGTCATGATCATTTCCCACTGGATCTGCTGTTCCACGGCAAAGCTCGAAAGACCGACGGGCAGGGTGTAGAGCTCCTTGCTTGTCGTGACGATCAACGGCCAGAAAAAGGCTGTCCAGTTGCCGAGGAAGGTGAAGATCGCGAGTGCGGAGAGCGCCGGTGTCACCAGTGGCAGGGCGACTTTCCACCAGATCTGGAATTCGTTGAGCCCATCAACGCGTGCGGCCTCGATAAAGTCGTTCGGAACCGTCTCGAAGAACTGCTTCATCAGGAAGGTGCCAAAGGCCGTCATCATGCCGGGGAACATGATGCCCCAGTAGCTGTCGAGCCAGCCCAGCTGGCTCGACATCAGATACCAGGGAATGACAAGCATTTCTGTCGGTATCATCAGCGTGGAAAGAATGGCTAGGAAGATGAAGTAACGTCCGCGAAACTCGAATTTCGCCAAGGTATAACCAACCAGACTGTCGAAAAAGCAGTTGGAGACGGTGACGAGGACCGCAACCAGCGTCGAGTTGAAGAACCAGCGCAGGAAACGGCCATCAGCCATGACGGTCATGTAGTTTGCGATTGTCGGTGCAGAGGGAATGAGGCGCAGATCATAGACCTGATCCGCCGTCTTGAACGAGGTCGCGAACATGAACAGCAGCGGCGAGACCATGATCAGGCCGCCGATCAACAGCAGCGTCCAGGCGATGATGCGGCCGGGGCGGATGCGGGCGTGGGAGAGTGGCGAGGTTTCGCTCATTTCTTTTCCCTCAGGACCCAGAGCTGGATCAGCGATACGACAAGAAGAATGGTGAAGAGGACCACAGTCTGCGCGGCCGCATAGCCCATCGCATAGGAATTGAAAGCGGTCTGGTAGATCATCAGCACCAGCGGTTTGGTGGAGCCTAGCGGGCCACCCGGATCATTGGTGGTCATGTTATAGACCTGGTCGAAAATCCGCAGGAAACCGATCGATGAAAATACGACAAGGAAAACCGTGGTGGGTTTCAGAAGCGGCAGCGTGATCTTGCGCAGGATTGCCCATTCACTCAGCCCGTCTATCCGAGCGGCTTCGTAGAATGTCGTGGGAATGGCGCGCAAGCCGGCCATGAAGATGATGATCTGGAAACCGAGCCCCGCCCAGATGGCCGTTACCATGACCGAATAAAGCGCCTGATCGGTGGAGCGGATAAACGGTTGCTGGGGAATGCCGATCATGCCGAGCACGTCATTGATGATGCCGATGGGCGGCGGCTGATAGAACCAGCGCCACACCCAGGCCATCGCGGCTGCCGTCGTCAGATAGGGCAGGAAATAAAGCGCGCGGATGAAACCGTGCAGGATGCGCACGCGGTCGAGATAAAAGGCGATGACGAAGGCGAGCACGAGGCTGATCGGCGTGCCGACGATGAGATAGGTGAAGGTGTTCTTGAACACCTTCCAGAATTGCGGGTCCTTGAAGAGCTTGACGTAATTGGCGACGCCGATGAACTTTGCCGGCCGCAGCAGGTCCCAGTTGGTGAAGGATAGATAGAAGGCCTGTAGTGTCGGGTAAAACCGGATGACGCTGTAAAACAGGATCGGGATCGCCAGAAAGCTCCAGATCCACAAAAGCCGTTTGGTGCGCATGGAAAGGCGATCTCCGAAGGAGCCGCCGGGGCGGCCGGATGCCGCGCCCTGTTGATCGATCGCTGTCATTGTTGGACCTGCGGTTTTCAGGGTTTCGCCGCGTCGATGATTTCCTGCTCGGCCTCGGCGGCCTGCTTGATGGAATCCTCGACCGACTGGCCCTCGAGAAGCACACGGTTGGTCATGTCGATGGCATTCTGCCGCTGGGCGGCTTCATCCATGAACAGCGTCGTATGGGCGTATTCCAGCCCCTTCAGGAACGGCGCGTAGATAGGGTCCTTCAGATTTTCTTCGGTCAGGGCCGCAGAGCGGCGTGCCGGCAGTTCACCCACCGTCTTCAGCCAGATCGCCATGGCTTCCGGCGAGGAGATATAAGCGAGGAACTTCTTGGAGGCCTCAAGCTCTTCACCCGTGGTCTTGGCGCTGATGCCGTTGGCGAAATAGCTGGCATAGTTGGAGCGGATGTTTTTGTCATTTGTGGGAAGCTCGGTCACGCCCCATTCGAAATCCTTGATGGTGCGGAACGAGCCCAGCCGGAACGTGCCGTCGATGGTCATGCCGGCCTTGCCGGCGCGGAAGGCGGCCTGACCTTCATCCATGAAACCCGCCTGGCCGATCTTCTTTTCAAGCTGCAGGCTGGTGTAGAATTTCAGCGCCTGGATGCCCGGCTCGCTGTTATAAGCTACCTTCTGGTCGTTGTCGGTATAGGGCTCGCCGCCATATTGGCGAATGAGCACTTCACGCCACCACTGGTGATCCTGACCGCCCATATCGAGCGTGGAACCGGCGACGGTGAGATTACCGGCGGCATCGTGCTTGGCGATCTTTTGCCCGGCGGCGATGAATTCATCGAGCGTCTTCGGTGGATTGGCGGGATCGAGACCGGCTTCGGTGAAGAGCTTCTTGTTGTAGAACAGCGCCAGCGAACGAACCGCTGTCGGCAGGCCATAATAGTCGTCGCCGCGTTTCATGGCGCTGACGATCGGGAAGAATTCGCTTTCGATCTTGTCATGCGGGAAGGTATCGGTCGGCAGTGGCTGCAAAATGCCGCCGGCTGCGAACTTGTCGAGCCAGCCGTAGAACAGCTGCATCACGTCTGGGCCTTTGCCCGACATATTGGCGGCAATCACGCGCGTCTGATAGTCGGCGTAAGGGAAGGTTACCTGCTTAACGGTGATGTCGGGATTGCCCTTCTGGAATTGTGCGATCAGCTCGTCCATGGCCTTCACGCGGGTGTCGAAGACATATTGCCAATATTCGATTTCAACCGCCTGCGCGGCGTTGAATGCAAATGTGCTGAAACCGGCAACCAAGCCGGCGAACAGAGTTGCCCTGCGCATGTAAGCCTCCTTTTCCTCCGCCCGGTCTTCCGGATGCGGAGCGATCGTTCCCATTATCCGCGCTTTCGCGCGCGCTCATCGATTTGCCGGCAGCGAAGTTTCCTCTTTCGCCCCGACAAGACTGACCCCCGGTCGGCCTCTACGGTTCTCCGAAGGCGCGCTTTTGTCAATAAGATAATTTACTTGAATTATTATATTGCGCTTGTCCCCAATTGGACGCTATGAATTTTCTAACGGACGGGAAGTTGAAGAGATGACGGTGCACACGGTGGACGATTATCCCGTAGCAATCGGAAAAAATCCCGAGCGGAGCCGGGAGCACAACAGGCGAGTCGTTCTCGACCTCGTACGGCGGCACGGCTCACTCGGTCGCGCCCAGATTGCCAAGATTACCCATCTCACCCCGCAGGCGGTTGCCAATATCGTCGATGAGCTGGTCGGCGAGGAATTGCTGAAGGAACTGGGCCGTCGTCGCACTGGGCGCGGGCAGCCGCCAATCCAGTTCGCGGTCAATCCTGACGGCGGGGCAACGATCGGCGTCGAGATCGCCGCAGACCACATGGTCACCGTCGGTCTTGATCTCGCCGGTGTTCTTCGCACGCAGCGCATCACGCCGCTCTTGGACACGACGCCGGATGCTATATTCAATACCTTTGCCGCCGAGCATGACGCCGTTGCCAAAAATCTAGGCTGCAGGCTGCTCGGCACCGGGGTCGTCATGCCCGGCCCCTTCGAGATCGATGGCATGACTTCGGTGGGACCGACGACGCTTTCCGGCTGGGGCGGTATTGATGCCCGGCAGATGCTGGGCGAAGCCTGCGGCCAGCCGGTCGTGGTTGAAAACGATGCCACGGCCGCAGCAGTCGGGGAACGGCTGTTTGGTGCTGGTCTGGCGATCCCGAATTTCTGCATGATCTATTTCGGCGTCGGTATCGGCCTCGGCATCATCCAGGATGGTGCGCCCTATCGCGGTGCATTCGGGAATGCCGGCGAAATCGGCCATGTGACTGTTTCGCCGAGGGGAAGGCCTTGTCCTTCCTGTGGGCAGAGAGGGTGCCTGGAGGCTTATGCCTCAGTCTATGTACTGAAGGAAAAGCTTGTATGCGCCGGTGTTGCAGATACGGAACTTGATGATCTGGAGGCCCTGTTCAAGGCAGGTCATCCCGTGGTGAGGGAATGGATCGACGAAGCTGCGGCGCATCTGGCGCCCATGGTGGCGATGCTCGAGAATATTCTCGATCCGCAGACAGTCATTCTCGGCGGCGCTCTGCCTGAGGTCATCATCAGTGAAATCATTGCACGGATGGGGCCTTTGCCGACCTCGGTCGCAAGTCGCAGGCAGCGGGAACTTCCGCGTGTCATCCATGGCAAGTCCGGGCAGTTGACTGCTGCCCTCGGCGCTGCCGCCTTGCCGCTTTTCGATATCGTCACGCCAAAACTTGAGACATCCATGGGAGCCGCAGCGCAGGCACCCGGCTGAATATTGGAGGAGACCGCCCATGCTTAACCCCCGGGAGCGCATCGAACGGCAGATGGCCGATCCGTGGCTCATACGCCTGCATCGCAGGCTGAGCGCGCTGAAGTCTACCGTGACCGTCATGCATACCGGCGCGCATCCGGACGACGAGCAGAACGGGTTGCTTGCCTATTTCCGAATGGAGCTTGGCATGCGTACCATCATCGCCTGCTCGACACGTGGTGAGGGCGGCCAGAATGCGCTGGGGCCGGAAAGGCTTGGCGCGCTCGGCGTCATCCGCTCGCGGGAGCTAGAGGAGGCGGCCCGCGTCATCGATGCGGATATCAGTTGGCTCGGCCATGGACCGGCGGATATCATCCACGATTTTGGTTTTTCCAAGGATGGCGACCAGACCTTTGGCCGCTGGGGACAGCAGCGCATCGTCGAAAGGCTGGTCCGCGCCTATCGCAAGGAGCGGCCGGATATCGTCATCCCGACCTTTCTCGATGTGCCGGGACAACATGGGCACCACCGAGCGATGACGCGTGCGGCAAAGAGCGCCATCGCGCTGGCGGCGGACCCTGCGGCCTATCCTGAACATCTTTCAGAGGGGCTGAAGCCGTGGCAGGTGGCGAAATATTACCTTCCCGCGTGGTCGGGCGGTGGTGACACCTATGATGACGAAGTGCCGCCGCCGGAGACGACCGTAACGGTAAATGCTCGCGGCAGGGAGCAGGCGACTGGCGCGCAATATGACCGGATCGGCGAATGGTCGCGTTATTATCACGCTTCTCAGGGAATGGGACATTGGCCTAAGCTGGCGCAGGAGGTCTGGCCGCTGCATCTCGAACTCGCCAGTGATGCAGGGGGCCAAGAACACTCGATCCTCGACGGGCTGCCGTCTTCGTTGTCAGACCTTGCGGTGTTCCCGGGCCTGGATACCGAATTGGCAAAGGCGCTGGTCAAGGCGGAACAGGCGATAAGCGAAGCGATATCGGCCTTTCCCGACAGGCAGCGGATCACGGCGTCACTTCTCGCGGCGGCAGCGCTTTTGCAGACGGTGGACGAATCCGCCACTGCGGATTTCACGGAACTGCACGGACATCGGATCAGGCGCAAGCGGGCGCAGGTCGATGCCGCCATCCTGACGGCGCTTGATGTTTTCGAGCGGGCCTACGCCGCGCCGGCGGAGATCGTACCAGGTGGAGCGTCGGTTCTTTCCGTGGAGCTTTCAGACCAGGCAGCTCACATTGATGTCGAGGTCACTCCGGTCCTGCCATCAGGTGTATCGTCATCCATCCAGTCGCTTGGCGAGACGCGGGTCTTTAAGCTTGTCGCGGATCAGGATGCAGCTGTTTCCGGGCTGTATCAGCCTGACTGGAAAGCCATGGGCGGCAATGGCCATGCCTCGGTGCGGCTTTCCGCAACGGTTGAAGGCAGAACGGTTTCGGCCGCCTTCGACCTTGAGGAACAGTTTTTCGTGACGCCGGCGCAGTCGCTGACGATTGCGCCGGACGCTCTTCTGGTTCCGCTCGGACACGGGCAGGAGGCGCATGTCTTTCAGGCGCATATAAACGGAGCCGATGCGTCGCTGTCGTTCAGGAATACGGGCGGCTGGAGCCTGCGCAAGAACGGCGGCGACTGGATTGCCGAACGTAACGGCAAGGCCCGCGTGGGCCTTGCCCAGATCGAGGCGCTGGTCGGTGCCCAACCCGCTTTTCAGATAACGCCGATCGCTTATCCGCACATCGGTCGGGCAAGGTTTTTGGCGCCGTCCGTTCTGAAAATCCTCTCGCTGGACCTCAAGCTGCCCGAGAAGGCGCGGATCGGGTATGTCGGTGGTGGTGCTGACAGGGTCGGTCTTTGGCTGTCGCGAATGGGACTCGATGTCACCGACCTCGACGCTCAGGCGCTTGGCGGGGACCTGTCATCCTTTACGACGATCGTTATTGGCATCTTCGCCTTCGGCATCCGCAGGGATCTCGCTGCCGAGACGGAGAAACTTCACCGCTTCGTGGAAAACGGCGGTCATCTGGTCACGCTCTATCACCGGCCGACTGACGGGTGGAATGTGGAAACGACGCCAGTCCGGCGTCTTGAGATAGGCAAGCCTTCCCTGCGCTGGCGTGTGACCGATCCTCAGGCGGAGGTAACGGTGCTCTTGCCCGACCATCCGCTGCTTGCCGGGCCGAACAGGATTGATGCCGCTGACTGGGGGGGCTGGGACAAGGAGCGCGGGCTTTATTTCGCCTCGCGCTGGGATGATGTCTACGAGCCATTGCTCGCCATGCATGATGTCGATGAGCAGCCGCTGAAGGGTGCGCTGGTTTCGGGCGTCATCGGCAAGGGTAGGCATACCCATACCAGCCTCGTGCTGCATCACCAGATGGACAAGCTTGTGCCTGGCGCTTTCCGCCTCATGGCCAATCTTGTGCAACCGGCGTGAATGGCGACGATCAAAGCGAAGAACAGCAAGGCCCTCGCGAAACGGACACCCGCGCGGGCATAGGCTGGCTGTTGCTGGACATGACCCTTGTTGCGGGCGGTATGACCGCGCTCGTGAAGGCGCAAGGCGTCACCTATCCCGCCTTCCAGCTCGTCTTCATCAGGGCGATGATTGGCCTGATGTTCATCCTGCCACTCATCTGGCGGCACCGGGGAGAAATGGCGCGCATCCAATATCCCTGGCGTAACATTTTCCGCATCTGCTGCAATGCCATCGCACTCACCAGCAATTTCATCGCTATCACCCTGTTGCCGCTTGCGACCGTCAATGCCGTTGGTTTTTCCCGGCCATTGGTGACGATGGCGATGGCTGTCGCCTTTCTTGGCGAAAGCGTGAGCCGCTTTCGCTGGGCGGGAGCCTGTCTTGCATTTGTCGGCGTTCTGGTCGTCATTGGGCCGGGCGGCGCGGAATTTGGCGTGGGCGTGATCGTTGTGCTGATATCGGTGGTGTTCGGTGCGCTTGCGGTTATCCAGACACGGGCGCTGCGGCGGGAGAACACCACTGTCATGATGGTGTTCTACACGTTGGGCCTCGCCGTCATCACCGCCATTCCGGCAATCTGGACATGGAGGCCGGTTGCGTCATTTGACTGGGTTCCGTTGCTCGGCATCGGATTGCTGGCGCAGATGGGACAATATTGCTTCCTGCGGGCCTATCGCATTGCGGATGCAAGCGTCCTTGCGCCGGTCAGCTATCTGTCGATCCTGTTTGTGACTGCGGTCGGATATTTTCTCTTCGACGAGGTGCCAGAAACTCGCGTTGTACTTGGCATTGTCATTATCCTCGTTTCGCTCCAATCCACTGCCCTGGCGGAATATTTTCTGAAGAGGTTGAGGCGCAAACGGTGATTGTTACCGCTGCTGCGCCAGGAGGCGCAGCCGTATCCAGCTAAGCGCGGAGGCCTTGGCCCGATCGTAAAAGGCGCGTGCGAAGCGCACATAGCGCATGATCCAGGCGAGCCAGCCGTAGGTCAGCAGCTTTTCCTTTCCGGCATGGTAGATGCGCTCGACAATGAGGAAAGTCGAGAGATGTGCAAGTACCGTCAGAACGACGCCAGACTTGAAAGCGCCATGGGCGATGAGGACGAGGCCGACGATCTTCATTGGTTCGGCGATCGCAAAAGGGACGGCAAGACAGAGAAGAATGGCAAGACGCGGTAGTCTGGCAATCCGGGTCTGCAGCTTCTGGATGAATGTAATACGGGATATTGCCCTGATGACCGGGCGATAGAGCGGACGGAAAATTCCGTCAAGGATCAGCGCGAGAACGATGATCGCCCGAATGGGGAAGACGAGGATCCTCCGGATTTTGCTGTTCACCTCGGTCGGTCTCCATCAACGGCGCTACAACGATCGTTAGTCGCTCGAAACATGTCAAAACCAAGTCGGAATTGCCGTCAACCTTGACGAACGCTTGCATACATGCCGGTGGTGCGGAATTCGCTCGGGTTGGTGCCGTACAGTCGTCTGAAAACCTTGGAGAAATAATTGGGGTCCTCGAAACCGCAAAGGACCGAAACTTCCTTGATGGGGATGTGGGCTGCTGTCGTTAAAAGCTTGGCAGCGCGGCGAAGACGTCGCTGAAGAACGAATTCCGCAGGCGGCAGGCCCTCGCTCGCCGTGAAGATACGGGAGAAATGTGCGCGACTGAGCCCCGCCACCGCTGCGAGATCGCTGACGGAAAGGCGTTCTCCGAGGTGAGTGTCGATGTAGCTCAGCACCTGTTGCATGGTGCGATATTCGCCGCCGAAGGAGGGGTGCGACCCGAAAACGTCGTCATAGAGCGTCATCGCCGCTTCATAGGCAACGGCAGAAGCCGCTCCAGGTGTTTCCGCACCGTTGACGAGGCGTGAACAGCATTCTGCAAGGTGGTCGATCGTTTCCGGCTGTAGCTTGAGGACCGGACCGGTGACAGAAAGAATATTGCGGTGGATGCGAAGCGCCTCCTCGCCATTCATGGATATCCAGAAGAACTCCCATTCCTTGCCCTCTTCCAGCCAGTAACGGTGATTGTGAGGGATGAGCAACAGCAGGGTTTCCCCGGGTCTGATGACGTATTGCCGGTTCTCGTACCTCAGATTTCCCTGGCCGCTGATGCAGTATTGCAGGACGGTAAACGGCGTCTGGCCGCGCTTGCGACCGTCCCAATCATAATTGCCGCTACGGCGCAATTCATATCCGCTGCTGGTCGGCATGGTGTGCAGTGTCTGGCGTCCACGGGGCAGGGAGACAGTGCGCATGCACGGTCCCTGATCGATCAGATCGCGCAGCACAAAATTACCCATAAAAGCATAATCCTTCTCTGGTTCTACATGTCTTTATAAGCATAATCCCGATCCGAGGAGACAGCCAGCAGGATATTGGTGCTGAAAAAATGGCGAGAAAGCCGGTTTTCCCGGATTCTCGCGGGTATTTTCTTATAGCGGCATTTTATTATCCGTCGGCCCGTTTCACCCGTTCGATTTGCAACAGAGGTGGCGTTATGAGTTTCAAAATCGCTATTATTGGCGCAGGCAGCGTCGGTTTCACGAAAAAACTGTTCACCGATCTCCTGTGTGTGCCCGAGTTTCGCGATATTGAAGTCGCGCTCACGGATATCAGCCAGCACAATCTCGATATGATCAGGGCGATCCTCGACAAGATCGTTGAGGCGAATGGTTTCCCCGTCAAGGTGACCGCCCATACGGACCGCCGCCGGGCGCTGGAGGGCGCGAAATACATTATCAGCTGCGTGCGGGTCGGTGGGCTCGAAGCCTATGCGGACGATATCCGCATCCCGCTGAAATACGGCATCGACCAGTGCGTGGGCGATACAATCTGCGCCGGCGGCATTCTCTACGGTCAGCGCAATATTCCCGTCATTCTGGATTTCTGCAAGGATATCCGCGAAGTCGCAGCACCGGGTGCGAAATTCCTGAACTATGCCAACCCCATGGCGATGAACACCTGGGCGGCCATCGAATATGGCAAGGTGGATACGGTCGGTCTCTGCCATGGCGTTCAGCACGGTGCGGAACAGATCGCCGAAATCCTCGGTGCGAAATCCCCTGCGGAACTCGATTACATCTGCTCCGGCATCAATCACCAGACATGGTTCATCGATCTGCGGCTTAACGGCCGCAAGATCGGCAAAGATGAGCTGGTCGCCGCTTTCGAGGCGCATCCGGTCTTTTCGCAGCAGGAGAAGCTGCGCATCGATGTTCTCAAGCGTTTCGGCGTCTATTCGACCGAGAGCAACGGCCATCTGTCCGAATATCTGCCCTGGTATCGGAAGCGGCCAGAAGAGATTGCTCGCTGGATCGATATGTCCGACTGGATTCACGGCGAAACCGGCGGTTATCTGCGCCATTCCACCGAGACCCGCAACTGGTTTGAAACCGAGTTTCCGCAGTTTCTCGCCTCGGCAGACAAGCCGATCGATCCGGCAAAGCGCTCCAACGAACACGCAAGCCACATCCTCGAAGCGCTGGAGACGGGGCGTGTCTATCGCGGCCATTTCAACGTCAAGAACAATGGCGTCATCAGCAACCTGCCGGCGGACGCCATTATCGAGTCACCCGGTTTCGTCGATCGTTTCGGCATCAACATGGTATCGGGCATCACGCTGCCAGAAGCTTGCGCGGCAACCTGCATGGCCTCGATCAATGTTCAGCGCATGTCAGTCCATGCGGCAGTCACCGGCGATATCGATCTTTTGAAACTTGCCGTGTTGCATGATCCGCTGGTCGGCGCTGTCGCCACGCCGGAGGAGGTCTGGCAGATGGTGGACGAGATGGTTGTCGCGCAGGCGCGCTGGCTGCCGCAATATCACGATGCCGTTCCGGCAGCGAAGGAGCGGCTGGCGAAATCAACCGTCAAGACGCGGGACTGGGCGGGGGCTGCGCGCCGCAATGTACGTTCCATCGAAGAGTTGCGGGCCGAAAAATCGGCATTGAAAAAGGCTGTCTGAGGAAAAGCATTGAAACAGGCCGGCGGCGAAAGGGAGTTCGCCGTCCGGTCTAACGATCACAGAGGGTGGGCGCTCGAAGAGCTGCCATTTGGGAGGAAAAACGATGTTACTTCAACGCAGGATCGGTATCATCGCGGCACTGGGCTTAAGTGTTTCGATGATCGCACTCAATGCGAATGCCTTCGAGACCACCACGCCGCCCGAGCCGCCGCAATTTCCGGCCGAAGGCAAGATCAACTATGTAGCGCGCGACTCGATCCTCCAATTCAAGGCGCTTCCAAATTATAGCGAACCCGACTGGATCACCGAGAAATTCGAAAAGACCGGCAAGCTGCCACCGTTGAAAGAGCGCCTGCCCGAGGAGCCGCTGGTCTACAAAACAGGCAATATGCCCGACGGTATGGGCGTTTACGGCGATACGATGCGCCATGTGGTTGGCGGCAGGCCGGAGGGCTGGAACTACATTGCCGGCCAGAGTCAGGGCTGGGGCGGCATCGATATCGCCCTTTCCGAATGCCTGACGCGCACCGCCCCGCTGTTCCAGGTGGATGCCAAGGATACCGAGCCGCTGCCCAATCTGGCGAAAAGCTGGGAATGGTCGGAAGATGGCCACAAGCTGACGATGCATCTCGTCAAGGGTGCCAAATGGTCGGACGGGGAGCCCTTTAATGCCGATGACGTGATGTTCTACTGGGAAGACGCCGTCATCGATCCGAATGTCTCACCGCTTGGCGGCGGGGCATCACCTGAGGCTTTCGGTGAGGGCACGACGCTCAAGAAGGTCGATGACTACACCGTCGAATGGACGTTCAAGGCGGCGTTCCCGAAGCAATATCTCTACACCATGGCCTATCCGAGCTTCTGCCCTGGGCCGTCGCATATTCTGAAACCGCAGCATCCGAAATATTCCAAGAATACCTATAACCAGTTCAAGAACGCGTTCCCGCCTGAGTATATGAACATGCCGGTCATGGGCGCTTGGGTGCCGGTGTCATACCGGCCGGATGATCTCATCGTTCTGCGTCGCAACCCCTATTACTGGAAAGTGGATGAGAAAGGCCAGCAGTTGCCCTATCTCAATGAAGTCCATTACAAGCTCTCCACCTGGGCGGACCGCGACGTGCAGGCCGTGGCGGGATCGGGCGATTTCTCCAATCTCGAGCAGCCGGAGAATTTCGTAGCCTCGCTGAAACGCGCCGCTGATCCTAATGCGCCGGCCCGCCTTGCCTTTGGGCCGCGGCTCATCGGTTATAATCTGCAGATGAATTTTTCCGCCAATGGCTGGGGCAATCCGGATGAGCGCGGACAGGCCATCCGCGAGCTGAACCGTAACGAGGTCTTCCGCCAGGCCGTCACCTCCGCTCTGGATCGCAAGGCGATCGGTGACTCGCTCGTCAAGGGGCCTTTCACGGCGATCTATCCGGGTGGTATTTCGTCGGGGACAAGTTTCTATGATCGGGCTTCCACGGTCTATTACCCCTTCAACCTCGAGGCTGCCAAGGCTGCACTGGCTTCGATTGGCCTGAAAGACACGGACGGCGATGGTTTCCTGAATTTCCCCAAGGAAACGCTTGGCGGTCGTAATGTCGAAATTACCCTTCTCGTTAACAACGGTTACGCAACAGACAAGAGCCTCGCGGAAGGTCTCGTCGGCCAGATGGCGAAACTCGGCCTGCGCGTTGTCATCAATAGCCTCGATTCAAACCAGCGTGACGCCGCCCATTATGGCGGGCAGTTCGACTGGCTGGTGCGGCGCAACTCCACCGAGCTTTCCTCTGTGGTGCAGAATACCGAGCAACTGGCCCCTGTCGGGCCGCGCACCAGCTGGAACCACCGCGCACCCGAAGGCAAGGAACTCGACCTGATGCCGTTCGAGAAGGATATGGCCGACATCGTGCGCAAGTTCATCTCTTCGCAGGACAATGCCGAGCGGGCCGAGCTGATGAAGCAGTACCAGAAGGTCTATACGCAGAACCTCTACACGATTGGCCTGACCGAATATCCTGGTGCGCTCATCGTCAACAAACGGTTCTCCAATGTGCCGCAGGGTACCCCGATCTTCATGTTCAACTGGGCTGAAGATTCCATCATCCGTGAACGCCTGTGGGTCGCGGCCGACAAGCAGGGCAAGTACGAACTCTTCCCTGAGCAGCTTCCCGGCAAGCCGGGCGAGGGCGGGCCGATCAACTAAAGCGTTCCCAGGAAAGCGGACACCGCTTTTTCGTCGGAAAAACGCCAGGACGCTGAAGAACTCCTCCCGGAGCACACCCGGTACCGGTCGCGCGTGAAGCGCGGCCGGCAACACACGGCCAGTCCAAACCGAGGAAGACCGTTCGATGCTGAGATTTCTGACGATACGCGTGGCATCCGCCATTCCGGTGCTGTTGATCCTGAGCGTGGTGACCTTCGCCATCATTCAGGCACCGCCCGGTGATTACGCCGACTACATCCGCTCGCAACTGATGAACCAGGGCGGAGCTTCCTTCGAACAGGCGGAAGCGCAGGCGCAGGCATACCGTATCGAACACGGGCTCGATAAGCCGCTGGTCATCCAATATTTCAACTGGATCGGCGGTATCATCACCCGCGGCGATTTCGGCTATAGCTTCTATTACAACAAGCCCGTCGCCGATGTGGTTGGCGAACGCCTGCCGCGCACGATCGCGCTGGCGCTGGTCTGCCATATCTTTGCATCCGTTCTTGGCATTGCCTTCGGCATCTGGGCCGCCACACGGCAATATTCCTGGGTCGACAACCTGCTCTCGACCATTGCCTTCCTCGGCATGACGATCCCGCGCTTCCTGATGGCGCTGATTCTCGTGTATCTCATGGTGTTTCATTTCGACGTGTCGGAGATCGGCAGCTTCTTTTCACCGCAATATGGCGGTGCGCCGTGGTCATGGGCGAAATTCGTCGATCTGGTCAGCCATGTCTGGCCGGTGGTCGCCATCGCCGTCTTCGGGGGCCTCGCCTATAATATGCGCGTCATGCGTGGCAATCTGCTCGATACGCTGAACGCGCAATATGTCGAGACGGCGCGTGCCAAGGGTCTTTCGGAAGGCGCCGTCATCATGCGCCATGCGGTGCCAAATGCCGTGCACCCGCTCGTCATGTATCAGGGCGTGGTGTTGCCCTACATGCTGAGTGGCGAGATCGAGACCGCCATCATCTTCGCGTTGCCGACCGTCGGCCCGGCCATCGTCGGCTCCATGGCGGTGGGGGACGTCTATGTCACCGCGACCTTCATGATGGTGCTGGCTGCCACGCTCATCGTCGGCAACATCATCGCCGATATGCTGCTCGCCATGCTTGACCCGCGCGTCCGCGAATTCGGGAGGGCCTGAGATGATGGCGTTTGACGAGATAAAAACCGAAACTGCCGCCACGGCGAAACGCGACCGCTCCACCCATGGCAACGAGACCTATCTCGCACTGGTCTGGCGGCGTCTCCGGCGCTCGTTTACCGGCATGGTCGGCCTGGTCCTTGTCGTCTTGCTGATCTTGATTGCCGTCTTCGCGGATTTCTTTGCGCCGATGAACCCGCTTGAAACCCATGGCAGCTTTTCACCGCCGCAGGTCGTTCGGTTCACCGACAAGGACGGCAATTTCAGCCTTGCGCCGCGCGTCTATGCCATTGCGGAGACGGAAGAGCTTGATCCTGTTACCTTCCAGCCCATCGTCGGGCCGGACTATGACAATCCCGTCTATCTCGGCTTCTTCGTGCAGGGTGCGGAATACAAACTTCTGGGTCTCATTCCGATGAGCCGGCATTTCTTCGGCTCGACCGACGGCCAGCCAGTGCATTTTCTTGGCACCGATAAATTTGGACGCGACGTGCTGTCGCGCGCCATTTATGGCTCGCGTATCTCCCTTGCCATTGCCTTGAGCGTCGTCGCCATCGTTACCGTCATCGGCACCAGTGTCGGCTTGATATCAGGTTATTTCGGCGGGCCGCTGGATGCTTGGGTGCAGCGTTTCGTGGAGGTGGTGCTCGCCTTCCCGCAATTGCCGCTCTACCTCGCGCTGACTTCTCTTATTCCCGTCACCGCACCAACCACCGTGTTCCTTGTTTTTGTGGTAGGCGTCATGTCGGCGCTTGGCTGGGCACAGATGTCGCGGGAGGTGCGCGGCAAGACGCTGGCACTGGCGCGGATCGACTATGTCCGGGCGGCGATCGCTGTCGGGGCCACCGACCGGCGCATCATCTTCCAGCACATCCTGCCGAATGTGATGAGCCATGTCATCGTGGCCGTGACCTTGCATATTCCTAGCGTCGTGCTGCTGGAATCCTTCCTCGGTTTCCTCGGCTTTGCGGTGAAGCCACCACTGATCTCCTGGGGGCTGATGCTGCAGGATACCGCGACCTATTCCGTCATCGGCTCCTATCCCTGGATTCTTGCACCGGTCGGTTTTGTGCTGGTCACCGTCTTTGCCTTCAACGCGCTCGGCGACGGCCTGCGCGATGCCGTCGATCCCTATTGAGAGGAGCGTGACATGGTAGCTGCCCTGAACGACACCTTCGCCCCCGCCATCCGCTTCGACGCCGATGATCGTCAGGATAACGCCATCATCGATGCCCGCAACATTGCCGTGACCTTCAAGGTGGAACACGGAATGGTGCAGGCCGTGAAGGACATTTCCTTCCAGCTTTACCGGGGTGAGACCATCGCCATCGTCGGCGAATCCGGCTCGGGAAAATCGGTCACCGCCCGCACTGTCATGGGCTTGTTGACCAAACGTGCCACGGTCTCGAAGGCGGCCGTCGTCCGCTTTAATGGCGACAACATCCTGAAATTCTCGTCGCGCCAGCGCCGGGCGCTGCGCGGCAACCGCATCTCGATGATCTTTCAGGAGCCGATGAGTTCGCTGAACCCGATCTATACGATCGGCAGCCAGATCATCGAAGCGATCCGGGTTCATTCCAAACTCAGCAAGAAGCAAGCGGAGGCGAGGGCGCTCGATCTCCTGCGGCAGGTGCAGATACCGGAGCCGGAAGCGCGGCTCAAACAATATCCGCACCAGCTTTCCGGCGGCCAGCGCCAACGTGTCATGATCGCCATGGCGCTCTCCAACGATCCCGACGTGCTGATTGCCGACGAACCCACCACTGCGCTGGATGTGACGGTGCAGGCGCAGATACTCAACCTCATCCGCGACCTGCAGAAGAAGCGCGGCATGGCCGTGGTGCTCATCACCCATGATCTGACGATCGTGAAGCAGTTTTCGGACTACGTCTATGTCATGCAGCATGGCGAGATGCGCGAGCACAACACCACCGAAAAGCTCTTCGAAGCGCCGCAGCACCCCTATACCAAACGGCTGCTCGGCTCCGAACCGCATGGAACGGCAAAGCCGCTGCCGGAAAATTCCGGCGTGTTGCTGACGGCAAGCGGCGTGCGGGTCTCTTTCATGATGCGCTACGGCGGGTTGTTCAAACCGGAATTGAAGGAACTGATTGCTGTCGACAGTCTCGGCTTGACCCTAAGACGGCATGAGACGCTGGGGCTTGTCGGTGAATCCGGTTCCGGCAAGACGACCTTCGGCCAATCCCTGCTGCGGCTGAACGAACCTGTCGCAGGCGAGGTGGTCTTTGACGGGGAGAGGGTGGATGGCCGCTCCCGCGCTGAAATGCGACCGTTGCGGTCTCGTATGCAGATCGTGTTTCAAGACCCTTTCGCCTCGCTCAATCCACGTATGACGATCGGCCAGATCATCGAGGAAGGCCTCATCATCAATGGCCTTGGCAAAACGAAGGCCGAAAGGCTGGACCGCGTGCGCGATGCGCTGGAGGCGGCGGGCATGCCCGGCAATATCCTCTCACGTTTCCCCCACGAATTCTCCGGCGGCCAGCGCCAGCGCATCGCCATTGCCCGTGCTGTGGCGCTGGAGCCGGAATTCATCCTGCTCGACGAGCCGACCTCGGCGCTCGATCTTTCCGTGCAGGCGCAGATCATCGATCTGCTCCGCAAGCTGCAGGACGAAAGGGGGCTCAGCTACCTTTTCATCTCGCATGACCTGAAGGTGGTGCGTGCGCTCTGCCACCGCGTCATCGTCATGCAGCGCGGGCAGATCGTTGAGCAAGGGCCTGTCGAGGACGTGCTGACAAATCCGAAAACCGAATATACTCAGCGGCTTGTGCGGGCCGCCTTCGAAATCGCTTGAATTTCAATGCCGGAGGTAAACATGGCAAGAGATCCCAGGATTGCATTCATCGGCGCAGGCTCGACGGTGTTCATGAAGAACATCATTGGCGATGTGCTGCAACGTCCGGCGCTTTCGGGTGCAACCATCGCCCTGATGGATATCAACCGCGAAAGGCTGGAAGAAAGCGCCATCGTCGTCAACAAGCTGATTTCGACATTGGGGGCAAAGGCAAAAGCCGAGACCTATACCGACCAGAAAAAAGCACTCACCGGTGCGGATTTCGTCGTCGTCGCTTTCCAGATCGGCGGATACGAACCCTGCACGGTCACCGATTTCGAGGTGCCGCGGAAATATGGCCTGCGCCAGACTATTGCCGACACGCTCGGTGTCGGCGGTATCATGCGCGGTCTTCGCACCGTTCCGCATCTGTGGAAGATATGCGAGGACATGCTGGCGGTCTGCCCAAACGCGATCATGCTGCAATATGTGAATCCTATGGCGATCAACACCTGGGCGATCGCGGAGAAATACCCGACGATCCGGCAGGTCGGCCTGTGCCATTCGGTTCAGGGCACGGCGATGGAACTCGCGCATGATCTCGATATTCCCTATGAGGAAATCCGTTATCGTTCGGCCGGCATCAACCATATGGCGTTTTTCCTGGAGTTCGAGCACCGCCAGGCAGATGGCAGCTACAAGAACCTCTATCCCGACCTCTTGCGTGCCTATCGCGAGGGTCGTGCCCCAAAACCCGGCTGGAACCCGCGCTGCCCCAACAAGGTGCGTTACGAGATGTTGACGCGGCTCGGCTATTTCGTCACCGAAAGCTCGGAGCATTTTGCCGAATATACGCCCTATTTCATCAAGGAAGGCCGCGAGGACCTGATCGAGAAATTTGGCATCCCGCTCGACGAATATCCCAAGCGTTGCATCGAGCAGATCGAGCGCTGGAAGGGCCAAGCGGCGGCCTATCGTTCGGCTGACAAGATCGAGGTCAAACAGTCGAAGGAATATGCCTCGTCTATCATCAACTCGGTATGGACGGGCGAACCCTCGGTTATTTACGGCAACCAGCGCAACAATGGCTGCATCACCTCGCTGCCATCGGATTGTGCAGCGGAAGTGCCGTGCCTTGTCGACCATAACGGCGTGCAGCCCACTTTCATCGGGGAATTGCCGCCGCAGCTCACCGCCCTGATGCGCACCAACATCAATGTGCAGGAGCTGACGGTGCGGGCGCTGATGAGCGAAAACCGCGAGCACATCTACCACGCCGCGATGATGGATCCTCACACGGCGGCCGAACTCGACCTCGACCAAATCTGGTCGATGGTGGACGATCTGCTTCTCGCCCATCGCGACTGGTTGCCGGAATGGACGCAGGCGGAGGTAAGACGGGCGCGGGCGGTGTAAGGGTGCTTTAGCTTACGGCGCTGTGGATTTTGCCGCAGCGCCATTTTTGGCCTCATCGCATCCGTCCAGTTAGCCTGGCGGGGCTCCAGCGTGTGTAAAATAATTGTGTTCGGTAACGGTGTGTTCTGCCTTGCCAAATATGGTTATGAGGACGGCCGGCACACGGAAACCTCATTCTGGTGGAGTAACAAGATGAACATCGCCGCACGTTTGTCGCTGGTGGCTATCATCGCACTGGCCGCGACACCATCTTTCGCGTCGGAGGATATGGCTTCGGAGACGAGCGAGGCGATATTTGGTTTCGGCGGTGTGCTGACGAAAGAAGACATGCTGAAAAGCGCTGCCCTCATTCCCGTGGAATACGAAAAGAATGTCATTCTGGGCGGCGGTTACCAGTTTTATCCCTACCGCATCGGCAATGTAAAACTGGGTGGCGAAATCGGCATTGCTGCGAGATTTGGCAAGGGCCTTACCGGTGAGGTGTGGGCAGGCCCGGTCGCGCGTTATGAGCAGATCAGGCTCAGTGAGCGACTGTTAATCACCCCGAGCTTTACCGCCGGTCTCAGCCTCGTCACGGATGCACAGCCGGGCCGCGAGCGCGAGCAGGAAATTAAGGATGATGGCAATGCCAACGTCCTGTTTTATCTCGGGCCTGAGATCAACGTCTCCTTCAGCGAGGATTCCTCGACGGAATTCTTCTGGCGCCTCCACCACCGGTCTGGCGGTGGCAAGACATTGGGCAATATGAAGGGCGCGACAAACGCCAATGTCTTCGGCGTGCGCTACAAGTTCTAAGCAGGCGCTCCGTTACCAGGTCCTGGATTTGAGCCACGTTACTTTTCGACCCGGGCCGGGTCGGCAACCCTTGCGTCTGACGCATGGGTGGATTGCCTTATTCTGCCTGTTAAGTCCCCATTGAAAAGCGCATATAGAGGTCATCGAAGGACGCCGGAACGAAACGTTACTGACGTCACCAAAACCTTAGAAAGGGTCATGTCATGAACGTAGCACGCAGCTTCAACAATTGGCGCAAATATCGTCAGACGATCAACGAACTGGGCCGTATGAGCAGCCGTGAACTGCACGATCTCGGTATCGACCGCAGCCAGATTACCAGCGTTGCCCGCGCCGCTGTTGGCAAATAAACAAGTGGCACTTCCGTATTTTCAAGTCCCGAACGCCCGCCTTGCGGGCGTTTTTGTTTTTCACTGAATGTGACCTCATCCTTTAGCGCCCGGATCACTACAAAGCATGCGAGAGGTTCGCCTTCGCCGACTACTCCAAGGTATGAAAACATGCCGCAAATCCAATATGTAGAGCGGGCGGAGGCAGCAACCGTTTAGCCGCTCCACCAAGTGGCGACTGCTCTCAAGGGGTATGCGTCCAGCGCATATCAGTGCTGCAACCTTGTGCCTGTCAAATGCGCAGAAAAATGGTATCTTTATTTCATCGAAACGGATGTACCTCCTCCCACATCCTTTTCGTGAAGCGGGCGATCCTACTCCTCCTCCCAAAGGATTGCCCCGGGGACAGCGCCTATCCTCCTCCCAAGTCGCTGTTCATTTTTTCAGAAAGCCTGCCGCACCTCCTCCCGCGGCAGGCTTTTTTGTTTTCAGCCCGTTTTATAAACGTGGATCTACTCGAACGGCATCATGCCGATCGGGGTCACGGCGTGGGTGCCGGCGCGTTTGGCAATGGCATAAGCGAGGCACTGTTCTACCGCGTCCTGCGGCACTGGCTTTGAGATCACGCCCGCCCCGACACCAAGGTTAACGACGACCTCAGGGTTGGCGGTCATGAAGATCACGACCACACCGCTCTCGGAAAGTCTGCGGCCGATTTCAGGACCGGTCTGGCCGTCTGCCAGATTGACGTCGACAAAGGCGACGTCGGCGCTGCGTCCGAGTGCGATGGCATCGTCCAGACGGTTGGCAATGCCGATGACGTTGGCATCATCTTCGGCCTGCATGATTGAGTCTTCAATATCCATGGCAATCAGAAATTCGTCTTCCACGATCAGGACGCGAGGCTGTTGCGTGCTGTAACCTGGTTCTCTCTGCAAGACGTCTGCCAACATTGCCTGTCTCCATACTATGCGCTCATCGGGCGCTGTCGGCTAGCAAACACCCGTGAGGGTAACTCGTTCCAATTTGAGATAAACATAGTGAATGGAGTGTAAACGATGTCCCTTTTCGGCTATCAACACTCAATGGTGAAGCATTTGATTCGGTTTGGTTTTCATCCGGGGAAGGGGTGGGAGAACGTTGCCGTAGCGCATCTTTCGCCGCTTGTGCGCAAGTCTTTTGGCCGCAATCTGTCCTTAAGGCTTGCATGAAATTTCAAGGCGTTACCGTGTTGTTCCTGCGCCCAGGAAGAACGCGCTGCAATGCCGCCGATCATTCGGGTGCCGATTATCTCTACGGCGCCGGACCCTATGAGTTGAGAAAGAGAACAAGACGATGACCCAGTCTCCGCGCGCCACCATTGCTCGCAATACCCCCAATATCGCTGTTGTCGGCGTCGGGGGTGGCGGTGGCAATGCGATCAACAACATGATCGCTGAAGGGATTGGCGGGGTGGATTTTATTGCAGCCAATACGGATGCGCAGGCGTTGAAGAAGACCAACGCTCCCCGCCTCGTCCAGCTCAGTTCAGAACTGACGGGCGGTCTGGGAGCGGGCGCCGATCCCGAGGTCGGCCGTCAGGCGGCGATCGATTCCCTCGATGAGATCATGGACCACCTCAGCGGTTACGACATGTGCTTTATCACCGCCGGCATGGGCGGCGGCACCGGTACCGGGGCTGCTCCGGTGATCGCTGAAGCCTGCAGGGCAAAGAACATCCTCACCGTCGGCGTCGTTACTCTGCCTTTCAGCTTCGAGGGCGCGCGCCGCATGCGCGCTGCCGAGTATGGCTTTGCGAACCTGCTCAATACGGCCGACACCGTCATCGTCATTCCCAACCAAAACCTGCTGCGCATAGCGGACGCCGGCACCACGTTTGAAAATGCTTTGAAGACCGCGGACAAGGTTCTGTCGCTCGGCGTGCGCTGCATCACCGATCTCATTCTGCGCGAAGGCCTGGTCAACCTTGATTTCGCCGATGTGCGTTACGTTATGAAGAACGGTGGCCGCGCGCTGATGGGAACCGCACAGGCCAAGGGAGAGAAGCGCGCGTCGGAAGCGGCGGCTGCAGCCATTGCCAATCCACTGCTCGGCGAACCTTCGCTGAAGGAAGCCCGCGGCGCGTTGGTCTCGATTTCCGGTGGCAACGACCTCACCCTTTACGAAATCGATGAAGCAATGACGCTCGTTCGCGAGGCCGTCAGCGAGGAAACGGACGTCGTAATGGGTGCGTCTTTTGATCCGACACTCGACGGCGCTTTCAAAATTTCCGTCGTGGCGACCGGTCTGCGTAACTGATCGCTGGCCGAAGCATTGTAGCAAGTCGTATCCTCGTTTATCGCACAATCCGCGCTCTGGACCGGCTTGCGACACAAATCGAATGATCTGAAGCCGTCGTGGGCAATTTCCGCGACGGCTTTTTGTTGTTTTTGAACGATTATTCCGGCATTCAAAGTCACAGCAGTGTCACGCCGCGTTGATAACGAAAAAAAATAATAGTACTCTTTATGTCGACAAGAGGGATTAATGATGACGGATATTATTGCTTCTGCAGAGCGCAAGCGCGGCTCCGGGGTTAAAATGGTTTATGACCTGCTGCGTGACGAGATTCTCGATCTCGTTCTGCCGCCGGGAAGCCCCATCGATGAAGTGCAGCTGGCCGAACGATTCAAAATGTCACGCACGCCCATCCGTGAAGCGCTGGTGCGCCTGTCGGGTGAGGGGCTGATCGATACGCTGCCCAACCGCTCGACCATGGTGTCGAATATCGATTTCTTGAACATGCACACCTATTTCGACGCTTTGGTCTTGATGTACCGCGTCACGACCCAACTGGCCGCGCAATACCACCGGCCGGAGGACCTTGCTGGCATTCGCGCGCATAACAAGGAGTTTGCCATAGCCGTTGAGGAGCAGGACGCACTGGCAATGATCTCCACCAACGCCGCCCTTCATCTTTCGATAGCGGAGGCCGGCCGCAACCCCTATTTCACCAGCCTCTTCAAGCGTCTGCTGGATGAGGGGCGACGTATCCTCAGGCTCTATTATCAATCCTACGAGGACCGCCTGCCTAAGCGCTTCGTCGATGACCATGAGGAAATGATCGCGGCGATCGCCGCGCGCGATATCGCTCTTTCAGAAAAATTGGCGCGTGAACACGCGGAACAGATCGTTCGCCAGGTGCAGAAACTGCTGGTGCGAAACGAGCGCCTCGAAATAAGTCTATAGCCTGTCGATTTCTTGTCGACAAATAAAATACAAGATAGTAATGTCCTCCTCGAAAGGGTGGCGCGGAGCCGCGACCATTCCTGAGAACCCTGTGCCTTAGGAGCTAATAATGACGGCCAGCATTTTTTCCGGCGTAATCCCTGCTTTGATGACCCCATGCAAGGCAGATCGCACACCTGATTTCGATGCGCTTGTCCGCAAGGGCAAGGAACTCATCGCCGACGGAATGTCCGCCGTCGTTTATTGCGGCTCCATGGGCGACTGGCCGCTCCTGACAGACGAGCAGCGCATGGAAGGCGTCGAGCGTCTGGTTAAGGCTGGCATTCCTGTCATCGTTGGTACCGGGGCGGTCAACACGGCATCTGCCGTTGCTCATGCTGCCCACGCCCAGAAGGTTGGCGCCAAGGGGTTGATGGTCATTCCCCGCGTCCTGTCGCGCGGTTCTGTTATCGCTGCGCAGAAGGCCCACTTCAAAGCCATTCTCTCGGCTGCTCCGGAAATCCCGGCCGTCATCTACAACAGCCCCTATTACGGCTTCGCGACCCGCGCCGATCTCTTCTTCGCGTTGCGCGCCGAGCATAAGAACCTCGTCGGTTTCAAGGAATTCGGCGGTCCCGCCGATATGCGTTATGCGGCTGAAAACATCACCAGCCGTGACGACGACGTGACCCTGATGATTGGCGTCGATACCGCCGTTTTCCATGGCTTCGTCAATTGCGGCGCAACCGGCGCCATCACCGGCATCGGCAATGTGCTCCCTAAGGAAGTCATTCATCTCTGCAAGCTGTCGCAGGCGGCCGCCAAGGGTGATGCGGATGCCCGCGCCCGCGCGCTGGAACTGGAGCAGGCGCTCGCCGTACTATCGTCCTTCGATGAAGGCCCGGATCTTGTCCTCTACTTCAAGCATATGATGGTGCTGAAGGGCGACAAGGAATACACGCTCCACTTCAACGAAACCGATGCCTTGACCGACAGCCAGCGCGGTTATGTCGAGGCGCAGTTCAAGCTGTTCAACAGCTGGTACGCTGACTGGAGCAAGCTTCCGGGCGCAGTGCAGGCCTGCAAGGCTGCCTGAGATATCGCTGCTGTGAAAGAAAGGCCCGCAACTGTGGGCCTTTTTTGCATGAGATGAGCCTTGATATTTCTCCTCCGTCATGCCGGACTAGATCCGGCATCCAGCCACGGCGCGTCTGCGCCGTGAAAGGACTTTTCCGCTATCAAGGACTTGATCGCGCTGGAAGCCGGATCTAGTCAGGTGTGCCGGCGCGGGGATGCTATGCAGTCGCAAAAAAAACGCTGAGTGACGTTGTCGCTATCAAGGCCCGCAATTGCGGGCCGTTTTTCATTTCCCCATCCAAATGTCAGGAGACCGCGTCAAGCCCCTTCTCCAGCAGTCGGTCAAGGCCGGCCATTTCGGCGGCGGTGAGCGTGATGCCTTCGTTTTCGGATTTGGCACGCGCCGCGAAGCGACGGCCGGAGGGCAAGCGGGCACCCTGGCCGACGATCGCTTCGAACAGCACTTCCGCGCGCTGGAATGGGTCACCGGGGCGGCCCTTGGCGAAGGCTTCCGGCGAGAAGGCGACGATCAACTCGCCATGGAAGGGCGCAAGTGTGGTCGTGCCAAGATAATCAAGCACTTCTGGGCTTGTCAGGTCACCGATCATGATGCCAGCGAGAAGTTCTATCATGGTGCCGATGGCTGATCCCTTGTGGCCGCCAAAAGGAAGCATGGCGCCGGCAAGGGCTGCTTCAGGATCTGTGGTGGGATTTCCATTGGAGTCCACGGCCCAACCCTCTGGCAGGGCCTTACCGGCGCGGCGGTGTAGTTCAATCTCGCCACGGGCAGCGACCGACGTCGCGAAATCGAAGACGTAAGGTGAGGTGTTCTTGCGCGGCCAGCCGAAAGCGAAGGGATTTGTACCGAGCAAGGGTTTGCTACCGCCCGTGGGTGCGACGGTGGCGTAGCTCGGGCACATCACCAGCCCGGCGAGCCCGTTTTCTGTCAGCCCTTCAACTTCGGGCCAGAGTGCCGAAAAGTGCGTGCAGTCATTGATGACAAGCGCTGCGACGCCGAGGCGTTTCGTGCGCTCCACCAGAACCGGCAGGCCAAGCTCGAAAGCGGGGTTGGCGAAGCCGCCATTGGCACTGACCTTAACAATTGCCGTTCCATCGTCCTCCGCGACTTGCGGTATTGCATCCGGCTTGACCTTGCCGGACTTAACGGTCCGCAACGCGCCCTCGATACGGTAAACTCCATGAGATTTGCAGGCATCTCGCTCACCTGCTGTGATGACGCGCGCCAATGCAGCGGACTGCACATCATTGAGACCGGCCCTCAGGAAAATCGACTCGACCCGCTGAAAGAGTGCCTCAACGGTCAAGGTGGTCGTGTCGCTCATCATAGTCCTCCAACAGGATCGCACAATTTGAATACATAAAGTATACAAAGGGCGACGTAATGCAACGGTTCATTTTATTCATCCTTCCGAGAGCGCGCGGCTCCTTTAGGCATAAGGAGGCGAAAATCGAGCCATTTACCAATGCTTTCGCAGATCTAGACCAGTCAAACAAATCCCTACCTGCTGATCGGCGCGAAAGATTCAAATGCGCATCGGGTGAGTGCCGGCGCAAAGCATCACTTTGAGGCAGCGTCGAGCTGTCCCTCCTGCCCAATTGATTCCAAAGCGGTTTTCCTACCCAGTCTAACGGGTGCCTCCTCCAATTTCGCACGTGCAAAAATTCTTTTTGTATACTCCTTGTATTTTTATATTGATTTCTCGCTTGGGTGGGGAAATAGTGGCCTGGCCCTCAAGGGCAGACCAATTCTGGGAGCAAATCAAAAATGAAAAAATCGGCCATTTTCGCCGGCCTGTTGGCCGCCACTTCCGCAATCACCCCGGCCAAGGCCGACAAGCTCGACGACATTATTTCGTCCGGCACGCTGCGCTGCGCCGTCGTCCTTGACTTCCCGCCCATGGGCGCGCGTGACGACGCCAACAACCCGATCGGTTTTGACGTTGACTATTGCAACGATCTCGCCAAGGCGCTCGGCGTCACCGCTGAGATCGTTGAGACCCCGTTCCCCGAGCGTATTCCGGCACTGATGTCCGGCCGCGTTGATGTCGGCGTTGCCTCGACCTCCGATACGCTGGAACGCGCGAAAACGGTCGGCATGACCGTGCCTTATTTCGCTTTCGAAATGGCCGTGACTGCTAACGACAAGTCGGGCGTCAAGTCGTTCGAGGACATGAAGGGCAAGACGGTTGGTGCGACTGCCGGCACCTTCGAGGCGATCGCGCTTGAAAAGACCGTCAAGGAATGGGGAGTCGGCGAATTCCGCCCGTACCAGACTCAGGCTGACGTTTTCCTTGCTCTCAGCCAGGGCCAGATCGACGCGACCGTTTCGACCTCGACGGTTGCTCAGTCGAACGTCAAGAGCGGCAAGTTCGCAGGCATTTCCGTTGTCGGCAAGGCGCCATACGACATTGACTATGTCGCGCTCTTCACCAACCGTGATGAATACGGCTTCATCAATTATCTGAACCTCTTCATCAATCAGCAGGTCCGCACAGGGCGTTACGCCGAACTCTACAAAAAGTGGGTTGGCGGCGAAGTGCCTTCACTCACCGTCAACGGCGTTTATCGCTAATCAGGACTTTTCGTAAACGGCGCGGTCGAAATGATCGCGCCGTTGATCGTTTCTGAGGAGGCGGGACCTTCATGTTCAACTATACATTCCACTGGAATCAGGCGCTGAAGGCTTTGCCACAGCTTCTGGACGGTGCGGTGGTGACGCTCCAGATCGCCATATTGTCGATGGTTATCGGCCTCGCATGCGCCATTGTGCTGACGCTGTTTCGGCTTTCCGGCAACCGGATCCTGGGTGCTTTCGCTGCTGTCTGGGTAGAAGTCGCGCGCAACACGCCGGCCTTGTTCCAGATCTACATGGCGCATTTCGGCCTTGGCAATTTCGGCATTCACCTCAGCCCCTATACCGCCCTTCTCGTCGGCATCGCCTTCAACAATGCCGGTTATCTCGCAGAGAATTTCCGCGGTGCGCTGAAAGCCATTCCGGATACGCAGACGCGGTCAGGCCGCTCGCTGGGCATGACGTCGATGCAGACGTTCCGTCTCATCATTATGCCTCAGATGCTGCGCGTTGCTTTTCTGCCTGCCACAAACCAGATGGTCTGGGCGATCCTCATGACCTCGCTCGGGGTTACGGTTGGAATGAACACCGATCTCGCCGGTGTCACGCAGGCCTTAAACGCCCGCTCGTTCCGTACCTTCGAGTTCTTCGCGCTTGCCGCGGTCATCTATTATGTGATCGCCAAGATCGTCACGCTCGCCGCCCGATTGCTGGCCGCGCGTCTGTTCCGCTACTGAGAGAGGTGAGCCATGTTTGAAACCGCTCTCACCTGGAGTGATCTCGTCTTCCTGGCCAAGGGTGCCGGCATGACGCTTGCCGTCACCGCCGTTGCCGTTTCGGCAGGCACCATCATGGGGATCATCTTCGGCATCATCCGTTTCCAGTTCGGACCCTATTGGTCGCTGCCGCTGACTTTCGTTCTGGATATTTTCCGTTCCGTACCATTGCTCATCCAGCTGGTTCTCGGCAATGCCTTCCAGTCGATCGCCAAGCTCGGCTGGCCACCCTTCACGACTTCCTGCGTGGTTCTGTCGCTCTATACCGCGGCCTATTGCACGGAAATCGTGCGTGGCGGCATCGAAGCGGTGCCGTCGAACACCCGCCGGGCCTGCCGGTCGCTCGGCATGACCTGGTCACAGGACATGCGCTTCATCGTCCTGCCGCTTGCTACCCGAGTATCCTTGCCGGCATGGATAGGCCTCACGCTTGGCGTGATGAAGGATTCCGCGCTTGTTTTGTGGCTCGGTCTCATCGAGCTTCTGCGCGCCTCGCAGATCCTTGTCACCCGCCTGCAGGAACCGCTGACCATCCTGATGATCTGCGGCGCCATCTACTTCCTTATCAGCTTCCCCATCGCCCGTTTCGGCGGGTATCTCGAAAGACGGTGGTCCCCCAATGATTGAGATCGAAAACGTCCGCAAATCCTTCGGCCCGCTGGAGGTTCTGAAAGGGATCAACCTCACCGTCAACAAGGGCGAGGTGGTCACCATCATCGGCGGCTCCGGTTCCGGCAAGTCGACGCTGCTTACCTGCATCAACGGCCTTGAGCCGATCGACAGCGGCAAGATCGTCATCGACGGCACCGAGGTCCACGCCAAGTCGACCGACCTCAACAAACTGCGCCGCAAGGTCGGCATCGTCTTCCAGCAGTGGAACGCCTTTCCGCATCTGACGGTGCTTGAAAACGTCATGCTGGCGCCGCGCAAGGTGCTCGGGATTTCCAAAGAAAAGGCCGAGGAAATCGCAGTCAAACAGTTGACCCATGTCGGCCTTGCCGAAAAGCTGAAGGTCTACCCGAACCGCATGTCCGGCGGCCAGCAGCAGCGCATGGCGATTGCCCGCGCGCTCGCCATGTCGCCAGAATACATGCTGTTCGACGAAGTCACCTCCGCGCTCGATCCGATGCTGGTGGGCGAGGTGCTCGATACGCTGAAGATGCTGGCGGATGAGGGCATGACGATGATCTGCGTCACGCACGAAATGGCCTTCGCTCGTGATGTCTCGAACCGCGTGGCCTTCTTCCATCAGGGCGTGATGGCGGAAATCGGCACGCCGGATCAGCTCTTCGGCGCGCCGCAGCATCCTGAGACGCAGAAGTTCCTGGCGAGCGTTCGGTAATGCCTGCAAATGATGTCATCGTCATCGGGGCCGGCGTTGTCGGCCTCTCGGCGGCAATCGCGGCGCAGGGCCGCGGTCTTTCGGTTACCGTTATCGACCGCGAAGGACCGGCCGCAGGCGCTTCGGCTGGTAATGCAGGCGCATTTGCCTTTACCGATATTTTGCCGCTCGCATCGCCGGGCATCCTGTGGAAAGCACCAAAATGGCTGCTCGATCCGCTGGGTCCGCTCAGCGTCCCACCTTCTTACGCGTTGAAGATTACGCCGTGGATGCTCCGGTTCTGGCGGGCCTGTGCGGCATCGAAAGTCGAACATTCCACCGTCGCCCAGACGGCGCTGATGGACCTTTCCAAGGCAGAGCTGGAGCCGTTCCTCAAAAAGACGGACACGATTGCGATGCTGCGCAAGGAGGGGAACCTTCAGGTCTATGAAAGCGAGGCCGAATTCGAAGCCTCGCTTCCCGGCTGGAAGGCGCGCGAACGCCATGGCATCGAGTTCCGGCATCTGAACGCCGAACAGATGGCCGAGATACAGCCCGGCATCGCGCCGCGTTTTTCCTGCGGCACCTTTACGCCCGGCTGGTATTCCATCGCCGATCCCAAGCTTTATACGCTGGCGCTGGCCGACCACTTCCGCACCATTGGCGGCCGTATCGAATGCCTTGATGTCGCCTCGCTCCGACCCCTGGACGATGGCGTCGAGGTGTTGAGCCATGATGGCCGCACGCGCAGGGCAGGCAAGGTGGTGCTGGCGGCGGGGGCTTTCTCGCACCGCATCGCCCGTTCGCTCGGGGAAAAAATTCCGCTGGAAACGGAAAGGGGATATAATACCACCCTGCCGTCCGGCGCTTTCGACCTGCGCACGCAGGTCACCTTCGGTGGCCATGGTTTCGTCGTTACTCGTCTATCCTCCGGCATTCGCGTTGGCGGTGCGGTGGAACTCGGCGGACTGGAGCTTCCGGCCAATTTCGCCCGGTCCGAGGCGCTTTTGACCAAGGCGAAGGCTTTTCTGCCGGGCTTGAAAACGGAAGGCGGCAAGCAGTGGATGGGCTTTCGCCCCTCGTTGCCGGACAGCCTGCCGGCGATAGGTGAAGCAGCGCACACGGCGAGGGTGATTTATGCCTTTGGTCATGGCCATCTGGGGCTGACGCAATCCGCCGGCACCGCCCGCATCGTCGCCGATCTTCTGACGGGCCAAAAACCCGCGATCGATACAGGGGCATTTTCGCCGCAACGTTTCTAGAGAGTTTTGGCTAGCCACCAACGGACAAATTCTTTGGCGCTTTTGTTTGGTATTTCCAGGTGCAGAACAATGAAACGGTTTGACGGAAATACATGAGGGGGATTTTCGATGTCTTCTACCGTTTCGCCAACCATCGCGCTTAAGGCAAACGCCATTCTGACGGGCGTTGCCGAGGGCGCGGTCATCGCTACGAGCGAGGCGCTGAGTTTCTGGGGTGGGGTCGATCCTGCTACCGGCAAGGTGATCGACGTTCACCACCCGTTGCATGGCGTCTGTCTCACCGGCGGCGTGCTGTTCATGCCGACCAGCCGCGGCTCATGCACAGGTTCGGGCGTTCTGCTTGATCTTATCCTCACCGGCCGTGCGCCCTCGGCGCTGGTTTTCTGTGAGGCTGAAGATGTTCTGACGCTCGGCGCGCTTGTGGCGGCGGAAATGTTCGAAAAGGCTTTGCCGGTCGTGCGTCTTGATGCGGATAATTTCGACCGCTTCTCGCGTGCCGCGCATGTCAGCATCAACGAGAACACCATTGAGGCCGACGGTATCTCGCTTACCATCGCGCCGCCGGCCACGGCCCATCTCGACCTTGAGGAGGACGATGGGGCAATGCTTGATGGTCGCGATGGTATCGCTGTACGGCAGGCCATGCGCATCATCGTCGCCATGGCCGCACAGCAGGGCGCATCGGCGCTTGTGAATGTAACGCAGGGCCATATCGATGGCTGTATCTATGCCAGTCCCGCCAACCTAACCTTTGCGGAAAAAATGGCTGACATGGGCGGCAAGGTGCGGGTGGCGACGACCATGAACGCCATTTCGGTGGACAAGGCGCATTGGCGGGCGCAAGGCGTGCCGGAGGAATTCGGCGATCCGGCCGCAAGGCTGGCGGATGCCTATGTGCGCATGGGCTGTCGTCCCACCTTCACGTGTTCGCCTTACCTGCTGGATAGCGCTCCAGGCGCCGGCGAATCGATTGGCTGGGCCGAATCGAATGCGGTGATTTTCGCCAATACGGTGCTCGGTGCCCGCACCGCAAAGCACCCGGATTTTCTCGATCTCTGCATTGCGATGACGGGCAGGGCGCCGCTTTCTGGGGTGTATCTCGAAGAAAACCGCCGCCCGCAGCGTATCATCGATGTGGCGTTGCCAGCTGGCATCGATGACGCCTTCTGGCCGCTCGTCGGCTATCTCGCCGGCAAGGCCGCGCCGGATTGCATTCCGCTGCTGCGCGGCCTCGGTTCCGCAATGCCCTCGCGGGATGATCTGAAAGCGCTTTGCGCCGCTTTCGGCACCACCTCCGCCTCGCCCATGCTGCATATCGAGGGGGTGACGCCGGAGGCGGAGCTTGCGCCGCTCGAAACCGCCGACACCGTAACCATTTCGCTCGCCGATATGGCCGCTGGGTGGTCGCTTCTGAACGAGGGGCCGGAAGAGGTGCAACTCGTTGCCATCGGTAGCCCTCATGCCTCGTTGGAAGAGTGCCGCGCCCTTGCCGCCGCGTTCAACGGCCGCAACCGCCATGCGGATGTCGCCGTCATCGTGACTGCCGGCCAGCAGATTATCGATGCGGCCAAACAGGATGGCACACTGCAACGTCTGAAAGATAGTGGCGTGCAGGTGCTGCCTGACCTTTGCTGGTGCTCGATTTCCGAGCCGGTTTTTCCGACGAAGACCCGTGCGCTCATGACCAATTCCGGCAAATACGCCCATTACGGCCCTGGTCTAAGCGGCCGCGCGGTGCGTTTCGGCAGCCTTGCCGATTGTGTCGACAGCGCGCTGACCGGCCAAGCCGTTTCCCGTCTTCCTTCCTGGCTTTCCTGAGGAGAAATTAATGCGCAGTATCAAGACCGTTCATGTCATCTCCGCCCATGCGGAAGGTGAAGTGGGAGATGTGATAGTTGGCGGGGTGAAGCCGCCGCCGGGTGAGACGATCTGGGAACAGAGCCGCTTCATCGCCCGTGATGAAACCCTGCGCAATTTCGTGCTGAATGAGCCGCGCGGCGGCGTCTTCCGCCACGTCAATCTGCTGGTGCCGCCGAAACATCCCGATGCGGATGCCGCCTTCATCATCATGGAGCCGGAAGATACGCCGCCCATGTCCGGCTCTAACTCAATCTGCGTGTCCACCGTGCTGCTGGATGGCGGCATCGTGCCGATGCAGGAGCCGGAAACCCATATGCTGCTGGAAGCACCGGGTGGGCTGGTGAAGGTGCGCGCGGAATGCCGTAACGGCAAGGCCGAACGCATTTTCGTGCAGAACCTACCGAGCTTTGCCGCGAAGCTCGATGCGGAACTTGAGGTCGAAGGTCTCGGTAAGTTGAAAGTGGATACCGCCTATGGCGGTGATAGTTTCGTCATTGTCGATGCCGAGGCGATGGGCTTCAGCCTGAAGCCGGAAGAGGCGCATGAGATCGCCCGCCTCGGTGTGCGCATCACCAATGCCGCCAACAAGGCTCTGGATTTCGACCATCCCGAAAACCCCGACTGGAAACATTTTTCCTTCTGCCTCTTCGCTGGCAAGGTAGAACGCACAGCCGAGGGCCTGCGGGCAGGGGCGGCCGTTGCCATCCAGCCGGGCAAGGTGGACCGCTCGCCGACCGGTACAGCGCTTTCGGCCCGCATGGCGGTGTTGCATGCACGCGGCGAAATGAAGGAAGGCGAAACGCTGACGGCGGAGTCGCTGATCGGCTCGACCTTCACGGGCCGTATCCTCGGAACCACAACAGTCGGCGACCGCTCGGCCATCCTGCCGGAAATCTCCGGCCGAGGCTGGATCACCGGAATACACCAGCACATGCTCGATCCGTCGGATCCATGGCCGGAGGGGTATCGGCTGACGGATACCTGGGGTGCGAGGTAAGGGCGTTAAAGGTCACTCAGGCGGAATGTTGAGTACGCCACAGCGGTGCCGCATATTTCTTCTCCCTGGCGGGGAGAAGAAACAAGCGACATCCGCTCGTTCTGAAACGCTAAAGCTTCACTGAGCCAGCCGCTTTGTCGTCTCCCGCACGATCAGCTCGAAGCCGACATCCACTCGTGCCCCTTCGGGAACAGCAGCATCCTTTTCCGGCTCCAAGATCGAAAGCAGCAATTCGCCCGCCTTGCGACCGATCATCTGCGCATCGACCCGGATAGTCGAAATCGCCGGATAACATTGCCGGCCGATATCGAAATCTCCGAAGCCGAGAATGGAAACCTGATCGGGCACGGCAATGCCGCGGCGGTGACACTCCATCAGCGCGCCAACGGCGGAAATATCGGAGACGGCGAAAATACCTTCTACATCCGGCGCCTTTGTCAGCAGCGAACCGAGCGTCTTTGCCCCGTGATCGTAGGAGACCGGCGCGCTGCCTTCACGAATGATGAGATCGTCGGAAATGCCGGCTTCGCGCAGGGCGGCCCCGAAACCGAGCAAGCGGCTTTCGCCGCGCCAGTCCTTCACATCACCATCGGCCCTGGAGCCGAGCGCGCCGATTCTCTTGAAGCCGAGCGATATCAGATGTTTGGCGGCGGTTCTTCCCACTTCGTAATTGGAAAAACCGACCGCGTGGTCGATCGGATGTTCGGGCACGTCCCAGATTTCAACGATCGGGATACCGGCGCGCATCAACACTTCGCTCGCCATCTTGGTGTGCACCGTGCCGGCGACGACGATAGCATCAGGGCGGCGCTCCATCATGGTGCGGATGACGCGCTCCTCCTCCTGCAGGTCATACATCGTATAACCGATCAGCAACTGATAATCGGCCGCGCGCAGCGCTTTGGCCATCCCCTGCGCGCTGTCGGCGAAGTTGGAGTTGGTGAGTGTTGGCAGGATAGCGGTGATGAAATTAGTGCGCCGGGAAGAGAGCGAACCGGCGATTCGATCCGGCACATAGCCAAGCTTCTCGATGGCCTTCATCACTTTTTGGCGCGTCTCTTCAGACACCAGGGCAGGATCGGCCAACACCCGCGAAACGGTCATCTTGGAGACGCCCGCAAGTTTCGAGACGTCGCTCATGGTAGCTTTTTTTGACGTGACTAACGCTGCGGCCAAGGGCGTGCGCTCCACCAAAGCATGTCTCCCGAAATTCGAACCGGTTCAGGACAAGACATACACGAAGATATCAAGGGAAAGCACGCCGTATGATTTGATATCAATGCGGCGTGCACCGGATTTATGCGACGCGGCTATAGACCAGATGATAAAAACGCCCGTCGCACATGCTCATCATCTCATCCGTCAGCGCCCGGCCTTCCAGCCGGACGGGGGAAACCAGCGCTTCCTCCACTGCTTCCATCGACGGATAGTCGATTTCCTGCACCATGATGATCGACGCGGCGTCCGGGTCCGTGCGCTCGGTGCGCATCACCCGCACCGCCTGTGCATTCGGCATACGTTTCCAGACTGGCAGCAATTTTTCCTCGACGATGCGGAAGAACTCCTCCTCCCGGCCGGGGTGGATCTTGCCTTCGAAAATTGCCGAGCGTGTATACATGGTTTTCCTCCCGAATGACTGTCCAATGCAACAGGGCCGCAGATCAGACTTGCAATGATACCGATAACATGCATTATTGATCCTGCCAAGAACGAGAGAGAGTGTCGACAAGAGGAAAATCGATCGCCCCGATAAAATGCTGAAACAGAACGAAAAATGTCGTCGTTTCGAGCTTTCGTTCTTTCTTGGGAGGAGTTTTTGTCAATCGCGGTAAAATGTTATCGAGAACATTTTTCGCTTTGCGCAAGATCGCTGTTCCGCGTGGGGCAGCCGCTTAAAAGGTTGGAGGAGAGACCATGAGCATATCCAGATTTTTGAAAAACATTACCGTTGCCGTCGGTGTTGCCGCAGCGGCACTTGCCGCCAGCACATCCGCTCATGCTGTCTCGCTTAGCGAGATCACGGCGCGCGGCAAGGTCAAGATCGGCGTTCTGACCGGTGCACCGCCCATGGGCATGGTGGATGAGAAGGGCAATCCTTCCGGTTATGACGTCGATGTCGCCAATCTCATCGGTTCCTACCTGTCTCTGCCGGTCGAACTGGTGCCGTTGACGCCGCCGGCGCGTATTCCCGCGCTTCAGACCGGCAAGGTCGACTTCCTTGTCGCGACGCTCGCCCCGACCGGCGAACGCGCCAAGACCGTGATGTTCACGCAGCCTTACAGCGCCTTCAACATGGATATCATCTCCGGCAAGGACCAGAAGTTCGAAAATCTCGACAGCCTCAAGGGCAAGCGCGTTTCGGTCAATCGCGGTTCCTCGCAGGAAACCGCGCTGCGCAAGGCCAATATCGAAGGTCTGGAAATCGTTGTCTACGAGGACGATTCCACCAGCGCCCAGGCACTGCTTGCAGGTCAGGTCGATGCCGTGGCACTGCCCTCCACAGTCGGCGAGGCGATCATCAAACAGCGTCCGGAAGCCGGTCTGCAGGTTGGGTTCACCTTCTTCCAGCAGGGCAACTCCATGGCGACGAAGCTCGAGGATTTCGAGCTGCGCCAGTGGCTGAACACCTCCATCTATCTCATGAAGATGTCCGGCGATCTCGACCGCATCTCGGTCAAGTGGACCGGCCGTCCGCTGCCGCAATTGCCAAGCTTCTGATTGAGCCTTTCAACGCGCCCGCCGGGAAGGCTTCCGGCGGGCCGGGAAATGTCAACGGAGTGACGCATGTCCTACACATTCCAATTCGGCGCACTCGCCCAATATCAGAATGAGATTCTGAACGGCATATGGCTGACGATCAAACTGTCGGTCCTCTCCATCGTGCTCGGCTGCGCTTTCGGCATTCTTCTCGCTTCGCTTCGCTCCATCAATGGCGGCATCGTCCGCATCATCGTGGACGCTTATGTCGAGGTGATCCGCAATACGCCGTTTCTCGTGCAACTGTTCATCGTCTATTTTGGCCTTCCGGGCCTGGGCTTTCGCGTCGGGGCGGATACCGCGGCGCTGATCGGCATGACGATCAATCTCGCGGCCTATTCGACGGAAATCATCCGCGCCGGCATCGAGGCGGTGCACAAGTCGCAGATCGAGGCGGGCGAGGCGCTGGGCTTCACCAAGTACCAGATCTATCGCCACGTCATCATCGTGCCTGCCATCGCCAAGGTCTATCCGTCGCTCTGCAGCCAGTTCGTGCTGATGATGCTGGCATCGAGCATATGTTCGGCCATTTCCACCCATGAGCTTGCGGCGGCCGCAGCCTTCGTGGAATCGCAAACCTATCGCTCCTTCGAGGTCTATATCGTCGTCACGCTCATCTATCTGGCGCTGGCGCTTTCGTTGCGGCTCATCCTTGCCCTTGTCGGCATGTGGCTGTTTGGCCGTCGTGTCGCCCGCAAGACGATAACCGCTTTGCCGGAGGTGCAGTCATGACCCTTAGAACTTTCGGCTGGAACGAATTCGGCTTCCTTTTGACCGCCCTGCAATGGACCGTGCTTCTGACGATCATTGCGCTGATCGGCGGCGGCATCGTCGGCTTCTTTATCGCTCTTGCCCGCACCTCGGACAGCAAGCTGCTGCGCATTGCCGCCGGCACCTATATCCAGGTCATTCAGGGGATTCCGGTGCTGATGATCCTGTTCCTGTCCTATTACGGCCTCAGCCTTGCCGGGCTGGAACTGCCGCCGCTTTTTGCCGCCGGCGCGTCGATGACCATCTATACGTCAGGTTATCTCGCCGAAATCTGGCGCGGCTGCATTCAGGCGGTGCCGAAGCAGCAATGGGAAGCGTCGGAATCACTCGCTCTCACCCGCGCCCAGCAATATGGCTACGTCATCCTGCCGCAGGCGATGCGGATTTCCCTGCCGCCGACCGTGGGTTTTGCCGTTCAGGTCGTCAAGAATACGTCCATCGCATCGATCATCGGTTTCGTCGAACTGGCAAGAGCAGGGCAGCTCATCAACAATGCCACGTTCCAGCCGTTCCGCGTCTTCGTCGCCGTGGCCATTCTTTATTTCATCGTCTGCTACCCGTTGTCCCAGCTGTCGCGTTGGCTGGAAAGGAGGCTTCATGCCGGAAGTAATCGTTGAAAACGTTCACAAGAGCTTTGGCGCTCTGGAAGTCCTCAAAGGCGTGTCGCTTTCGGTCGGCCGCGGTGAAGTCTTCGCCCTCATTGGCCGCTCGGGCTCGGGCAAGAGCACGCTTCTGCGCTGCATGAACGGGCTGGAAAAGATCAATTCCGGCCGCATAGAAATCGCCGGTCATGCGATCGGCGAAGATGCCAAGGCTCTGCGCAAGCTGCGCACCGACGTCGGCATCGTGTTCCAGAGCTACAATCTTTTCCCGCACCTGACGGTCGGCGAAAACATCATGCTGGCGCCGCGCATCGTCAAGGATGTGCCGAAATCGGAAACCAAGGATATCGCCCGCGAGGTCCTGCAGCTGGTCGGCCTTTCGGAGAAATTCGATTCCTATCCCGACCAGCTGTCCGGCGGCCAACAGCAGCGCGTGGCCATTGCCCGCTCGCTTGCCATGCGGCCGAAAGTGATGCTGTTCGACGAAGTGACCTCGGCGCTCGATCCCGAACTGACCGAGGAAGTGCTGACCGTGATGGAGAACCTCGCCAAGGACGGCATGACCATGATCCTCGTCACCCACGAAATGGCCTTCGCGCGCCGCGTGGCGACGCAAACCATCTTCATGCACAAGGGCAAGATCTGGGAAGAGGGTCGCTCGTCCGAGCTCTTTGCCAATCCGCAAACGCCGGAACTCCGGCAGTTCGTCAAGGCCGATGTGAAGTAGCTCACCGGCTCAAAGGAAAATCCATGACCACTGAAATCCTGCAACTGTGCCCGCTCATCCCGGCACTGGAAGAAGAACTCGCGCAGCGCTTTACGATACATCGCCTGTTTGAAGCCGCAGACAAAGCTGCTTTCCTAGCCAGCCACGGCGGCGCAATCCGCGGCGTTGTCACTGGCGGCCATATCGGTCTGCCTGCGGATATAGCTGCTGCGCTCCCCAGCCTTGAAATTGTCGCCATTAATGGGGTGGGTTTCGACAAGGTCGATCTGGCTGAAGCCAGAAAACGGGGGTTTCATGTTTCCAATACGCCCGACGTGCTGACGGCGGATGTGGCTGACCTTGCGCTGGGCCTCATACTGGCACAGGCGCGAAAGCTGCCGCAGGCGGACCAATATGTCCGCACCGGTCAATGGCTGAAAGGCGACATGGGCCTTTCCACACGGGTGGCCGGTCGCCGCTACGGCATTTTCGGCCTTGGCCGCATCGGTCAGGCGATCGCAAAGCGGTTGGAGGGTTTTGACGGGAAGATATCCTACACCGCCAGAAGCCGACGTGAGGTCGCTTATGATTATTACGGCAGCATAGAGGACCTTGCTGCCAATTGCGACGTCCTCATCATCGCCGCCGCTGCCACCGCCGAAACACGGCACGTCGTCAATGCCGATGTGCTGAGGGCACTAGGGCCGCAGGGCATACTCGTCAACGTGGCGCGCGGTTCGCTGGTGGATGAGAAGGCGCTCATCGAGGCGCTATCGAAAGGCGCGATCGGCGGCGCGGCGCTGGATGTGTTCGAAGAAGAGCCGCGCGTGCCTGAAGCGCTGTTTGCCTTCGATACGGTCACCCTTGCTCCGCATGTCGGCAGCGGCACGCACCAAACCCGGCGTGCCATGGCAGATCTGGTTCTCGCCAATCTTGACGCGCATTTTGCCGGTCAGGAATTGCCGACCCCTGTCGTTTGATACAATTTCTGAACACTGGCCATTGTTACGGCGCGGATTTTGTCCGCGCCGTTTCGCGTGACGCATCCACCGATCTGCTCTCGGTCCCGGAAAGACGGCGATTTACGCCTCGTTTCGACCCGCCGTTCACATTTATATAATATGTATAATCCTACTATTCTGCTTTCTTATAAAGCAATGAGGCGGAGTGGTGCGTTCCAAAGGCCCGAAGACACCCGAGCAGACCCGGATGTCGCGAAAAACTCGCAGGAGTGCCACGCCAGCCTCAGCTGCCGTTCGCGAAAACACCAATCCATCCGACCGGCACGCCCTTCTGGAAGCGATGATCGATCACGTGCCGGATTTCATTTACGCCAAGGATCTGGAAGGGCGCTTCCTTTTCGCCAATCGTGCCATCGTCAATGAGAACGGTTTTGACACGGTCGAGCAGCTTATCGGGCTCACCGACTACGAGATCCACGGGGAAGCGGCCAATATCGCCGGCATTCCCGACACCGAATCGCGCGTGATGCGCACTGGCAAGGCGGATCTTGGATATGAAGAACGGGCCATGCGTGGCGATGTTGATCGCTGGCTCATGATGTCCCGCGTGCCGCTTAGGGACAAGGCGGGCAACATCATCGGTGTGGTCGGCGCCTCGCGGGATATCACCCAGAAAAAAGCGTCGGAAAGACTGCTTCAGGCACAGGCGCATATTCTCGAAATGATTGTCGCGGCCGCCCGCATCGAGGATTTTCTCGAAGAATTCGTCAAGGCTATTGAAAATCTGGCAACCGGATTGGCCTGCGCCGTGCGGGTATTCGATGCTGCGGAGGGAGAACCGTCCGTTTATGTTTCGCCGGCTCTGGCGCAGCAAAAGGGACTGATCGCCCTTCTCTCCAGCGTCAGCGACCCCGACGGCCTTACCCACTCCGCCGAAGATGTGGCCTTTAGTTTCGATATCCCCGAAAGCGGAGGCAAGGCGCACGGTTTCGTCTGGTGTATGCTGGCCGGCCGTCTGCCGGATCCTGCGCTCCTCGAGTTCATCGGCGCGGCGGCGCGCATGGCGGGCCTTGCCATTGACCGAAAGAGGGCAGCGGAGCACATCGCGTTTCTCGCCGATCACGATATGCTGACCCGGCTGCCGAACCGCCGTTTTCTCGATACGAGGCTACCTGAAATATTGGAGACGGCCGGGAAGACGAAGGGAAGGGTGGCCGTCTGCTTTCTTGACCTCGACAATTTCAAGCAGATCAACGATACGCTCGGCCACAGCATCGGGGACGCGCTTCTTTCAAAGACCGCGTCGCGCATTGCCAGAGCGCTGCGTAAAAGCGATCTGGTTCTGAGGGTTGGCGGCGATGAATTCGTCATCGTTCTTGACGTACGCCAAGAGGATGTCGAAACCCGGCTGCACCGCATCCGCGCTGCTGTTTCACAACCTCTGCGTATCGGCAATTACGATATCAAGGTCACATGCAGCATCGGAATGGCGTTTTTCCCGGAGCATGGAAAGAACACGGCGGAGATCGTCGCGGCCGCCGATCTTGCCATGTATGAAGCCAAACATAGCGGGCGTGACAAGATTGCCACCTTCACCCCCAACATGGCGGAGGATCTGAAAAAGAAGGTCAACCGCATCGAGGAACTGCGCAAAGCCGTAACGCGCGACGAGTTCGTGCTGCACTTCCAGCCGCAGATCAATCTTGCGAGCGGCGTAATGAATGGTGTGGAAGCGCTGGTGCGCTGGCAGCACCCGACGGAAGGTCTGCTTGCTCCCTCGGAATTCATCGGACTTGCGGAAGAAACCGGCCTGATCGTCGAACTCGGCGAAAGCATCCTGCGCAAGGCCTGTCATCAGGCGCAGGCATGGGCCGCCGCCGGGCTTCCGCCCGTCAAGATGGCGGTCAATATTTCGCCGCGGCAGTTTCAGGGCGGGCTGGTGGAACAGATAAGGGCCGCGCTGAAGGAAACCGGACTCCCGGCATCGCTTCTGGAAATCGAAATCACTGAGACGCTCATCATTCAGGACGTTGACGCATCCGTGCGCATCATGCGGGCCATCAAGGACATGGGCGTGAGCCTCGCGCTGGATGATTTTGGGGTCGGTTACTCCTGCCTCGGTATGCTCAAGACCTTTCCTCTCTCCTGCATGAAGATCGACCGCTCCTTCCTCGCTTACCTGCCTGGTAATGCCAAGGACAGTGCCATCGTCTCGATCATGATCCAGCTTGCCAGCTCGCTGGGTATCGATGTCATCGCCGAAGGCGTGGAGACCGGTGAGCAGTCCAAATTTCTGCGGGACGCCGGGTGCCCCTGTGGTCAGGGCTATTATTTCAGCCCGCCGGTGCCCGCTCAGGCGATCGCGGCCATGCTGGCGCAAAGCTCGATTTTCCCAAACGGGGCATCCGAAGCCAGCCGCTAAATTGCGGCACATTGCTGACCATTTAAGAACGGACGTGCGCCCCGACCTGGGTGGCCGGCGTTTCCTGTCATCGCCTTTTCTTGTTTCCCAACTGCAACATCCCCACGGCAGCATAAGTCGCAGCTTTCGCGGCCCGGCGACACCGTGCTGCCCACCTGCTTCGATTAAGTATATGATAAAATAAGGCATCAGCAATTTAGTATAAAAATATAGAATAAATAATTAATTACTTTACTTACAACTTTTAATTTGTTGTAATTTTACTACGACATTCTGATCAATACTTTATCGGTATTTCGATTTTGACGATTTGAATTGCGAGTCGCTGATGATTTCCGTCATTTGCTCAGTCAGCGCAGGGGAGGCGGGCGGCAGGGAAAGACCAGCCCTCAAATTTGCGCACTCGTTGAAAAATTTTTGACTGGAGATTTCAAATGAACATCAAGAGCCTTCTCATCGGCTCCGCTGCGGCCCTCGCAGCAGTATCCGGCGCTCACGCTGCCGACGCTATCGTCGCTGCTGAGCCTGAGCCCCTGGAATACGTTCGCGTTTGCGACGCTTTCGGCGCCGGCTTCTTCTACATCCCAGGCACCGAAACCTGCCTGAAGTTCCAGGGCTACGTGCGTTTCCAGACTGACTTCGGTCGCGATAAATCCGGCAAGTCCGACTGGGACTCCTTCACACGTGCGCAGTTCGAAGTTGACACCCGCACCGACACCGAGCTCGGTGCTCTTCGTGGCTTCATCGGCTTCCAGGGCAATGCTGACACCGGATCGGCAGCCGCTTCTGCGACCAATTCCAATGATAAGGGTTCGGCGGTTTTCGTTGACCAGGCCTTCATTGAACTCGCCGGCCTCAAGGTTGGTAAGTTCACCAGCTGGTGGGACGATGGTATTGGTGGTGAAACCGACGAACTGTCGTCGAACTCCAAGTTCAACTCCATTCGTTACACCTATGACGCAGGTTCGTTCTGGGCTGGCGTTTCGGTTGACGAGCTGGAAGGCATTTCTGTTGGCTCCTTCAACAAGAGCGACAACAATGTGGGCGTAGCTGCCGGCGTTGGTGCAAAGTTCGACAGCGTATCCTTCGCTCTTATCGGCGGTTATGACACCGATCGTGAGAATGGTGCCGTTCGCCTCATCGCAGAAGCTGGCGTTGGTCCGGGCACGCTCGCTCTGGCTGGTGTCTGGGCTTCCGGTGCAAACGCGTATTACAACGTTTCCGAATGGGCCGTTGCTGCATCCTACGCCCTCAAGGCAACCGACAAGCTGAAGATCACTCCCGGCGTTCAGTATTACGGCAGCTATGGCCTCGCTTCCTGGGATAATTTCTCGAACAACGATGCCTGGAAGGCCGGTCTGACGGTCGATTACAAGATCACCGACGGCCTCTCCACGAGGCTGGCGGCGAACTACCTCGACGTCGAAAAGAAGCCTGAGGCTTGGACCGGTTTCGTTCGTCTCGAGCGTTCGTTCTGATCCTATGAATAAAAAATATAGTTGGGTTAGGCAACTCAGATCCACCCTGTTCCCGGACAGGTGAGCCACTAGCTCCAGTCAAAGTTCCTGACATGATGTCAGGTTTGCTTCCCGGTCCACTCCAGGCCGGGGAGTTTTTGTCGTGAAGCTGACGGTATTACAAATGAGGATTTGCCGTAGCCTGTTGATCTATGGGTTCTGATCGAGTCCATGCTCCCCCGCGCGGTACCTTGCATCTTCCGGTGGACGCGGAGGGTGCACCGGTTCGTCAAATGTGCGCAGCAGGCGGCCCCAGCCGGGATCATGCATATGTGATCTCAGCCCGGCCCGCTCCGCCAGCGCCGTGGCTTCCTGCTGGCCAAAGGCAATGGCAGCATCGACATCTGCCGTCAGGACCCGTCCGTTTTCCATCAGCAACTTGCCGTCCACAAATACGGTATCGACATCGCTTCCGAGAACCTGATGCACCAACCGATGAACAGGCATCCACATGGGCATGAGGTGCGGTTTGCGCATATCGATGATGACGACGTCAGCCTTCTTGCCGATTTCGAGCGAACCGATCTCGTCCTCCATGCCGATGGCATGGGCGGCATCGATCGTGATCATCTCAAATATCTTGCCGGGCGGAAGCAGGTAGCGGTCGTGATTATGCAGGAGATGTTGCGTGAACTGTGCCAGGCGCGCCGTCTGCAACATGTCGAAATGGCGGCTCGGGGCTGCACCATCGGTGGTGATGGCGACACGAATGCCTTTCGACATCATGTCCATGATGGGGGTCGCGCGGCCCGGTGGCGCGTGGGTCACGCGGGTGCCGGTTTGCGCCAAGATGTCGATCTCGTCATGGGAGATGCCCCAGCAGTGCTGAAGGTGAATGTCAGGCCCGAGCAGGGCATTTTCCTTGTCCTGGAACGCCATGCGGATTTGCCCGGCAAAGGCGTCAGAATGAAGCCTCACACCTGTCTTGCGCGCCATCTCTCGTATCCGGCGGGCCTGCATCCTGTCGCCTTCGGTCAGTTTCACAGCCTGATCGGGTGTCGATGCATTTGATGGTTCGACCGAAGGCACGATGGTGAAAGGCGTGAGAAAAACGCTGATACGGCCATCGGCGCCGCCGTGCAATGCTTCGATCACCGCTTCGCTGCCCTCCATCATCTCGTCGAAGCTCACGTCGCGACGCTCTGGCGAACCGCTCTCCCACCGCGTAACCTGATGCGGCCAGGGCAGGCCCGACGGCCCAACGCAGATGATTTCGCGAAGGCCGATTTCGCTATAGGCGCGGGCATGGTTGATGGCGAAGACGGGGTCATCCGCGCGTGGCATCGAGGAGATGATGCTCGCCCCGGTCGTCACCCCGGCGCGCAACCGTTCAATGCCGGAAATCAACCCGTCCGCATACCAGTAATCGCGGGTCACGTAGTGATAATAGGTGGGGGTGATGATTTTCATCCACATTGCATTGGTGTCCGCTGCAATGCTGCGAAGAAGCGCGTGGCCAGCATGGCCATGAGCATCGATCAGGCCGGGGATGATCAGCTTTCCCCGGCAGTCGATATTTTGTTTGTCGGTGTGCCGAGACTGGAGATCTTGCGCAGCGCCGATGTCGACAATCCTGTCGCCCTCGATGGCCAATCCGCCGTCTTCAATCATGCGTCTCTCTCTGTCGACCGTGACGATCGTTCCGTGCAGCAGCAGAAAGCCTGTCATATTTCGTCCTCCCTGAATTTCAGCCCGTATCCAAAAACATACGATGTTGAGTACGATAATTGTCAACAATATTATTGACAATAAGCCTGGGCGAAACAATACTCCCTCTGCCAGACCGGACCGCCTTGCGGTCTTTCAACGATTTATAAAAAAGGGGGGATCAAATGTCCCGTATCAGAAGTTTCGTCCTGGCGGCCATGGCTGCCGCCGCCATTGCCGTTCCCGCCAATGCCGAGACCCTTCGCTGGGGCGGTCGCGCCGATCTTTATTCACTAGACCCCTATTCGGTGCCGTCGACGTCCAACCTGGCTTTTCTGAACCATATTTACGAGGGCCTCGTTCGCTACGGGCCGGATTTTCAGATCGAGCCCGCACTTGCCACCGAGTGGAAGCTGATTGATGGAAAGACCTGGCGCTTCACCCTGCGCAAGGGTGTGAAGTTCCATGACGGCGCAGACTTTACCGCCGATGACGTCGTCGCATCTTTCACACGCGCTTCGGACGCAACCTCGCCGCTGCGTGGCAATATTCCGATTTACGCTGGCGTCAAAAAGGTCGACGACTACACGGTTGACCTCGATGTCAACGCGCCTACCTCGCTCTTTCTGAACGACATAACCAACATCTTCATTTTCAACGCCAAGTGGTTGAAAGATAACAATAGCGAGAAGCCTACCGACTTCGCGTCGAAGGTTGATGGCTACACCACCATGCACACCAATGGGACCGGCCCCTTCAAGCTGGAGAGCCGCGTTCCGGACAGCAAAACTGTTCTCGTTGCGAATGAAGGCTGGTGGGACCAGAAGAAGCACAATCTCGACCGCATCGAATTCGTGCCTATTGCATCTGCTGCGACACGCGTTGCGGCACTGCTGTCGGGTGAAATCGACCTGATCGATTCCGCTCCGATCCAGGATTTGCCGCGCCTGGAATCCTCGCCCAATATCTCGGTCAAGAAACGCACCGAGCTTCGCACGCTCTTCATCGGCTTCAATCGCCGCGAAAAGCTCGAGAATGGCCAGCCGAATCCCTTCAATGATCTGCGTGTCCGTCAGGCCTTCGAAGCATCGATCGATCGAGACCTGATTAACAAAAAAGTCATGCGTGGTCTTGCAAGACCTTCTGGTTCGCTGATCGCGCCCGAAATTGCGGGCTACGCCAAGTCGCTTGATACCTTTGAACCGGCCGATCCGGCCAAGGCGCAGAAGCTGCTTGCCGATGCCGGCATGAAGAACCTCGCCTTCACCTATACCTGCATGAATGACGAGAGCGTCAATGAGGAGGATATCTGCTCGGGCGTTGCCAACATGTTGAAGCGCGGCGGTTTCCAGCCGACCATCGATATTGCGCCACGTTCAGTGCAGTCACCCAAGCGCAATGGCGGCAAGGCTGACGTCTTCAACCTCAGCTGGGCGAACGAGCCGACGCTGGACGCCTTCTCGATGCTGTCGCAGATCCTCTCCACCCGCAAGGGTGCGATGGGCGTCTCCAATTATGGCGGCTGGTCCAACCCGGAAATTGACAAGCTTGTCGCGCAGGCGGCGCAGGAGCAGGACAATACGAAGCGCCTGGCGCTTGAAGAAGCTGCGCTGAAGATTGCCAAGGACGAGACCATGCTCGTGCCGTTGCACCAGCAGCCGATTGCCTGGGCTATGCTGGCCAAGGTCAAAAGTGTCGACTTCCGTGCCGACAACAAGCCACGCCATTGGCTGACCCAGGTCGACAAGTAAGACGCGTTGTTGAGGCGCCGGCCACAGGCCGAGCGCCTCAGTTGCTTAGCGGTTAACCGGTCCGGGATCAGGGTGAATCCGCGTCGAAATTGTCGACAAAGTTGTATGTTGTTGCGGCTAAGTTAGGCCGTGAAATCTTTGGCCCATCTCTGGAAGAGAGTGATCGAACCTGAAAGCCCGCGTGGCTCAGGCTCGCGTCCGAGAGGTAACAATGCTGGTTTTCATCATCAAGCGTTTGGGAAATGCCGTGCTCGTCATGCTTTCCGTCGCGCTTTTCGCCTTTCTCATTTTTCGGCTGGCGGGCGATCCCGTCGAACTGATGGTCGGCGAACAGACCTCGCAGGAAGATCGTGCCGCGCTACGTGAACGGCTGGGCCTCAATGACAGCCTGCCGACCCAATATCTGCGATTTGTGAAAGATGCAGCGGAGGGTAATTTCGGTGTTTCCTACCGCAATGGGCAGCAGGTTCTACCGTTGATCGCCGAAAGGTTTCCCGCAACGCTTGAGCTGGTGCTGGTTGCCACCATCATATCGCTGGTCGTCGGTCTGCCTCTCGGCGTTCTGACGGCGATCCGGCGCGGAAAATGGTATACGGAGGGCCTGCAATTCCTGTCGATTGTCGGCGTTTCGCTGCCGAGCTTCGTTGTCGGCATCCTACTCATTCTGGTCTTTTCCGTTTCCCTCGGCTGGGCACCGGCCTTCGGTCGCGGCGATGTCGTTCAGCTCGGCTGGTGGTCGACGGGGCTATTGACGTCATCCGGACGCGCGGCCCTCATTCTTCCGGCCATTGCACTTTCGCTGTACCAGATAACCCTCGTCATGCGTCTGGTGCGAGCGGAAATGCTTGAAGTTCTGCGGTCCGATTTCGTGAAATTTGCACGGGCCCGCGGTATCCCACGCTGGCGGATCTATTTCCGTCATGCGCTGCGCAACTGTCTGATGCCGGTGGTGACATTGACGACGATGAATGTCGGTTCGCTCATCGCCTTCGCGCTCATTACGGAAACGGTGTTTCAGTGGCCGGGCATGGGCATGCTGTTCATCCAGGCGGTCACCTTCCTCGATATCCCCGTCATGGCGGCCTATCTCTGCATCATCTCCTTCATCTTCGTTGTCCTCAACACGTTCGTCGATATCGCCTATGCGGTCATCGATCCGCGTCTGCGCGCCGCGCGCTAACCGAAGGGAGCCGGTTTCATGACAGACCTTTCGCAAACGGAAAAACCTGCCCGCCGGTCGCTTTTTAGTCGCATGCGTGACAGCGATCTCTACTGGTCCTTCAGCCGCAGCAAATCGGCAAAGATCAGCGCGCTCATCCTGACAATCCTCATCCTCGCCGCTGTCTTCGCGCCGTGGATTGCACCCCAGAATCCCTATGATGGCGCATCGCTGGACATGTGGCAGGCCGAGCTGCCGCCGATCTGGCAGGAGGGCGGCGAATGGCCGTTTCTGCTTGGAACGGATACGCAGGGACGCGACATGCTCTCGGCCATTCTTTACGGCACACGCATCTCCATCGTCATCGGCGTTGCCTCCGTGCTGCTTTCGCTCGTCATCGGCATGACGGCAGGTCTGGTGGCGGGGTACTTCGGTGGTTTTGCCGATGGCCTGCTGATGCGCATCGGTGACATCACGCTCTCCATCCCGACCATTCTCGTCGCCATCCTCGTGTCAACAGTCGTGCGGCAAATGCTGCCCGACAATCTGCGTGAGGTCGGTGCATCCGCCGTGCTCATTCTCGCCATCGCCCTTTCCGCATGGGTGCAATATGCCCGTACGGTGCGCGCCCAGGCCAGCGTCGAAACTGGCAAGGATTATGTTCAGGCGGCAAAGCTGATCGGGGTCCCCGCCCGCCGCATCATGGCGGCGCATATCCTGCCCAATACGCTGACACCGATCATGGTCGCGGCAACGCTCAATTTCGGCATGGCGATCCTTACCGAAGCAACCCTGTCCTTTCTCGGCATCGGCATGCCGCCCAGCCAGCCGTCGCTCGGCACATTGATCCGCATCGGCAACCAGTTCCTGTTTTCCGGCTCCTGGTGGATCGTGCTGTTCCCTGTCTTCCAGCTCTGCCTGCTCGTCGTCACCGTCAACCTTCTGGGTGACTGGCTGCGCGATGCGCTCAATCCAAAACTGAGGTGAGTTCCATGCACGATCTTCTTCTTCGCAACGTACGGCCCATGGCGGGAGAAGCCTGCGATATCATGATCAGGAACGGCAAGATTACCGGCTTCGGAAAGTTCGACGCCGAACCCGGCATGCCGATTGAGGATGGCAAGGGAGCAATTGCCGTCCCCGGTCTTATCGATGCCCATACGCATCTGGACAAGACGACGTGGGGCATGCCCTGGCACGTCAACAATCGTGCTGCGATCCTGCGCGAGCGGATCGATTTCGAGCGGGAAAACCGCGTTCAGATCGGCATCGATCCGCATCGCCAATCCATGCGCCATGCCATCGGGCTTGCGGCCAATGGCGGCACCCATATTCGCAGCCACGTCGATATCGACCCGACCCATGGGCTGAAGCTGGTCGAAGGCATCTGGGAAACACGGGAAAAGCTTGATGGCATCATCGATATCGAGGTCGTCGCCTTCCCGCAATCGGGCGTCATGGTCATGCCCGGCACGGTGGAGCTTCTCGATGAAGCCTTAAAGCAGGGCTGCGAGGTGCTTGGCGGCATCGATCCCTGTGGCATTGACCGCGATCCCAAGGGTCAGCTGGACATTCTTTTTCAGCTCGCGACAAAACACGGCGTGCCGATCGATATTCATCTGCACGAAGCCGCCGACCTCGGCGCCTTCACCATGGAGCTCATCTTCGAGCGCATCCGGGCAAACGGCATGCAGGGCAATGTTGCCATCAGCCACGCCTTCGCGCTCGGCATGAATGACTATCTTCGCGTCGGTAGGCTGATCGACGAGATTGCGCGGCTTGATGTCGCCATCCTGACGACGGGTGCGCCATCGGCAAGCGTGCCATCGATCATGCGCCTCAAGGAAGCGGGTGTGCGCGTTGGCGGTGGCTGTGATGGTATCCGCGATACATGGGGTCCGTGGGGACAGCCGGATATGCTGGATCGCGCCAAGATCATCGGCATGAAGAACGGCCTGCGTTCGGATATCGAACTTGCTCATGTGCTCCATGTCGTTTCCAAGGGCGGCGCCGATGTCATGGGCGTTGAAGATTACGGCCTGGAAATCGGCTGCGCTGCCGACTTTACCCTCTTGACCGGTGAAACGCTGGCGCAAGCCGTTGTCGATATCGCCCCCCGGCCACTGGTCGTCAAAGGCGGCCGCGTTACGGCGAGAGATGGCAAAGCCATTGTGGAGGCGCCGTGATGAGCGATGTTCTCAATTCGTTGCAACTTGGCAAAAGGCCGGAAGGACGGACGTTGCTCACAGCCAGCTGGGTTGTAGGGCACCGGGACGGTTCGCACCGGCTGCTTAAAAGCGGCGAAGTTGTTTTCGAAGACGGCGAAATCGTCTTTGTCGGGCATCGATTTCCCGGAGAGGTCGCCCAGCGTATCGATTTTGGCAATGCGCTCGTCAGCCCCGGCCTGATCGATCTCGATGCGCTTTCCGATCTGGATACGACGATCCTCGGCATCGATCATCATCCGGGCTGGGCGAAGGGTCGTGTCTGGCCGCGCTCCTATGTCGAGGCTGGTCCTTACGAAATGTATTCCCCGGAAGAGCTTGCCTTTCAGAAGCGTTTCGCCTTCGGGCAGTTGCTCCTAAACGGCATCACCACGGCAGCCCCCATCGCATCGCTGTTTTATCGCGAGTGGGGGGAGACCGTGGCGGAGTTCGATGCTGCCGCGGATGCTGCCGGCGAACTTGGCCTGCGCGTTTATCTCAGCCCCGCCTTCCGTTCGGGTGGCATGGTGCTTGAGGAGCCGGGCCGCATGGTTCCGGTCTTTGATGAGCAGCGTGGCCTTCAGGGCCTCGCCGACGCGATCGCCTTCATCGAAAAGCAGAGTGGAAGGCACGGCGATCTGGTGCGCGGCATGCTCGCGCCGGATCGGGTGGAAACCTCCACTCTTGCGCTCATAGAGCGCACCGATGCGGCTGCCCGAGACCTCGGCTGCAAGTTCCGTCTCCATATGGCGCAGGGTGCCATGGAGGTCGATACGGTTCGCAAGCTCCACGGCTCGACCGCGCCAGTCTGGCTTGCCAAGGCGAGCCTGCTCAGCGAAAGGCTGATCGCCCCGCACGCCACCAATGCGACGGAGGAAGACCTGGCACTCTATGCGAAAAACGGCGTCTCCATCGTCCACTGTCCGCTGGTCTCGAGCCGTGGTGGCAGCACGCTCTCATCCTTCTCTTCCTGCCGCAAACGTGGCATCAACATTGCGATGGGAACGGATACGGCCCCGGCGGACATGTTGATGAATCTGCTCGTAGGGCTGATCACCTGCCGCATCAATGACGGTGCTCCGGACCAGATCCGCTGTGCCGATCTTTTCGATGCGGCCACACTTGGCGGCGCGCGTGCGCTTGGCCGGTCTGACCTTGGCCATCTTTCGCCGGGTGCTAGGGCAGATATTGCTGTCTTTGACCTCGACGACACCGTCATGGCGCCGAGCATCGATCCGATCACCACGCTGGTGACTGGCGGCTCGGGCAAGGTCACGCGGGCTGTTTTTGTCGACGGCCGTCTATCGATGCGCGAAAGGCAGGTCGCCCACATCGACATGCGGCGTGCCCGTGAACAGGCGCAGGCGCAGTTCGATCGCCTGATTGCAAAATATCCCGAACGGAGCTGGGCAAATCCGCCCGTCTCCGAAATTTTCCCTCCGAGCTATCCGGTGGAGGTTGCCCAGCATGGTTGACATGAAACAATCGGTCATCGATGTCCGTAATCTTAAGGTCGAGTTTCCCGGTCGTCGCGGCACCGTCACCGCGCTTTCTGATATCAGCCTTTCGATCCGGCCCGGCGAAATCCTGGGCGTTGTCGGGGAATCCGGCGCCGGTAAGTCCATGACGGGGCTCGCCATACAAGGCCTGCTCGAGAAACCCGGCCACATCGCCGATGGTGAAATCTGGCTCGGGTCGCGCCGTATCGATCAACTGGATGACCGGGCGATGGAAAGCATTCGCGGCCGTGAGATCGGTGCGATTTTTCAGGACCCGCTCACCTCGCTCAATCCACTCTTTACGGTCGGTGCGCAGCTTGTCGAGACGATCCGCCAGCACCTGCCGCTGTCGAAAGCGGATGCCCGTGCACGGGCTGTTCAACTGTTGAAGGATGTCGGCATTCCGTCGCCTGCGGATCGTATCGATCATTATCCGCACCAGTTTTCCGGCGGCATGCGCCAGCGTGTCGTGATCGCACTCGCGCTCGCCGCCTCTCCGAAACTCATCATTGCCGATGAGCCGACGACGGCGCTCGATGTCTCGATCCAGGCGCAGATCATCTCGCTGTTGCGGCGGCTGTGCAAGGAAAAGCAAACGGCGGTCATGCTCGTCACCCACGACATGGGCGTCATTGCCGAGGCTGCCGACCGGGTGGCGGTGCTTTATGCCGGCCGGCTGATAGAGGTGGGACCGGTCGAGCAGGTGCTGCACGAACCGCGCCACCCCTATACGCAGGGCCTGATGGCTTCGATTCCCTCGCTTGGTGCGCGGGTGGAGCGGCTGAACCAGATCGACGGGGCGATGCCGCGTCTCGATGCGATCCCGCCCGGATGCGCATTCAATCCCCGCTGTGGATTTGCCGGGCCACGCTGTCGGCGGGAACGGCCTGAACTCGAAACCGTCGGCAACGGCGCCAGTGCGTGCTGGTTGAATGCAGGAGGCACAGCATGACACGATCCGCATCTCAAAAGGCAGCAGTGGGCAAGCCGGCCTTGACGGTGAAGGGCCTGACGAAAACCTTCGACGTTTCCGCCCCGCTGCTCAACCGAATTATCGAGCGCAAACCCCGGCAATTTGTCCAAGCCGTCAACGATATCGACTTTTCCGTTCCGGCCGGCGGCTGTCTTAGCATTGTCGGCGAGAGCGGCTGCGGCAAGTCGACCGTCGCCCGCCTCGTGACAGGGCTTTTCCGGCCAAGCGCCGGCGAGTTTCGTTTCGCGGCAGGCGGCAAGGGCAAACCCCTGTCGGCGCAGATGATCTTTCAGGATCCCTATGCCTCGCTCAATCCGCGCTGGCGGGTAAAGAACATCATCGCAGAGCCAATCCGTGAACTGAAGCTGCGCGCGACCAAGGCCGAAACGATGGCGCGCGTGGAGGAACTTCTAAACACTGTGGGGCTGTCGGCCTCTGACGGCGAGAAGTTTCCGCATGAATTTTCCGGCGGCCAACGCCAGCGCATCTCCATTGCCCGCGCGTTGGCGAGCGAACCGGAATTCCTCGTCTGCGACGAGCCGACATCGGCGCTCGATGTTTCGGTGCAGGCGCAGGTGCTGAACCTCATGCGCCGCCTGCAGGATGAACTCGGCCTCACCTATCTCTTCATCAGCCACGACATGAGCGTTGTCCGTCACATGTCAGACCGTATCGCGGTGATGTATCTCGGGCGGATCGTGGAGGAGGGCGATACGGAAGAGCTCTTTGCCAATCCGCGCCATCCCTATACACGGCTGCTTCTCCAGACGATCCCCAATATCAAGACGCCGCAGCGGGACCGGGAGATCGTTGCCGGAGAAGTGCCAAGCCCTCTGAAGCCACCTTCGGGTTGCGCGTTTCATCCGCGTTGTCCGCTGGCAACGGCGCAATGTTCGGCAGAAGTGCCTAAGGTGAAAAGCCTCGCCAACGGCACGCGGGTTGCCTGTCATCTGGTCGAAGATGACACGCAATGGGCGGGCGAGCGACAAAGCGCCTGAGCGGAAGATCAGCCGAGCGCGGCGCGCAGGTCGTGGGAAAGGTCACGGATTTCGCTGAGATCGAGTTCCGCTTCCACATGCTTAAGGTGGTGGGTCATCAGGTGGATGGCCCGCGACGGATCGTTGTTGGCAATCGCATCGACGATTTCCGCATGTTCGTCCGGGCCGCAGTTGAAGCGATCCGTGTTACGGTAAACGGCGGTAATGAGCGACGAGCGGGAAATGAGGTCGCGCATGGTGGTGAAGAGGAAGTCGGAACCGAGCGTTTCCGCAAGCAGAAGGTGGAACCCGCCGGAAAGCTTGATGATGTCGGTCGTGACGTTTTTGGCATTGGCCACACGCTCTTTGGCCACGTGGTCGCGTAGCTTCTTGAGATCTGTCTTGGTGGCGGATTTGCACAGTCTTTCGACCACGCATTGCTCGACGGTACGGCGCACGAAGAAGACATCGCGGGCTTCCTCGACCGACGGTTTGGAGACAAAAGCGCCGCGATTGGGAACGATGGTCACCAGTCCGTCACGCTCGAGAACGGACAATGCCTGGCGGATTTTAGCACGGCTGACGCCAAAGATTGTCGCCAGTTGCTCTTCTTTCAGCTGCACGCCCGGACGCAGCCGGCGTTCGGCGATCGAAAGCCATACTTTCTCGACAATCTGCTGCGTGGACGGGCCGGGCTGCTCGCTCATTCGACATACTCCCCAATCGCCCTAGAGAAGCGTGATGTGAATGAAAAAGTCAACTGTATCAACGGGATTTTGGTTGCAACATTGTCAACAATATGAAAGATAATTGTAGACTATAATAGGATGCCGATCATGGAATTCGATTTCAGCGCGCTTGAGCCCCAGAGCCGCTACCGCCTTCTGACGAATTTTATCGGTCCGCGACCGATCGCGCTTGTGACGACGCGTTCTGAAGCCGGCCATAACAATGCAGCCCCGATGAGCTTCTTCAACGTCTTTTCGCATGATCCGCCCATCGTCGTCCTTGGCATTCAGCCGAACGTCAGCGGCGAGGAGAAGGACACGATGGTGAATATCCGCCGCACCGGCGAGTTCGTCGTCAATATGGTCGATATGGCGCTTTCGGAGCAGATGCTGATCTGCGGCCTCGGCTTCGACAATGAAGTTGACGAAATGTCGATGGCCAAACTTACGGCCATGCCGTGCAACAAGATCGATGCGAGTTATGCCGAGCAATCGCCTTGTGCATTCGAATGCAAGGTGGAACGACTGATCGATTACCCCCGCCGCACACTGGTGCTCGGCGAAGTGGTGCACATGCATGTTCATAACGAATGCCTCGATGAAGAGGGACGTTATGTCGATGCCGATCGCTATCAGCCGATCGCCCGGCTTCACGCCGACAACTATATCACCTCGGACCGCCAGTTTGTTTTGAAGGCGCCATCAATCACCGATTTCACCGCGCCTGACGGCAAGTGACAGCTCATCAGGATGCGTGCGATGCATATTCGTTTGATCAATCCCAATTCCACCGCTTCTATGACCGCGCAGGCCCTTGATAGCGCGCTACGGGTCAAGCAAAAGGAAACGCAAGTCTCTGCGACAAATCCGGTCGACACCCCCGTCAGTATCGAAGGGCAGGCGGATGAGGCCATGGCCGTTCCCGGGCTTCTGGCGGAAATTCGCAAGGGCGAGGGGCAGGGCGTGGACGCCTATGTGATCGCCTGTTTCGATGATCCCGGCCTTCATGCCGCCCGCGAAGTGGCGCAGGGGCCTGTCATTGGCATCTGCCAGGCGGCCGTGCAAGTGGCGATGACGATCAGTCGCCGCTTCTCCATCATTACCACGCTACCTCGTTCCATTCCTGTTATCGAGGATCTTGTGGAGGACTACGGCGCGCAACGTCATTGCCGGAAGGTCCGGGCAATCAATCTGCCGGTTCTTGGCCTCGAAGAAGACCCAGCGGTCGCGGAAGCCCTGCTTCGTCGCGAAATCGAGGCCGCCAAGCGTGAGGATGCGGCAGAAGCGATCATTCTCGGCTGCGCCGGCATGTCCTCGCTCTGCGACCGGCTGCGCGACGCCACAGGTGTTCCGGTCATCGATGGCGTGACGGCGGCGATCAAGCTTGCCGAAGCTCTTGTTGGTGCCGGCTACAGTACCTCGAAGGTCAACGCCTATGACTATCCGCGCGTGAAGGGGCCCGCTCTCGTGGCCTGCGCCTAGTTTGCAGGAAAATGCTTGCGGCCATTTGCGGGCGCTTGCGCCACGTTCTAGTGTTCTCCCGCGCACACCGGTCAATTGAGCGCGCCGCGGGGGAGAGCGTATGATCGACAAGCTGGAATTTTTCATTGCATTGGCACGGGCTGAACATTTCGGCCGGGCGGCGGAGGAATGTGGTGTCTCCCAGCCCAGCCTGTCGGCGGCAATCCGGCAGTTGGAGGATCAACTGGGCGTCGTTCTGGTGGTGCGCTCGGCACGGTATCAGGGGCTGACACCGGAGGGCCAGCGTGTTCTGGAATGGGCGCGCCGCATCGTTGGCGATACCCGCACCATGCGTGAGGAAATGCGCGCTGCCCGCAAGGGGCTTGCCGGACATATTCGCCTTGCTGTCATTCCAACGGCGCTCGCCATGGTGCCGCGATTGACGGAATCGTTTCAGGCGCGCCATCCCGATGTGACTTTTTCCGTCACGTCACGCACCTCGCTGCAGGTCTTGAGCCAGATCGAAAACCTCGAGATCGATGCGGGAATCAGTTACCTCGACAATGAGCCACTTGGGCGCGTGACCACTGTCCCGCTTTATTCTGAGCGATATCACCTCATTGCCGCTGCCGGAACGCCGCTTGCGGATCAGGAAAGTGTTACCTGGAAGCAGGTTTCCAGTCTTAGGCTTTGCCTATTAACGCCGGATATGCAGAACAGGCGCATCATCAACAAGCACATGGCCGAGGCGGGGGTGGAGGCTAAACCGACGCTTGAATCCAATTCCATGATCGTGCTGTTTTCCCATATCCGCACCGGACAATGGGCTTCAATAATGCCGCGTAACCTTGCTGAATCCTTCGGTTTTCCGAAGCAGATCAGGATCATTCCCATCACCGATCCGGAACCCGAGCATCTTGTTGGTTTGATCGCCACCCACCGGGAGCCACACACGCCTCTGGTTTCTGCGCTTCTACACGAGGCACGTCAAAGGGCAGCGGAAAAGGCGTTTGATAGGCATCTCCTATCAGACGACGGAAACGCCTTATTGACCTGATCCACCCGGCTTCGCCATTGTTTATACACGCAGGGGGCTGCGGCGTGCTTGATGAAAGTCTTGGTCGCCATTCCTGCCCCTGTCGGTTTGGGAGGACTGGCTTATGAATATCAGAGCGGTTGCCGCGGATGAGGCGGCCCGTGTTTCCGCTGTCATTGACGAATTTCTTCACCTGGAAGGGCCTCTGCTGCCCATCCTGCACGCGGTGCAGGAAGAATTCGGTTATGTCCCGGAAAGCGCCAAGCAGATCATCGCATCCGCGCTGAACATCTCGCGCGCTGAAGTTCATGGCGTCGTTACCTTCTACCCCGATTTTCGCGATCATCCTCACGGACGTCATGTGCTGAAGCTCTGTCGCGCCGAGGCTTGCCAGTCGATGGGTGGCGAGCCTCTTGCGGAAACCATCAAGTCCCGGCTCGGCCTCGACTGGCACGAAACCGCGCCTGATGGGTCCGTGACGCTGGAGCCGGTTTTCTGTCTCGGGCTCTGTGCACAGGCGCCGGCCCTGATGCTGGATGGCGAGGTCCATGCCCGTCTTGATGAGGACTGTCTTAGTCACATTCTGACGGAGGCACGCCGATGAGTGTCACCGTTTTTGTTCCCGGCGATTCTGCGGCCCTTGCCGTTGGCGCAAATCGCGTTGCCGATGCCATCGCCCGCGAAGCCACTGTCCGCAACCTCGACGTCCATATTGTCCGTAACGGCTCGCGTGGCATGCTCTGGCTTGAAGTGCTGGTGGAAGTGCGCACCGAGCATGGCCGTATCGCCTATGGCCCCGTCAAGGCGGGCGATGTCGCCTCGCTTTTCGAGGCCGGTTTTCTGACCGGCGGCGACCACCGCCTCTGTCTCGGGCCGACAAAGGACATCCCGTTCCTGAAGGGTCAGACGCGTCTCACATTTGCCCGGTGTGGCGTCACCGATCCCTTGTCGCTGGAGGATTATCGCGCCTATCAGGGCATGAAGGGTCTTGAAAAAGCTGTGGCGATGGCCCCGCTCGATATCGTTGCGGAGGTAACCCAGAGCGGCCTGCGCGGACGCGGCGGCGCTGGATTTCCCACGGGTATCAAATGGAAGACTGTCGCTGACGCAGTCGCCGACCAGAAATATATCGTCTGCAACGCGGATGAGGGCGACAGCGGCACCTTCGCCGACCGGATGATCATGGAAGGCGACCCCTTCGTTCTGATCGAAGGCATGGCGATTGCCGGCTTGGCCGTTGGCGCGACCAAGGGCTTCATCTATACGCGTTCAGAATATCCCTACGCCATCAGGGTCATGGAAAAGGCGATCGAGATCGCAAGGCGTGAGGGAATTCTCGGGTCCTCCGTCCTCGGGTCAGGCCGCGCGTTTGACATCGAAGTGCGCATGGGCGCGGGTGCCTATGTCTGCGGCGAGGAAACCTCGCTCCTGAACAGCTTGGAAGGCAAACGCGGTACGGTGCGTGCCAAGCCGCCGCTACCCGCCCTGCAGGGCCTGTTCGGCAAGCCGACGGTCGTCAACAATGTGATTTCGCTGGCCTCCATTCCCGTCATCATGGATCGCGGTGCGGCCTTCTATCGCGATTTCGGTGTCGGCCGGTCGCATGGCACCATCCCGATCCAGCTTGCTGGCAATTTGAAACATGGTGGGCTTTACGAAACCGTCTTCGGCCTGACGCTCGGGCAACTGGTGAACGATATCGGCGGCGGCACGATCACCGGCCGTCCCGTGAAGGCCGTGCAGGTGGGCGGTCCACTCGGTGCCTATTTTCCGGTGTCGCTGTTCGACACGATCTTCGACTATGAAGCTTTTACGGCGGCTGGTGGATTGATAGGCCATGCCGGCATCGTGGTGTTCGATGATACGGCAGACATGCTGCATCAGGCTCGGTTCGCGCTGGAGTTCTGCGCCGTCGAAAGTTGCGGCAAATGCACGCCCTGTCGCATCGGCTCGACACGTGGTGTCGAGACGGTGGACAAGATCGCGCTCGGGATCGAGCGAGAGAAAAACACCGCGCTACTGGAAGACCTCTGCGAAACGATGAAATTTGGGTCGCTTTGCGCGCTGGGCGGTTTCACGCCCTATCCCGTGATGAGCGCGCTCCGGCATTTCCCTGCTGATTTTGCCCCCACCCCACGTGTTGAAGCGGCGGAGTAAGACCATGGCCCTTGTAACCGAATTCGACTACGGCACCCCCAAGTCCAACGCTACCGATATGGTGACGCTCACAATCGACGGCCGCCAAGTGACCGTTCCCGCGGGAACGTCGATCATGCGCGCCTCGCGCGAAGCGGGCATCGATGTGCCGAAACTGTGCGCCACCGACATGGTGGATGCCTTTGGCTCGTGCCGGCTCTGTCTCATTGAGGTGGAGGGCCGCAACGGCACCCCCGCCTCCTGCACCACGCCTGTCGCTGCCGGTCTCGTCGTGCACACGCAGACCGAGCGGCTGAAGCAGATCCGCAAGGGCGTGATGGAGCTTTATATCTCCGATCACCCGCTCGACTGCCTGACCTGCGCCGCCAATGGCGATTGTGAATTGCAGGACATGGCAGGCGCCGTGGGGCTTCGCGACGTTCGCTACGGCTACGAGGGCGACAACCACGTCAAGGCCCGCACCGGGGAGGGCGATCTTAATGCCCGTTGGATGCCGAAGGACGAGAGCAATCCCTATTTCACCTATGACCCGTCCAAATGCATCGTCTGTTCGCGTTGCGTGCGGGCCTGCGAGGAAGTGCAGGGAACCTTTGCGCTGACGATCGAGGGCCGTGGGTTCGAGAGCCGTGTATCGCCCGGCGCGCATGAGGCGTTTCTCGATTCAGACTGTGTTTCCTGCGGCGCCTGCGTGCAGGCCTGTCCGACCGCGACGCTGACCGAAAAATCCGTGATCGAGATTGGCCAGCCGGAACATTCGATGGTGACCACCTGCGCCTATTGCGGTGTGGGCTGCTCCTTCAAGGCGGAAATGCGCGGTGAAGAGCTGGTGCGCATGGTGCCGTGGAAGGACGGGCAGGCTAACCGCGGCCATTCCTGCGTCAAAGGTCGTTTTGCCTATGGTTATGCGACCCACAGGGACCGCATTCTTAACCCGATGATCCGCGAGAACATCGGCGACCCCTGGCAGGAAGTAAGCTGGGATGCGGCCTTTGCCTATGTCGCTTCGGAGTTTCGTCGCATTCAGGGCAAGTATGGCCGCGAGTCCATTGGCGGCATCACCTCGTCGCGCTGCACGAACGAGGAGACATTCCTTGTCCAGAAGCTCATTCGCGCCGGGTTTGGAAATAATAATGTCGATACCTGCGCCCGCGTCTGCCATTCGCCGACGGGTTATGGCCTCGGCCAGGCCTTCGGCACGTCCGCCGGCACGCAGAACTTCGACAGTGTCGAGCAATCCGATGTGGTGCTTGTTATCGGCGCCAACCCAACCGACGGCCACCCCGTTTTCGGTTCGCGACTGAAGAAGCGGCTGCGTCAGGGCGCAAAGCTGATCGTCATCGATCCGCGCCGCATCGATCTCGTCCGCACGCCCCATGTAGAGGCTGCTTTCCACCTGCCACTGTTGCCGGGCACCAACGTTGCCGTTCTGACGGCTCTGGCGCATGTGATCGTCACCGAAGGGCTGTTCAATGAGGCCTTCATTCGCGAGCGCTGCGACTGGTCGGAATTCGAGGACTGGGCTGCTTTCGTAGCCGAGCCGCAGCACAGCCCGGAAGAGACGGAACGTTTCACCGGTGTTCCCGCGGAAGATTTGCGCGGGGCAGCCCGGCTTTATGCCAAGGGTGGCAATGGCGCGATCTATTACGGTCTTGGCGTCACCGAACACAGCCAGGGTTCAACGACCGTCATGGCGATCGCCAATCTCGCCATGGCGACCGGCAACATCGGCCGTCCCGGCGTGGGCGTCAATCCGTTGCGTGGACAGAACAATGTGCAGGGATCCTGCGACATGGGGTCCTTCCCGCACGAGCTGCCGGGCTATCGCCATATCTCCGATGATGCGACGCGCGATGTGTTCGAGAAACTCTGGGGTGTGAAGCTCAACAACGAACCGGGGCTGCGTATTCCCAACATGCTGGATGCCGCTGTCGATGGCAGCTTCAAGGGCATCTATATTCAGGGCGAGGATATCCTCCAGTCAGACCCGGATACCAAACACGTCTCCGCCGGGCTTGCCGCCATGGAATGCGTTGTGGTGCACGATCTCTTCCTGAATGAGACGGCGAATTATGCGCATGTGTTCCTGCCGGGTTCCACCTTCCTCGAAAAAGACGGCACCTTCACAAATGCCGAGCGCCGCATCAACCGCGTGCGCAAGGTCATGTCGCCGAAGAACGGTTACGCCGACTGGGAAGTGACCCAGAAGCTGGCGCAGGCCATGGGTCTTGCATGGAACTACACCCATCCCTCGGAGATCATGGACGAAATCGCGGCGACGACGCCAAGTTTTGCCAGCGTTTCCTACGCCTATCTGGAAGAAAAGGGTTCGGTGCAGTGGCCCTGCAACGAAAAATTCCCCGAGGGTTCGCCGATCATGCATGTGGACGGCTTTGTCCGCGGCAAAGGCAAGTTCATCCGCACGGAATATGTGGCGACGGATGAGCGCACGGGGCCGCGCTTCCCGCTGCTCCTCACGACCGGGCGCATCCTGTCCCAATACAATGTCGGGGCGCAGACACGGCGCACCGAGAACGTCGTCTGGCACGAGGAGGATCGTCTGGAAATTCATCCGCACGATGCTGAACAGCGCGGGGTGAAGGATGGCGACTGGATCAAGCTCGCCAGCCGCTCGGGCGACACGACGCTGAGGGCGCTGATTACCGACCGCGTGGCGCCGGGCGTGGTCTATACCACCTTCCATCATCCCGGCACGCAGGCGAACGTCATTACCACCGATTTCTCCGATTGGGCGACCAACTGTCCGGAATACAAGGTGACGGCGGTTCAGGTTTCTCCCTCGAACGGTCCGACGGAATGGCAGGAGGAATATGATGCGCTTTCGCGTCAGTCCCGCCGCATCGCCGGCAAGCTGGAGGCTGCGGAATAATTCGGGAGCCGGGCTTGTCCCGGCCTTCTCATCATGTGGCGTCTGGACGCGAGCCGGCGCAGGGAGCAGATCATGTTACTCAATCACACGGACGAAAAGCTGGTGAGGATGGCAAACCAGATTGCGACGTTTTTTCTGTCGCAGCCGGACGATATCCGAGTTGATGGCGTTGCCACCCACATCAACAAATTCTGGGAACCGCGCATGCGGAGGCGCTTCTTTGAGATGGTGGACGCCGGAGCCGGTGATTTCCTGCCGCTCGTCATCGCAGCGTCCAAAGAAATCAGGAGGCCTGGCGAACCGGAGGGCGATGCCGTGGGCCTTGGTGATGATGCAAAGGGCGCTCCGGGCGGCAAGGGACCGATTGCCGGTGAATCGTTGTCGGAGCCGAGCGTGCCGGAAACGTCACGCGCTTGAGACGGGCGAGACGAATCAATACAGGCCGTGCGGGATGAGGTGCGGCGTAACGAGTGACGCCTGGCGGGGCGAATGAAATGTCCTGACATCCATGAGGGAGGAAATGTCGATGGCAGTAGCAGGCGCAACGGCGGGAGGGGCAACCCAAACCGGTTTGCTGGACCGTGAACGAATAATCGCAACACCGGGTTTTAATCGTTGGCTGGTGCCCCCAGCCGCCCTTGCCATCCATCTGTGCATCGGCATGGCCTATGGTTTCAGCGTTTTCTGGCTGCCGCTGTCAAAAGCGCTGCCGGCTGCCGATCCCAGCTGCTCCAGTCTGACGCTGATCGGGGCGCTGTTTACCACTGAGTGCAATTGGCGCGTGGCGGATCTCGGCTGGATTTATACGCTCTTCTTCGTACTTCTCGGCTGCTCTGCCGCCATATGGGGTGGGTGGCTGGAGCGCGTTGGCCCACGCAAAGCAGGCTTCGTTTCCGCCTGCTGCTGGTGCGGTGGTATTCTGGTCGCCGCTATCGGCGTCATGACCCATCAACTCTGGCTGATGTGGCTGGGAGCAGGTGTCATCGGTGGCGTCGGGCTTGGCCTCGGTTACATCTCGCCGGTGTCCACCCTGATCAAATGGTTTCCGGACCGTCGCGGCATGGCGACAGGCATGGCCATCATGGGCTTTGGCGGTGGTGCCATGATTGGCGCACCGCTTGCCAACCTGCTGATGAACTATTTCAAGACCGAGACTTCGGTAGGTGTCTGGCAGACATTTGTCGTTATGGCGGTGATCTACTTCGCTTTCATGATGGCCGGCGCCTTCGGTTATCGCATTCCGCCCGCCGGCTGGCGTCCGGAAGGCTGGACACCACCGGCGGCAAAAAGCGCGATGATCACAACGCGCCACGTCCATCTGCGCGATGCCCACAAGACGAAGCAGTTCTGGCTGATCTGGGCGGTGCTCTGCCTTAACGTGTCGGCTGGTATCGGCGTTATCGGCATGGCCTCGCCAATGCTGCAGGAAATTTTTGCGGGTTCTCTCATCGGCCTTCCGGGTGTCGGTTTTGCCGATCTCGATGCCGGACAAAAGGCGCAGATTGCGGCGATTGCAGCCGGCTTCACCGGCCTGCTTTCGCTCTTTAACATCGGTGGCCGCTTCTTCTGGGCCTCCATGTCCGACAAGATCGGCCGCAAGAACACCTACTTCTGCTTCTTCATCCTCGGCATCATTCTGTACGCGCTCGCACCGACGCTCGCGACGATGGGCAACAAAGCGCTCTTCGTCCTCGCCTTCGGCATCATCCTGTCGATGTATGGCGGTGGTTTTGCAACGATCCCGGCCTACCTCGCCGATATCTTCGGAACTCAGTTTGTCGGCGCAATCCATGGCCGTCTGTTGACGGCCTGGGCGACTGCCGGCATCGCGGGTCCCGTCGTCGTCAACTATATCCGCGAAGCGCAGATTGCTGCCGGCGTGGCTCCCGGGCCTGCTCTTTACACCAGCACGATGTATATTCTGGCGGGTATGCTGGCGATTGGCCTTGTCGCAAATGCCTTCGTCCGACCGCTCTCGGAGAAATGGTTCATGTCTGACGCTGAAGTTGCCGCACTTCAGGCGAAGACAGCGGCTGCCAATGCAGGGCCGACCGGTTCGTTCGGCATCGGCCGCGGCGGTTTTGACGCCAAGGCGGCCCTTGCCTGGGCAGCTGTCGGAATTCCGCTTCTTTGGGGTGTCTGGGTCACCGTGAAGAGCAGTCTCGTTCTTTTCGGCTGATCGTTCCTGCGAAAAAAAAGACGGGCGGCCCGGCGGCCGCCCTTTTTCCTTCACCGCGTCAGTTGCAAGCGTGCATTTTCAAACGGCATGCCGTCATCATCGTGGGAACTGCGAGTGACCTCGCGAAAGCCCAGTGATTTGTAGAAACCCATCGCCTGCACGTTCTCGGTATAAACATTGAGATTCAACGCATCATGGATCGTGAGAGCGTAAGCGATGAGTTCGCGGCCAACACCTTTGCCCTGCCAGTGCGGCGAGACGAACAGGCCGCCGAGGAAATTATTGATCAGGCTGATAAAGCCGGTTGTTTGACCACTAATTTCGGCAACAAATGTTTCGGAATTCGGCAGATATGTATCTTCGATCAGCTTGCGTTGTTCACTAAGACGCTCCGTACCGATGAACGGGTGAGCGAGCAGCGAGGCTTCGAGCCAGATGAGAGATAACGTCTGCGTATCCCGCGCCGCGTCAAACGGCCGGATTTCGACTGATTTTTTATTCATGGAAAGTCCACTAAGTGAGACATGTCAGAGGATCGGCCCCTCTGGGGCCGGCTGAACCCGCCAAAATGACGGCCAGAATTTCAACCTCTGCGCATAAGTCTCCTTCTTGTGATGCCACTGTCTACCCTTAGGTGAAGACAGGGTCAACATCGCGTCGATGTTGCTCCTATCAAAGAGCGGTCGGTAGTGTCACGATGCAGGACAGCCCACGTTCGGCGCTTCTCTCGAGGTTTATTTGCCCGCCGTGGAGTTCAACGAGTTCCTTGACGATGGTGAGCCCGAACCCATCTCCTGGAACGGACTCATCCATCCGTTTTCCCGGCTGGAAGGCCTGAGCGACGAGGTCGTCATCGATGCCGGGTCCATCGTCAGAAATTATGAGGTTCACGGTGCGGCCTGTTTTCCGTGCAGAAATCTCCACCCGGCTTTTTGCCCATTTAAAGGCGTTGTCGACGATGTTGCCAATGATTTCGTCGAGATCCTCCGGCAAGACTCCCACACGCACTGAATCGTCCACAGCGACACGGGCAGCTATGCCACGCTCCGCATGAATGTGTCTCATGATCTCAACGATGTTGTTGATTCTCGGCAAAAGCTCGGTGGAGGCAACGACGCCGCCTGCGGCTGTTTTACGGGCCCGGGCAAGATGATGACGAATTCTTTGATCGATCTTGTCCAGCAGGCCGCGCATTGTCCCATCAGGATCATTAGTCTGGTTCAACGCCAGATAGAGGCTGGTGACCGGCGTCTTGAGGCCGTGGGCAAGATTGGCGAAATGCAGACGCGTCTCGGTCAACCTGTCCTTGTTCTGTTCCACGAGCCTGTTTATTTCGCGTGTCGCGGGGCGGAGTTCATCAACCTCCACGTCCGGCAGATGGTCTCGGGAACCCGCCGAAATGGCGGCGATGTCATCCGTCAATTGGCGAAGTGGCCTCAAACCATATCTGACCTGGATAAAGATGCCGGCGACCAGACTGGCGCCAAGCAGCGTCATGGCTGGAACGAGCCATAAAAGCGCGCGTCGGGAGGGGGTATCGAGTGCGACGCGTGGCGCCGTTGCGGTGATGTCGACAAGTGTCCCGCCGACGATGGTCTGGATAGACCGAAGATAGAGGTCCTGTCCCTCAAGACTGGCGTGGGTTCCCGGGTGTGGGCCGTGGCCCAGCACCTTGCCCCAATCCATCGGTGAAGGGGGATTGTCGAGCGTGCGGCCCGCAAGGGAACGTGAGCCGATGATGGTATCCTTGGCGCGTACCTGCCAGTACCAGCCCGACCCACGCCTGTCGAAAGGTGGCGCATCCAGCGCGGCAGTCAGCGTCAGCTTGCCTGCGCCATCGGCAAAGAGCGCGCTTCGCACCCCCTCGATCTGGGTATCAAGACGTTGATCGATCTGTTCGCGCACGACACCCGCAACGATGAGATAGAGGATAGCGGACGCGATAATCACGCTTGCGGTGACGAAGACCACGGAAAACATCGTCAGGCGACGCGATATTGACGAACTGGCACCGGAAGAAAGGCGTGTCATGGTTGCGCTTTCAGCATGTAACCGCGACCCCGCACGGTTTCGATGCAATCCGCGCCGATCTTGCGCCGCAAACGCGCGATGATCACCTCGATCGAGTTGGAATCGACCTCCGCATCGCCGTCATACACCCGTTCTGTCAGTTCGCGCCGATCCACGACGATCTCCTTGCGAAGGATGAGGCAAGAAAGGACCCGCCATTCCAGCGCAGTCAGTTTCAACGGCAGCCCGTCCTGCTCGAAGGTGCCGAGTTGCGCGTCAAAAGTGAGCGACCCACAGGTAATGGTGGAGGCGGCGTGGCCGGTCGCGCGCCGCACCAGCGCGCGCAATCTCAAGACAAGTTCTTCAATCTTGAAGGGTTTGGTCAGAAAATCATCGGCCCCCGCCTTGAAGCTCGCCACCTTGTCCGGCCAACCGTCGCGGGCGGTCAGCACCAGTACCGGCAGGTTGCGTTGTTCAGCGCGCCATGATTTCAAAACCGAAACGCCGTCGACCTTGGGCAAGCCGAGATCGAGAACGGCAGCGTCGTAAAGCTCCGTTAAGCCTGCGTGTTGAGCGTCCTCGCCATTCTGCGCGACGTCGACAACGAAGTTTTCCGCGCGAAGGCTGGCAGCAATCCGTTTCGAAAGGTCGGCGTCGTCTTCGACGAGAAGTATCCGCATGGTGTTGCAATCCGCTTTAGAGATGAGATTTTCTAGGCCTGGGAGGCTTAACTCAAGCTGAACCACAAGGTTCAGGCTGGTGGTGGTGTCATCCGGGTAAAAGGGTCTCGTCAATGCAAACAGGAGATCACGATGTCCCATTCAGATGACAATAACCAAATTGACGCTGCCGCTGCTCCAAAGGCAGGCCTGGTCCCTCCCCACAGGAAACACCGTCGCAAGACTGCGGCGCTCACCTTCGCAGCAGTTGCAATCCTCGCCGTTGGCGCCGCAGCAGGCGCCGGCGCGGTCAAGCTGACGAGACCGACGCCGGAAATGGCGCCTATGACGCCCGTTGCGATTTCGACCGTCAAGGAAGGCAAGCTTGTCACCATCAAGGGCAAGGTTGCGGAAATCTACGGCAACAAGTTCATCCTTCAGGATGACAGCGGCCGCGCACTGGTAGATACCGGACCGGAAGGCGAAGGCGGAAAGGCAGCGAAGGCTGAGGAGGCCGTCAGCGTGCAGGGTCGCTTCGATGAGGGTGTCCTTCATGCCAGCTATATCGTGCGTCAGGATGGCAGCATTGAAGCGCTTGGCCCTGCCGGCGGCCCGCCTCGCCATGGGCCAAAACACGAGCCGAGACACGGCCCGGGCATCGAGCTTGACCACGGCCCCCTGAATGATGCGCCGCCTCCGCCGCCAAAACCCTGAGGTAATTGCATTTCTCACGTGGGCTTGTGCCGCAGATAAGTGTCTTCAGACACTTCCGCTTATTGCTTGAAAATATAAACAAGCGCGCCGCGGGGCAGCGGCGCGCCTGATGAAATCTAAGATGTCGTATTGGTGGGGGAGCTCCTTAACCCGCGCGCTTCAGCTGAAGATGCGAGACACCGGCCGCAACGTTCACGCCTGTCCCAACTTCAGCACTGATAGGCTGCAGGGCGAAGTTCTTGGCGTTGCCTCCCACCAATGCGTTGGCGCCGACACCGACACCGACCGAGGCACCGGCTGAAGCGCCGACGTAGTCGCCGCTGAGTGCTCCTTCACCAACGCGGCTTGCCGCCGCGTTGAGAACGATCCAGCTCATATAGGTTTTGCCGGTCACCCCGATATCGAGACCGAGTTTGCCGATCTTGCCCGTGTAACGTTCGGTTTTGCCGGAGCGCTGGCGGAACTGGCAGTCCACTGCCTTGCTCGAGCCGACAACCAGTCCGACACCGCCGGCAATCTCACACGACAAGGTACCGACACGTTCCTTCTGCGCGGTCTCTGTCGCCCGTTTGCCGCCATGCTTGGTTTCAGCGGAGGCGAGGGGAGCAACGGCGAGCGTTGCGATAGCGGTTGCGAGAACGAGTTTCTTCATTGTCTGTCACTCCTGTTATTATTCACGAGGCGGATGCGCGGGGAAGATGCATCCACATAGGTCTGAGGTCGCTGGCGTATCGCCAGATCGGCGATGATCGGCCGAGACGCGAAACATTCTGCGATGATGACCGCACGTTCGAAGGCAGAGAGTGTTTCCACCTCACCCGAGAGCACAATGCGCCCTTCGACCGAAGTTACAGAGATCGAACTGCTTTCCTGACCCTCTGCGTAAGCTATGACAGCTTGTAAGGCGGCGCACAGGCTGATTTCCTGGGGGTGGCAGCTTGCCGCCGGATTTGCGTCACACGCAAGCATCATGGTGAAACCTCCTGCCTTGAACATTAAAGGTTCACTTGAATGCTTTCTTGACGCTGTCCTTCGTTTGGCCAATCTTTTCCTGGGCCTGGCCTGCCAGCTTTTCGGCCTTCCCTTCTGCCTCAAGTCGGTCGTTGCCGGTGATCTTGCCGGCGGCTTCCTTGATCGTGCCCTTTGCCTGACGGGCGATGCCTTCGATACGGTTATTGTCCACGACGAATTCCTTCCATCTTTAGAGGGTGCCGCTGTTGGTAACGGCATGATGGAAAGATAGGATGTGGGAAATGCCCCTTGGAGAGCATTACCTACTAGTTGAACTGGTACAAATTGACCTTTTTGAAGGTCGAAACTGCTATTTTTCCTTACGGCCGCTAAAACCACGTTCGCGCGCCCAGATAACGGCGGCGGTGCGGCGATTCACGCCGATCTTGCCGTAAAGCGATGCAATATGATTCCGAATGGTGTGTTTCGAAAGATGTAGCCGGTCGCTCATTTCCTTGTCGCTGCAGCCGTCGCATATCAGCGCCAAGATCTGTTCTTCGCGTTCGGTGAGATCCTTCAGAGAAACGGACGATGACGCGCCACGCGAGCTCTGTCTCAGCCCCGCGAGCCTCTCCACGACCGTCCGGCTGAACCAGGACGTGTCAGCCATCACACTTTCGATCGCCTCGATTAGTTCGTTTTCAGACCGGCGTCGTTCGGTGACGTCCTGTATGGCCCAGATGACGCAGAGTTGGTCATTGATCTCTGCACGTTCAGCAGAAACGATGCATTCGGCCGTGCCGCCATCGGCAAGATTCATGCGCATGGCTTCATCCCGGATCGGAATATTATCCTTGAGGCGCTTTTCAACATCGCGGCGGGCTGCGACATCGTCCCACAGTTTCAGTTCGCTGGCAGTTTTGCCAACGACTTCAGCTTCTTTTCGTCCGCACAGTGTCAAAAACGCGTCGTTGACCTCGGTGAGGACGAAATCGTCAAGCCGCGAAATTGCTGCGGGGGCTGGTGACAGGCGGAAGGATTTGAAAAAACGCTCCTCGCTCTGGCGAAGGGCATTTTGGGCTTTTCGCCGGCCGTCGAGATCGGCGAAGGTAAAAAGCATGCATGGCTCCTCCGCAACGGCGATGGTTTCTCCGGCGACGATGACCAGCCTGTCACCACCCGGAATAGGAATAAGCGCCTCGCGTTGCCGGATGATGCGGCCCTCATGCAGGCGCTTCAACGCGTCCTCGCCGGTATCGCAGTTGGAAAAAAGCCCAAGCTCCTCGACGCTGATGCCGATGATGTCCTCGCGGGCATAACCCGTCATTTCCAGGAAGCCCTGGTTTACGCGAATGAATCGTTCGTCATCCAAACGGCATATGAGCCCAGGTGCGGGGTTGGCGTTAAAGGCGCTTTCGAACCGGGCCTCCGCTTCGAAACGGGGCGTTTCGTCACGGATGATGAGGACCAAGACATCCGGCTTGGCTCCTGCATCTTCCAGGATAAGCCCGCGCACCGTATGCACCCAGCACTCTGTATCATCATCGCTTGGCGATATCTCGACGGTGACATCCTCAAAGGTCTCGCCAGCAAGCAGGCGTTCAAGCGGATATTGCCCATCATCGAGGAGGTGATTGTTGCGATACCGCAAGGTGAAGTTTCGCCGATACTCCTTCGTGTCGATGCCAAGTTCGGAAAGGGCCTCTATCCGATGCATGTCGAGCGCCGCCCTGTTGGCCCACGCAATCGAGCCATCATTTTCGAGCAATATCAGCCCGTCGCTCAAACCGGCGATCAGGTTCTGCAGGACGACCCGGTTGATCTTCGGAATGTCGATGTTGTCGTCCATGTTGCCCCGCCTTCTGATTTGCTGCGGGACTATAATGCATGCTTTCGACAAGCGTTGCAGTCCTATCATCATGTAGCGTCGCAGAGGCAGGGAGAGGGCTAAAGACACCCTCGTGCTCCCAATTCGCCCGTTTTGCGACTTTCCTGCCCACCTTTTGAGCAGCAAAAATTACGGCTTAAAAATTGGCTTGACGTTCGGCGCGATCTGTCTTCATCTTGAACCATTATATAATTGGTTCGCTTAAATGGTGCGCTTTTGACAAACGGTCCGAACGATAATTCCAACTATGCACTCGCCCGTCTCCGCGACTACATTCAGTCGAATGACTTTGCAAAGGATGGGCGACTACCGACGGAACGGGCTTTTGCCGAAAGTTTCGATGTCGGCCGCCGTGCCGTTCGGCGGGCTCTGGAAGTTCTGGAGGCTGAGGGTCTGATTTGGCGGCGTCAGGGTGCGGGGACTTTCGTCGGCGAAAAGCCCGACGATTGGTCCGCCCAGGTAACCGAACTCGTCGCGGGAACGGATTTCATGGAAATCATGGAGGTCCGTTTGCGCATTGAGCCGCAGCTTGCCCAACTCGCAGCGATGCGAGCCAAGCCCGCGGAAATTGAACGCATGCGTGCACTGGTGGAGAAAACGGGGCAAAGCACGGATGCGGATGCAAAGGAGCTGTGGGACGGTTCGCTCCATCGCCAGATTGCCCAAAGCGCCGGCAACAAGCTGTTTCTGTCGATTTTCGATGTCATCAACCGCGTCCGTCAGGACGATGCCTGGCAGTCGATACGGGAGCTTGCCCGGCGCAGCGGCGCAAATGGCAGGGCGTCTTTCGAACAGCATATGGCCATTGTCGATGCCATCGCCGACCGTGATCCCGCCAGAGCCGGTGAAGCCATGCGTCAGCATCTTCTCATGCATCAGGAAAGGCTGATCCGCGCCACGTCTCTCGGCTTTCTCGAGGAAGGTGCCGGGGAGGGCAATGCGGCCAAACTCGATATTTCGCTGACCAAGGCCTCTTGAGACCACGGATGAAAACTGTCGTCCCTTACGGGCGGCCAATGACAAAAAGTCAAAATAACCTGACCAGAGGAACGAACATGAAGAAAATCCAGACATTGACCGCGGCGCTGTTGGCAAGCGTATTTCTGGCCTCGCCGGCGCTATCGTCCGAATTGCGCATCGGCCTCAATGACGATGCCGATGTGCTCGACCCCGCGCAATCGCGCACTTTCGTCGGCCGCATCGTTTACACCGCCATGTGCGACAAGCTGGTGGATATCTCGCAGGATATGAAGATCGTGCCGCAGCTGGCCACCGAATGGGCCTGGTCCGACGGCGGCAAGGTGCTGACCATGAAAATCCGCGACGGCGTCAAGTTCCACGATGGCGAAACGCTGGATGCCGCCGCCGTCGTCGCCACCATCGAGCGCAACATGACGCTGCCGGAATCGCGCCGCAAGAGCGAGCTGTCGTCTGTCGAGAAGGTTGAGGCGACGGGACCGCTCGAGGTCAAATTCACGCTGAAGACGCCTGACGTGACCCTGCTGGCGCAGCTTTCCGACCGCGCCGGTATGATCGTCGCACCGAAAGCGGCCAAGGAACTGGGTGCCAATTTCGGTTCGAAGCCGGTCTGCGCCGGACCGTTCAAATTCGTCGAGCGCATCCAGCAGGATCGCATCGTGCTCGAAAAATTTGCTGACTATTGGGACAAGGACAAAATCCTCGTCGACAGGGTCGTCTACCTGCCGATCCCAGATACCACGGTGAAGCTTGCGAACCTTCGTGCCGGCGATCTCGATATCGCCGAGCGCATTTCGGCTTCCGATGCGGAATCCGTCAAGAATGACTCCAAGCTGACCTATGCCGATGTGATTGGTCCCGGATACATGGCCATGTATGTCAACATCAACAATGGCGCGCGGGCGGATAATCCGCTCGGCAAGGACAAGCGCCTGCGTCAGGCTTTCTCCTACGCGATCGACCGCGAAGCCATCGGCCAGATCGTTTTTGAAGGCACCTCCAAGGCCGGCAATCAGGCTTATCCGCCCACAAGCCCATGGTTCAACCAGAACCTGCCGGTGCCGCCGCGTGACATCGACAAGGCCAAGCAGTTGATGAAAGAGGCAGGTTACGAGACGCTGGATGTCGAGCTTCAGCACGCCAACAACACAACACAAACGCAGATGATGCAGGTCATCCAGTCCATGGTGGCGGAGGCCGGCTTCAACGTCACCCTCAAGGCCACGGAATTTGCGACGCTTCTGTCCGAGCAGACCGCCGGGAATTATCAGCTCAGCCGCTCCGACTGGTCGGGACGCATCGATCCCGATGGCAACCTGCACCAGTTCGTCACCTGCAAGGGCGGCATCAACGATGTGAAATATTGCAATCCCGAAGTGGACAAGCTGCTGAACGAGGCCCGCGCTTCGACCGACGACGCGGTCCGCAAGGAAAAATACGATGCTGCAAGCGTCATCCTCAACGATGACATGCCGATCATCTATCTCGGCCACCAGCCCTATGCCTATGCCATCTCCAAAAAGGTCAAGGGCTGGGCGCCGTCGCCTGACGGCATGATCCGCCTTCTCGGCGTTTCCAAGGACTGACCACTTCGCAGAGGCCGCACGGCTTGTCGTGCGGCCGCCAAGACCGGACCAAAACGAGGGCAATGCCATGCCTGTTTATATCGGCAAGCGACTGCTGGTCGCGATCCCGACGCTTCTGATCATTTCCATCTTCGTTTTCTCGCTGCAGAAACTTCTGCCGGGCGATCCCATCCTGGCGATGGCTGGCGAGGAGCGCGATCCCGCGACAATTGAATTTCTGCGCGAGAAATACCGTCTTAATGACCCGGTTCCACTCCAGTACGTCAACTGGCTGGGCGGCGTGGTAACCGGCGATTTTGGCATTTCTCTACGCACGAACCAGCCGGTTCTGGAACTGATCGGCCAGAAGCTGCCGGTGACCATTCAGCTGGCTGTCATGGCGATGTTCTTTGCCATGGTGATCGGCATTCCCATCGGCATTCTGGCCGCCGTCAAGAAGAATACGTGGATTGATTATACGGCCAATATCGTGGCGCTTTCCGGCCTGTCCATTCCGAATTTCTGGCTCGGTATCATGCTCATTTTGCTGGTGTCGGTGAAATTGGGCTGGCTGCCGGCATCGGGCTATGAATCGATCTTCGTCGACCCTGTCCGCTCCATCGAAACCATGATCATGCCCGCCTTCGTGCTGGGCAATGCACTGGCGGCGACGCTGATGCGCCACACGCGTTCGGCGATGGTGGCGGTGCTCAGCTCCGATTACATCCGCACCGCCCGCGCCAAGGGGCTTTCGCCGCGCGAGATCATCCTGTCGCATAGTTTCCGCAACGCGCTTCTGCCCGTTATCACGCTCGTGGCGCTCCTCTTTGGTGAGTTGCTGGCAGGCGCGGTTCTGACGGAGCAGATTTTCACCATTCCCGGTTTCGGCAAGATGACCGTGGATGCGGTCTTCACCCGTGATTATGCCGTCGTGCAGGGCATCGTGCTCTGCACCGCCGTCGGTTTCATCCTCATGAACCTCCTGGCCGACATTGCCTATGTCCTGCTCAACCCCCGCCTCAGGGCGACAATCTAAGGCCCTGATATCATGACCGTTCTGGATCAAAACCTTTCGATACCGGCGACGCGGCAGGAAAGCCGCGCCTGGAAAAAAATGAAGCGCAACAAGTCGGCGCTCGCTGGCTTGCTCATTGTGCTGTTTTTCGCCGTGGTCGCGATTGCCGCACCGATATTGCCGATTGCCGATCCGGTTGCGACCAGTTGGTCGGCCATCCGCAAGGCGCCGTCGGCGGCCCACTGGCTCGGCACGGATGATCTCGGCCGCGATATTCTCTCGCGAATGATCTATGGCGCCCGCGCTTCGCTGATGGCCGGCGTCGTCTCCGTCATGATTGCAGTGGTGATCGGCGTGCCCTTCGGTCTGATTGCCGGTTATTTCGGCGGCTGGGTGGATATGGTCATCTCCCGGATTACCGAAGCGCTGCTGGCCATGCCATTCCTCATCATGGCGATTGCTCTTGCGGCCTTTCTCGGCCCGAGCCTCACCAATGCGATGATCGCCATCGGCCTTTCGGCCATGCCGATCTTCGTGCGGTTGACGCGCGGGCAGGTGCTGGCCGTCAAGATGGAAGATTATGTCGAGGGTGCAAGGTCCATTGGCCTCAACCACATCGACATCATGACCCGTTACATCCTGCCGAATGTCTTTGCCCCCATCATCGTGCAGGCGACGCTGACGGTGGCGACCGCCATCATCGCGGAGGCGAGCCTTTCCTTCCTAGGGCTTGGCCAGCAGGCGCCTGCACCTTCCTGGGGTTCCATGCTGAACACCGCCAAGAACTTCTTGAGCCAGGCGCCGTGGATGACGATGTGGCCCGGCATTGCCATCTTCCTCGTCGTCATCGGTTTCAATCTTCTGGGCGATGGTCTGCGCGATGCGCTCGATCCGCGCGAAGCATGATTTTTTACAAGGAATATCGGAATGACTGATTTCACCACACGCCCTGAAATCCTTGGCAACTTCGGCGTCGTCACCTCAACCCACTGGATCGCCTCGGCGGTCGGTATGGCAATCCTCGAGAGGGGTGGCAATGCCTTCGACGCCGCCGTCGCCACCGGTTTCGTCTTGCAAATTGTCGAGCCGCATCTGTGCGGCCCCGGCGGGGATATGCCGGCCGTGTTTTATTCGAAACAGAAGGACAAGGTCGAAGTCATCTGCGCACAGGGCCCGGCCCCGAGTGGCGCAACGATTGGGCATTACACCGCTGAGGGACTGAAGCTGATCCCCGGCGACGGGCTGCTCGCCACAGTCATCCCCGGCGCCTTCGATGGATGGATGCTGATGTTGCGCGACTACGGCACGATGAGCGTGCGCGAGGTGCTGGAACCCACCATCTATTACGCCGAGCACGGGCATCCAACGTTGCCGCGTGTCTCTGCCACCATCAAGGGGCTGGCCCATTTCTTCGAAAAGGAATGGCCGACATCCTATGAAACGTGGCTGCCGGGTGGTGCCGCGCCGGAGCCTCATGCCAATTTTCGTAATCCGGTTCTGGCTGCAACCTATCAGCGGATCGTCACTGAAGCCGAAGCGCGCACCGGCCGCGAAAACCAGATCGAGGCGGCGCGTGATGCTTTCTACCGGGGTTTCGTGGCGGAAGCCATCGATAGTTACGTCAGCACCGCAGAGGTAATGGATGCGAGCGGCACTAGGCACAAGGGCGTGCTGACGGCGCAGGATATGGCCGGGTGGAGCGCCACCGTGGAAGCGCCGCAGACACTCGACTATCACGACTGGACAATCGCAAAGACGCCCGCCTGGGGGCAGGGGCCGGTTCTCCTGCAATCGCTGGCGCTTCTGAAAGGTTTCGACATTGCGGCCATGGACCCCTCCGGTCCCGATTTCATCCACACCATCGTCGAAGCCATGAAGCTCGCCTTTGCTGACCGCGAGGTCTATTACGGCGATCCGGAATTTGGTCAGATACCAACGGAATATCTTCTCTCCGAGGGTTATAATGCCGGGCGTCGGGCGCTGATCGGCAGTGAGGCGTCGCTGGAACTGCGGCCCGGCACCGTGCCTGGTTACGAAAAGCAGGTGGACGCCACCTTGGCGATGTTGTCCGAGATGAGCGGCAAGGGCACCGTCTACGAGCCGACCATGTCGCATCTGACCGAAAAGCGCGGTGACACCGTGCATATCGATGTCATTGACCGCTGGGGTAACATGGTCTCCACCACGCCCTCGGGCGGCTGGCTGCAATCCTCGCCCATCGTGCCGGGCCTTGGTTTCGCGCTCAACTCCCGCGCCCAGATGTTCTGGCTGAAGGAAGGCCTGCCGACCTCGCTCGCACCTGGCAAACGGCCGCGCACGACGCTGACACCCTCGCTTGCGTTGCATCAGGGCCGTCCCGCCATGGTCTTTGGCACGCCCGGTGGCGACCAGCAGGACCAGTGGCAATTGCCCTTCTTCCTGCGTTATGCCCACCACGGCAAGAACCTGCAGGCGTCCATAGACATGCCGCTGTTCCACACTTCCCATTTTCCGGGCTCGTTTTATCCGCGCACCAGTTCGCCGGGTGAAATCATGGTGGAAGGCACGGTGGGTGAGGCAACGCTCGCCGAGCTTCGTAGTCGCGGCCACCGCGTTACGGTTGCCGATGCCTGGTCGGTCGGCCGGCTCACCGCGGCGCGCCGCGATGCAGACGGCCTGCTGCGCGCCGCCGCAACACCGCGGTTGATGCAGGCCTATGCGGTGGGGCGGTGAGACCATGGAGACAAAACCAGTCCTCTCCGTCCGCAACCTCACCACCTCCTTCCTTGTCGATGGCGCCTGGAAGAGTGTCGTTCGTGATGTCTCCTTCGATGTCGCGCCCGGCGAAACCGTCGCCATTGTGGGCGAATCCGGCTCCGGCAAGTCTGTCACCTCGCTCTCCCTGATGCGCCTGCTCGCCCCGGCCTCCAGCCGGATAGAAGGGAAGGTCCTGCTTAACGGCCGCGATCTGCTTTCGCTCTCCGAGAAGGAAATGCGCGGGGTGCGGGGCAACGACATCTCGATGATCTTTCAGGAGCCGATGACGTCGCTCAACCCGATCTTCACCATCGGCCGCCAGATTTCGGAAGTCCTCATTCGCCACAAGGGGCTTTCGAAACGTGAAGCGCGGGCCGAGACGGTGCGGCTTCTAGAAAAGGTCAGAATTCCCAACGCGGCGGGACGTTTCGACGAATATCCGCACCAGTTTTCGGGCGGCATGCGCCAGCGCGTGATGATCGCCATGGCGCTCGCCTCACGACCGAAACTGCTGATCGCCGATGAGCCGACGACGGCGCTCGACGTGACCATTCAGGGCCAGATCCTCGACCTGATCAAACTGCTGCAGGAAGAGGAGGGCATGTCGGTGCTCTTCATCACGCATGACATGGGCGTCGTGGCCGAAATCGCCGACAGGACGATCGTGATGTATCGCGGTGATGGAGTCGAGACCGGGCCGACCGAGGAAATATTCAAACGCGGAAAGCATCCCTATACACGGGCGCTGCTTTCGGCGGTGCCGAAGCTCGGCTCGATGCGTGACCGGCAATGGCCGACGCGTTTTCCCGTGCTCGACATGAAGACCGGTCTTTCGACTGAGCCTCAAGAGGTGGCCGAAACTGTTGCGAGCGGTCAGACGCCGGTCCTGTCGGTCAAGAACCTCGTGACTCGTTTCCCCATCCGGTCCGGCCTGCTGGCGCGCCAGACGGGTGCGGTTCACGCCGTTGAAAACGTCTCCTTCGATCTCTTTCAGGGTGAAACGCTGTCGCTTGTCGGTGAATCCGGCTGCGGCAAATCCACCACCGGTCGCTCGATCATGCGCCTCGTAGAGCCGTCGTCCGGCGATGTGTCACTCGACGGTTATGATGTGATGCGGCTTGATACCGTAGGCCTGCGCAACATGCGCAAATCCGTGCAGATGATCTTTCAGGATCCGTTCTCCTCGCTCAATCCGCGCATGACCGTCGGTACGGCGATTTCTGAGCCCTTCATCAAGCACAGGCTGGGCAGCAGCAAGCAGGCGAAGGAAAAGACCTCCGATCTCCTGGAAAAGGTCGGCCTTTCAGCGGACATGGCCACTCGTTACCCGCATGAATTTTCGGGCGGCCAGCGCCAGCGCATCGCCATTGCCCGTGCGCTCGCCCTCGATCCAAAGGTGATCGTCGCCGACGAAAGCGTTTCGGCGCTCGATGTCTCGATCAAGGCGCAGGTGTGCAATCTGCTGCTCGACCTGCAACAGAGCCTCAACCTCGCCTTTCTGTTCATTTCGCATGATATGGCAGTGGTGGAGCGCGTCAGTCATCGTGTCGCGGTGATGTATCTGGGCGAGATCGTCGAGATTGGCCCGCGTGCGGCTGTTTTCGACAATCCGCAGCATCCCTACACGAAAAAACTAATGGCCGCCGTGCCAGTGCCTGATCCCGCGCGACGCGGAATGAGAAGAGGAATTTCCAACGAGGAGCTGAAGAGCCCAATTCGTAAGATAGGACACACGCCCCCCAAGCGTGAATATCGGCTTGTTTCGCCCGGGCACATGGTTCAGGTATAAGACGACAAGAGGCACTTGTGAGCTGACACACGAGCCTCCAAACAAAACCCCGCCGAAGCGGGGTTAGGTGTTACCAGCCCTGACGGCCGTACCAGTCATCGATATCTTTCTTGGTACGGTCCTTTTCGTAGCCGTAGCGCTCCTGGATCTTGCCTTCAAGTTGTTCGCGCTTACCGTTGATGACATCAAGATCATCATCAGTGAGTTTGCCCCACTGCTCCTTGACCTTGCCCTTCATCTGCTTCCAGTTGCCTTCAACGCGGTTCCAATCCATCGGTGCTCTCCCTTTTGTTGGTTTGCAGCCAGTAAATGTCTGAGCTTGAAACAGGTTCCGTTCACACTGGCAGATATAAGTTGCCGCTAAAATGCCACGAAAACACCGCGATTCATTCAGCCACAGTTCACCCGGCGGAGCGCTAAATCGTGCCATCCCACAAGGAGGGAAATAAGATGCGCAAGATGATACTCACCGCCGGACTGATTTTCGGCGCCCTGTTTGGCACCGGCGCAAATGCCATGCCTGTTGGCCAGCCGTCCACACCTTCGGCATCCCATGTCCAGACGGTGGATTACGCCTGCGGACGCGGATTCCATCTGTCGCCGCGCGGTTATTGCCGCCCAAATGGTCCGCCGCGATATGAGCGTGGCTGGGACCGCCGTGACCGGTGGGAAGCGCGCCGGGAATGGCGGGAGCGCCAGGCCCGTCGTGAATGGCGTGAGAGAAGAGACTATCGCGACTACCGACGCGATTATTACAGATACTGATCATGCGAGGCCCTCCCCATTCAGGAGGGCCTTTTCTTTCTGCAACTATGCAGCTCGGCGAAAGAGCGTCCGTTGGAGTGTCACTGCTGGTTGGACAGGCTCGTATTTCCTGAAAAGCGGGAAAACTTAGGAGCGCCTCTCCGCGGGCGTCGTCCTTGCATCCGCGCTATGGACCGGCGGGTTGCCCTGAGGTGCGTTTGAGCTACTATGCGCCCATGGCGAGGAGGCCATGTTACAGGAGGGTTCATGATTTACCGGTCTTCAAAACGGCGCACAGTCTTGAAAATGGCCGCTGCTGCGGTTTCCTTTGGCATGCTGGGTGCTGCCGCGAGCGCGCAAGGCTTTCCCGATCGCACGATTACGCTGGTTGTTCCGTTTGCAGCGGGCGGCTCTACCGATGTTGTCGCGCGTGTTATCGCGCAGAAGATGGGTGATGAACTCGGCCAGCAGATCGTCGTCGAAAATGTCGCCGGTGCTGGCGGTAATCTCGGTGCCGACCGTGTCGCTCGCGCCGAACCTGACGGCTATACGATCCTGATGGGAACGGTGGCCACCCATGCGCTTAACCCGCTGATTCTCAAAACCAAACCATACGACCCGGAAAAAGATTTCACCCCGGTTTCGCTGCTTGTGGTCGTCCCCAATGTGCTGGTCGTCAATCCGAAGCTCAACGTCAATAGCGTTGCCGAACTGATTGCGCTCTTGAAGGCCGAACCCGACAAGCACGCCTACGCTTCATCTGGGAATGGCACGCCGTTGCATCTTTCCGGTGAGTTATTCAAGAGCATGGCTGGCGTCACCATGCAGCATGTTCCCTACAAGGGCGCAGGCCCGGCGCTCAACGATCTGCTCGGCAACCAGATTTCAATCATGTTCGACAATCTGCCGTCGTCATCGGGTCATATCAAATCCGGCACGTTGCGGGCGCTGGGCGTCACGACCAGGGAGCGCGCCTCGTCGTTTCCGGATCTGCCGACGATCGCCGAGACGGTGCCCGGTTATGAAACCTACACCTGGAATGCACTCTTTGCGCCTGCCGGCACGCCGGCCGAGGTGGTCGACAAGTTGAATGCTGCGGCCAAGAAGGCGCTTGCCGATCCGGCGGTCGCCGCCCGCATGGCGGAATTCAGCGCCAAGATCGTCGCTTCTTCGCCGGATGAGCTGAAAACCCACGTTGCGGCGGAAATCGCCAAGTGGGGACCGGTGGTCAAGGACGCGAATGTGCAAATGGACTGACCGGTAACGACGGATCTCATCGCGATTTTCCGCCGCGCGTCCTGAAGGTTGCGGGCGGAAATGATGGCCTGACATCAGCGTGGCCGATGTTCCCGTTGCATCGGCCACAGTTCATATCGTCGCACCCAGCCGGTGTGGCGTTTCAGCATCACTCACCAGCCGGTTGCAAAAACCCGCTTGGCAAGCTTTGAGCGCTGAGTTAAAAATCTCGCTACCGCGTCAGATCGAACAAAGGGAGGCGTTGCATGACACCAGCATTCTTCGAAACCCTCCCGCAGGGAATGACCCGACACTAGGTCATATCCATTCGCGGCCCGCCATCGCGCGCCCGACATGCGGTTTTACTTTCCCCCATAGCCCGATTGATCTGACGGGGTCACTTCGTCTCCCGCCCGGGCTGTGCCATCCAACTTCCGTTTTGAGGACCGGTCGCCGATTACAGGGCGCTGGGCTGGTAAAAATGACTCGCAAGAAGCTCGATTTCCGCGCCGATGCTTATCGCAATGTGCTCGGCTTTGTTTTCAACCATTGGCGTCATCGGCCGTCGCTGGTGGGTTTCATCATCGTTCTGGTGATTGCCAGCACGCTGGCCGAAGTGATGGTGCCGGTCTTTTCCGGCCAGATTGTCGATGCCATTGCCGGTGGCAACGGGGCAGACGACGCGTTGCGCGCCTTCGTCATCGTGGTGGCGCTGGGGCTGGTGAGCGTTGTGCTGCGCTGGTTCATCTTCAACGGTATCATCCGGCTGACGCTGAAAACCATGGCGGATGTCGCCAATAATGGCTTCCACAAGGTGCAGCGTTTCTCCACCGACTGGCATGCCAACAGCTTTGCCGGTTCAACAGTGCGCAAGATCACCCGCGGCATGTGGGCGCTGGATTCGCTTAATGATCTGCTGCTCGTCGCGCTTTTGCCGTCCATCGTCATGCTGGTGGGCGCCACCATCGTGCTCGGCAGCTACTGGCCGGTCATGGGCATGATCGTCGGTCTCGGATCGCTGATCTACATCGGCGTCACCGTTATGCTTTCCATGGGCTACGTATCGCCGGCGGCACGGCTGGCCAATGCCTGGGACACCAAACTCGGCGGGGCTCTGGCGGACGCGATCAGCTGCAACTCGGTGGTCAAGGCCTTTGGCGCGGAGGTCCGTGAGGAGGTCCGGCTCAACCATGTATTGGCGAAATGGGATAACCGCACGCGCAGGACATGGAAGCGTGGGACGCTGAACGGCACCATCCAGGGGTTCATGATGGTATCAATGCAGGCCGGCATCCTCGGCACGGGTCTACTGATGTGGCGACAGGGGCTGGCCTCACCTGGCGACATCACCTTTGTGCTTGCGATGTTCTTCGTACTGCAAGGTTATCTTCGAGATGTCGGTCAGCATATCCGTAACCTGCAACGTGCCGTCAACGACATGGAAGAACTGGTGCTGTTGGACAAGATGCCGCTTGGAATCGAGGACAAGCCGGGTGCCGGCCCGATCAGGATCGGCAAGGGCGAAATCGTCTTCGACCATGTCACGTTCCAGTATGGAGCTCATCCGACACCGCTTTATGATGACTTCTCCGTCACCATCAAGCCGGGTGAAAGGGTGGGTCTGGTTGGTCACTCCGGTTCGGGCAAGACGACTTTCGTAAAGCTCATCCAGAGGCTTTACGACGTGAAGTCGGGCGAAATTCGCATCGACGGCCAGAACATAGCCGACGTGACGCAGTCGAGCCTGCGCGGCCAGATCGCCATCGTTCAGCAGGAACCTATCCTGTTCCACAGGACGCTTGCAGAAAACATCGCCTATGGCCGGCCGGGCGCGACGCGGCGGGAGATCGAGCAGGCGGCGAAACAGGCGAGCGCCCACGGCTTCATCATGTCCTTGCCCAAGGGCTATGAGACCATGGTGGGTGAACGCGGTGTCAAGCTGTCCGGCGGTGAGCGTCAGCGCGTGGCCATCGCCCGTGCTTTTCTGGCGGATGCGCCGGTGCTGATACTCGACGAGGCCACGTCCAGCCTCGACAGCGAAAGCGAAGTGCAGATCCAGCAGGCGATGGAACGCCTGATGGTCGGTCGCACCACGCTCGTCATCGCCCATCGGCTTTCCACGGTCAGGGCGCTGGATCGGCTTTTGGTGTTCGACAAGGGCAGCATCGTTGAGGAGGGCGATCATCAGGCTCTCATCCGTCTCAGCGATGGTATCTATCGGCGGCTGTTCGAACGGCAGGCACTGGAACTCACCAAGGGTCTTGTGGCCTGAAAACAAATGGATACGCCGGAGCGCCCGGCGTATCCTTACCCCGCCCAGCTATCGGCGCCACGAAGGTGCCGCTTTTTTTGCTTAGGACACATTGTCCGCAACACAAACAGGATGGTGCACCATGGATTTCCACCTGATCACAAAGCCGCAACGCCTTGTCATCCGGAGAACCCATATCCATGCCGCATTCCATCACGCTTTCGGACCTGTCGTGGTCGACACCTGACGGTCATCCGCTCTTTTCTAACATCAATCTTCGCTTCGGACCCGAACGCACCGGCCTCGTCGGGCGCAACGGCGTCGGCAAGACGACGCTTCTCAAATTGATCGCCGGAGAGCTGACGCCGTCCGCAGGCACAGTTTCCGTATCGGGCAGCGTCAATCTTCTGCGCCAGAGCGTGCAGGTCGTCTCCGACGAGACCGTCGCCGACCTGTTTGGAGCGCGCGACACGCTGGACGTGCTTGCCCGTGCGCAGGCGGGAACGGCCACTCTGGAAGCGCTTGAAGACATCGACTGGATGCTGGAGGAGAAAATTGCCGGGGCGCTCGCGCAGGTCGGGTTGGACGCCTTGCCCACCACGCCGCTTTCGGCTTTATCGGGCGGCCAGCGCACGCGGGTCGCACTTGCTGCTCAAATCCATGCTGCGCCGGATTTCCTGATCCTCGATGAACCGACCAACAATCTCGACCGGGACGGGCGCATTTTCGTTGCCGATTTTCTGGCGGGCTGGCGCGGCGGAGCGATCGTCGTCAGTCATGATCGGGGGCTTCTCGAAACCCTCGACGCGATTATGGAGATGACGACGCTCGGCGCTTCCCGCTACGGTGGTAACTGGAGCCGCTACCGCGCACAAAAAGCGCTGGAGCTGGCCGCCGCCGAACAGGACTTCGCGAATGCGGAAAAGCGTCTGTCCGAGGTAAAGCGCCGGTCGCAGGAAGCCCTGGAGCGCAAGGCGCGGCGTGACAGCAGGGGTGCTGCGAAGGCGGCGCGCGGAGATATGCCCGGCATTGTTGCCGGCGCGATGAAAAGGCGGGCCGAAAAAACAAGCGGCGGTAACGCCAACCTCGCCGGCCGTCTGGCAGCCTCGGCAACGGACGATCTGATTGCGGCGCGGGAGCGGATCGAAATCCTGCAGTCTGTCAGCGTCACTTTGCCGTCGAGTGGGCTACATGCGACAAAAATGGTGCTCCGATTGCAGAACCTGACCGCAGGCTATGAGGCCCAACAACCCCTGCTTCGCGATCTCTCCTTTGAGATCATCGGGCCGCAGCGCGTTGCCGTGACTGGCCCCAATGGATCGGGGAAAACAACGCTGCTTTCAGTCATCACGGGTAAGTTGCCGCCGTTCGCTGGAGCCGTGGATGTCGGCGTCAAAGCCGTATTTCTCGATCAGCAGGTCAGTCTGCTGGATGCAACCCTGTCCATCCGCGACAATTTCATGCGGCTCAATCCGCAGGCAGGTGACAACGCCTGCCGGGCGGCACTTGCGCGCTTCATGTTCCGCGCGGATGCTGCTTTGCAGATCGCTGGAACACTCTCGGGCGGGCAGATGCTGCGGGCCGGGCTCGCCTGTGTTCTGGGCGGCATTGAGCCTCCGCAGCTGTTGATCCTGGACGAGCCGACGAACCACCTTGATATCGATTCCATTGCCGCCGTGGAGGCCGGCTTGCGCGCCTATGACGGCGCGTTGCTGGTCGTCAGCCACGACGAGGCATTTCTTGCGGAGATCGGTATCGAGCGTCGGCTGGTACTGGGCTTGGGCTGATTACATCGAAGCCGGCGCTCAGTAGTTTACGGTGACCACGACCGTGTCGGCATAGTTGCCAGGGGCCGGCGTGTTCTGCGCCGGCACGCGCCCGTAGACCGTCAGGCTCTGCAGGCTACCCGTTCCCGTTCCGGCGGCTATCTGGCCCGCGGCGCTACCCCAGACATTGGTGCGGCCCGCATCACGGTAAAGACCGTAGGTAACGGATGCCGCGCCCTGAACCATCTTGCGTGCGGCAGGCGGACTGTTACTGAGGCCTCCATTCAAAGCCACGCTGTAGCTTAGATTGCTGGTGCAGGTCAGATTGATCGCCCCGGTCGCATCCACTGCTGTGTTGAGCACGCCGTGACTTCCGAAATTGATGTTGTTTGCTGAGACGATGCATGTCGGCGCGACGGCGGCAGTTACGTTGAACGGAACCTGGGTGGCATTCTGGGTGACAGACGAGCAGCTTGGTGCGAGAAGCGTGTAGCTTTCGTAGGTGAAACTCGTTTCCGCGCCGGCAAAACTGGAGAGATATGCGCCTCGCGCCGCTGCGGACTGACCGGCATTGATCCGGCCATACAGGGTGCGGGTCGTGGTGTTGACAAGAAGCGGCAAGGCCAGGTCGATTGGTGGAGGAGATCCGAGTGCCGGTTGTGTGACCGATCCCCAGGTCGTCGTGCGCGCAGAATTCTGGTACAACTGGTAATTGAGGATATTGCTTCCCTGCAGCATCCGGCGGACACCGCCCGATTGTCCGCCGCTTCCCGCATTGATGTTCGGACAGATGCGAACGGAAAGCGCCAGAGAAAGCGGATTATTGCAGGTCACCGAAAGGGTAGCCGTCGTGTCAACGGCAGCGCCCCCTGCGAGATTGACGAAGCCGAAATTCATGTCCGACATGCTGAAAGTACAGGTTTGCGCCAGAACGGGCGCCGCCGAAAGAACGGCTGTAATTGCAATGGCAACGCGGATAAGACGCCTCATTGAATGCTCCTGCACGTGGTTTCGAACGTTGCGCGCGTCTGGCTGTCCTGGGAGACCGTGATCTGCGCTTCGCATTCACCTTTTGTCGGCTGGGTGATGTGAAGCCTGTGCGTCGCGCCGATGTCGTCGAGATAAGCCTGTCCGTCATAACCGACGACGAAATCGCGCTTGCCGTCTATTGTCCCGGTCGACCCGGTTTCGATGAAGTCGCCGTTCTCGTTTTTCAGTGTCACCAGCGCCACCTGTCCTTCGGTTTCCACCTTGAAATTGACAACGGCGCCAGCACGTTCAGTAGGCCTGACCATCTGCTTGGTGTGGTCGATGCGAGCATCAACGGGCAAGTTGCTGGGATCGAGCGTGATATTGTTGAGGTCATAGGAGCGCAGATTGGGCAGCAATATCTTGCCGCGCCGGTTCGTCTGGCCGATCGGGCGGTTTTCAAGCATGATATCGACACCGGGTGCACCCGCATCGACAACCGCGAAGGCATCATCGATGCGGTTGCCGAAGAAGACGTCGCCCCCGGCGAGTGCGATCGACCCTTCGATTTGCGCATAGGCCTGTGTCGTGTTGTTGAACTTGTCAACGCCGGCAGAGACGCGGGCAGCGCTGCCGCGATAGCTGCCCGAGGCCGAGGCGATGTCGTTGGCACCAAGCCCGCCGCGCAGCCGCCAGCCATAACTCCCCTCCGCATGTTCCTCCGATTTCACGGCCTCGGCCGTCAGCGAATACCCATCGGCATTGGAGGACATGCCGGTTGAGGCCGACACGCCACCGCCGAATGACCAGGAGAGGCCGGCGAAAATGCCGTAGGAATTACTGTCCTCCAAATCCTTGTAGGCCGTGACGAAAATATTGCCGCTTTCGCCAAAGGGCCGCGTTGCGGAGAGACCGAGGAGGCGGGATCGGCGCTCGTCGAATGTTTCAAGCTGGGTGTAGGAAAAGTTCAGGCTGGTCTCGTCGAAGCCGAGTTGTGTTGACACGGAAATCTGGTCGAGCGACCGCGGCGGCCGGACGCTCAGAAGCCCGGAAGCAAATTGATTTTTTGAGTTGTTGGAAGAGACGGATGCCATGTCATTGTAATCGCCGAAAGCCCGTTGCGATCGCGCGTTGATCCGCACGCCAAGCAGTTCGGCTTCGACACTTGCCGAAAGGTGATAGCCGCTTTCGTCGCCGAAGTGGCTGGATGCGGCGGAAAGGGCCGCCAGTCCATGGGATCCGAGTGTGAAGATCCCGCCCAGGCCGACATTATAAAAATCGTCGCCACCTTCTGCATGGCCTTCCACCGTCAGCCCATCCGATACGCCGTAGCGCACCGTCGCTGACCCCAGCAGCCGGTCGTCATAATCGAAGGAGGAAGTTCCGTAGTTGCGCCGGGCAAAACCGACTTCGGCAGAGAAATCGATGAGACCCTTGGTCAGCAAATCCGGCGACGTGTAAAACGGGGTTTCCGAAACGGTTTCCCGTCCCAGCGCATCTCTCACCACCAGCCTTGCATTGCCCACGCCGCTGATGACCGGGAGGTTGGTGATGGAAAAGGGGCCTTCCGTCACATCCTGCGACAGGCGTCGGATATTGTTGACGTAGACATCGACAGTGGATGGCACGGCCGCCGAGCCCGCAAATTCCGGCATGGGCATCGTGACCATATCGGGCCTCAGCTCGAAGTTCCGGCGAATCTGAAATCCGCCCAAACGCGTTGGGCGTGTCCAGCTCAGCCCGCCGGTAATCAGGTCGCCGGCGCGGTAGCTGGTGAGTGTTTCCTCGTCCGAATAGCTCCAGGTGGTATCTAGGCGCTGCGTGTCGAATTCAGACTGGCGCGATGTGCTGAGGACGTGCGACGAGGACAGCACGCCGAGTGGGCCGAAGGCGCGGCTTTCCAAAAGCGCTGAAATGCCGTTGAAGTCCGCGAGATCGGACCATTTATTGCCGCCGGAGGCGCCGTAAATCGTGTAGTTCACCAGACCTCCAAAATCGCTTCTGGCTTTCTCCTGCGTTTCGTCATCCTCCTCCGCCGCCGCTTTTCCGGATGCGTCGATGACCTTGCTTGCCCGCGCTGTCATCGGCAGGCTAAAATGCATGGACTGTGTACTGCTGTCATAACGCGCCACGACCTCGGGCAGCATGGAGATATCAATCCATCCATCGTCGCCGATGGCGTTTTCGACCGGGGAGATCCCAATATTGGTCAGCTGTTGCGGCTCGATGAGAAACGATCCGGCGGCGTTTTGACGAAAAGTGGCGATCATGTTTGTCGATACATCGTTGATGTAGACTTCGAGTTGCAGCTGTCCGGCCTCGTTTGCGGCAACAGAGGTCGGCTGTGCCGCAGGAGGTATGTCCTGCGCCACGGAGAGACTGCTCGATGAAATGACCGTCAGGGCGGCAATCGTCAAAACGGCAAGGTCAGCCGCCCGAAACGCGCGCCGTCGCATTGACGGGGCCGCCTTCGCTGTCTGCCGAAATCTTTAATGTGCCGCCGCCTTTCTTGCCGCCCATCGCCGGAACCACAAAGCTTGCAGCGGAGCCACCAAGCACATATCCGACCAGGCCCTGCTGACGGGCAACTGCCTGACCGTTACCGGTGGCGAGCATCAGGTTGGCGAGCCTTATGCGCCTGTCACCGGTATTGGATACCGAGACCCGGTAGCCATTGCCCTGGGGCGTGATCTTCCAGGCCGGTTCGGCTCCGTTAGTGGCGGCGGGGGCGAAGAACACGGGTATTGAATGACGCACGACAAGATTGACTGTGCCGGATTGCGGTTTTCCCGCCGGGGGCAGTTCGTCAACGATGACGCGGTAGCTTTCTTCGCCGCGCACGGGGCCCTTTGAAAGCCGAACGATGCGGATGAGATTTTCCGCGCCACCTTTCAATTGGGTCATTGGCGGGCTCGCAACCACATCCTGGGTTGCAGTGTATACATCCTGACCGTTCTGCTGCGTCCAGCGGAAAATCCTGACCTGGACGTTGATCGGCTTTTTCGCATCGTTCCAGATGCGAAGGCTCGAGGCAGCCGTTGGGGCCTTGAGATCAAGAAGCACGGGCGCAACCCGCAGGGATGCAGCCTGTGTAGGCGAAACACTCAACCCGGCAAAAAACGCAGCCGCTAAGGTAAAAACACGCATGCGCGATCCTCCCTGTGGCGATCAGTAATTGAGCGTGGCCGTCACCGTATCCGTATAGACGCCGACCGCGGGTGTCGTCTGGGCAGGTACGCGCCCATAGACGGTGAAGGTCTGCGGTGCCCCGGTGCCGGTCCCGGTTTGCCGGTCGGTTCCCACCGTGTTGCCCCACACCGTTGTGTGGGCCGCAGTTGTGTAGAGCGAGTAAGAGATCGTCCCGCCCGCTGGTGACGTCATCAAACGATTGGCAACGGTCGCTCCCGTACCAGCGCCGGCGCTGAGGCCGAGACTGAACGGGGTGCTGGCCGTGCACTGCACGACGATGTTGCTGGTGGCGTCAATCGGTGCTGCAATGACGCCGCTCGTGCCGAAATCGAGATTGCCGGCCGAATTGATCTGGCATGCGGCCTGAATGGTGATCTGGACGTTGAAATTTGTGGTGGCGACCTGCGCCAGACTTGCCGCTGGTGTGAAAACCAGCGCCGCCAGTGATAACAGATAGCCTGATGCCCGAAACCTCATGCTGCCTCCCCAAGCTGGTCACGCTGCCGATTTTGCCATGCGCGCCTTCTAATTGCCCTGATAGCGAGTAATTAGAATATGCTAATACTCGCGTCGATTTGGTTAATAAATGTTTAACAATCGGGACTGCAAAACTATCGGATGAAATGCCGTAGTGCCCGCAACTTACGAAGGTAAGCCAACGCCTGTCCTGACGGGCTCGAATGCTTGCTTTTTTATCCCTCCACGTCGCCCTTACCGCACCGCGGCATCTTGTCAGCCGCCTCGTGTTGGCGTAGTCGAAACGACAGAAAACCCGGGGCTTTCAGCGCGACCTTCCGGTGGCGTTGAGCTTGGCTCCACAGACACCTCAACGTTGGGACAGCGATGACACTTTACTTGGATTACCTGGCTGAAATCAAAAGCAGAGAACCACAGGGTCTCGCGCCGAAGCCGATTGACGATGGCGCACTGACAGCCGAAATCATCGAGCTGATCAAGGATGCTGGGAGCGACCATCGCGCCGATGCGCTGAAGTTCTTCATCTACAATACGCTGCCCGGTACAACGAGCGCCGCTGGCGTCAAGGCTGCCTTCCTCAAGCAGATCATCCTCGGCGACGTCATCGTTCCCGAGATTACGCCGACGTTTGCGCTCGAACTGCTGTCGCACATGAAGGGTGGACCGTCCATCAAGGTTCTGCTCGATATCGCGCTTGGTAACGATGCCGAGATCGCCGTCAAGGCGGGCGAAGTCCTGAAAACCCAGGTATTCCTCTACGACGCTGACATGTTCCGCCTGCGCGATGCCTACAAGGCCGGCAACGCCATCGCCCAGGGCGTGCTGGAAAGCTACGCGAAGGCAGAGTTTTTCACCAAGCTTCCCGACGTCGAAGACGAGATCAAGGTTGTCACTTTCATCGCTGCGGAAGGCGATATTTCGACCGACCTGCTTTCGCCCGGCAATCAGGCCCATTCGCGCTCCGACCGCCAGTTGCACGGCCAGTGTATGATCTCTCCCGAAGCGCAGGCACAGATCGTGGCGCTTCAAAAGCAGCATCCTGACAAGCAGGTGATGATGATCGCCGAAAAAGGCACGATGGGCGTTGGCTCCTCGCGCATGTCCGGCGTCAACAACGTCGCGCTGTGGACGGGAAAGCAGGCAAGCCCCTATGTGCCATTCGTCAACTACGCGCCGATCGTTGCCGGTACCAATGGCATTTCGCCGATCTTCGCAACCACCGTTGACGTGACTGGCGGCATTGGTGTCAACCTTAAAAACTGGGTGAAGAAGCTCGGCGAAGATGGCAAGCCAATCCTGAACAATGACGGCAATCCGATCCTTGAGCAGAAATATTCGGTCGAAACCGGTACGGTTTTGAAAATCGACACCAAAAACCACAAGCTTCGTGACGAAAACGGCACCGAGCTGGTGGACCTCGCCGCGTCCTTCACGCCTCAGAAGATGGAGTTCATGAAGGCGGGCAGCTCCTACGCCATCGTGTTCGGCAAGAAGCTTCAGACCTTCGCTGCTGAAACGCTCGGCGTTGAGCCAACCCCGGTCTTTGCGCCAAACAAGGAAATCTCCATCGAAGGGCAGGGCCTTACGGCCGTCGAGAAGATCTTTAACCGCAATGCGGTTGGTGTCACGCCCGGCAAGGTCCTGCATGCCGGCTCCGACGTTCGCGTTAAGGTCAACATCGTCGGTTCGCAGGACACGACCGGTCTGATGACGGCACAGGAACTGGAAGCGATGGCGGCGACCGTCATTTCGCCGCTGGTGGATGGCGCCTATCAGTCGGGCTGCCACACGGCCTCCGTCTGGGACAAGAAGGCGCAGGCCAACACGCCGAAGCTCATGTCCTTCATGCACAATTTCGGCGTCATCACGGGCCGTGACCCGAAGGGCGTCTATCACTCCATGACGGACGTGATCCACAAGGTGCTAAACGACATTACCGTTGATGACCGGGCAATCATCATCGGCGGCGACAGCCACACCCGCATGTCCAAGGGTGTCGCATTCGGTGCGGATTCCGGCACCGTTGCGCTGGCGCTGGCAACCGGTGAAGCGACCATGCCGATCCCGCAATCGGTCAAGGTTACCTTCAAGGGCACGATGCAGCCCTATATGGACTTCCGCGATGTGGTGCATGCCACCCAGGCACAGATGCTCCAGCAGCACGGCGACAACGTCTTCCAGGGCCGCGTGATCGAAGTGCATATCGGTACGCTGCTCGCCGACCAGGCCTTTACTTTCACCGACTGGACGGCCGAGATGAAGGCCAAGGCGTCGATCTGCATTTCCGAAGACGAGACGCTGATCGAGTCACTGGAAATTGCGAAGTCGCGCATCCAGATCATGATCGACAAGGGAATGGATAATGAGGCCCAGACGCTCAAGGGTCTGATTGCGAAGGCAGATCAACGGATTGCTGAAATCCGTTCAGGTGAAACACCAGCTTTGAAGCCGGACGCCAACGCGAAATATTTCGCCGAGGTCGTTGTCGACCTCGACGTTATCAACGAGCCGATGATTGCCGATCCTGACGTCAACAACAACGACGTCTCCAGACGCTACACGCACGACACGATCCGCCCCGTTTCCTACTACGGCGCTTCCAAGAAGGTCGATCTCGGTTTTGTCGGCTCGTGCATGGTGCACAAGGGCGACGTTAAGATCGTTGCGCAGATGCTGCGCAACATCGAAAAGACTGAAGGCAAGGTCGAGTTCAAGGCGCCGCTCGTCGTCGCCGCGCCGACCTACAACATCATCGACGAGCTGAAAGCGGAAGGGGATTGGGAAATCCTGCAGAAGTATTCCGGTTTCGAGTTCGATGACCTCAACCCGAAGACCACGAACCGCACCTCCTATGAGAACATTTTGTATCTCGAGCGTCCGGGCTGCAATCTTTGCATGGGCAACCAGGAAAAGGCCGCAAAAGGGGATACGGTTCTCGCAACCTCAACCCGTCTTTTCCAGGGACGCGTCGTGGAAGACAGCGCCGACAAAAAGGGTGAATCGCTGCTCGCTTCCACCCCGGTCGTCGTGCTCTCGGCAATTCTAGGTCGCACACCGAGCATTGATGAGTACCGCTCTGCCGTCGAGGGGATCGATCTGACGAAGTTCGCGCCGCCGAAGACGACGCCGATCGATTCCCAGTCGGTGCATTACTAAGCGCCTCCGCTCTCGGGTTGGATTGTGAATGCGTTCACCCGGACGAGCGTCTCAAGATCGAGCGCAGCGGAAAGAAATTTTCGCTGCGTTTTCATTTTCATAGACGGACTTCTTCGTGCTTCCTGCCAAGCCGCGAAACGAACTTTTTGCTGCTGAATTGTCAGCACTTGCACGGCTAGGTAACACTTCATTTAGTGATTTCGTGAAATCTAAAATACGCAGGTTCCAAGGGTTCATCCGGAGCCGGTAGAACAAGTAGAACAGCTCAGAGACGCCTTGGGCGCGATTTCGAAACGCTTCTGCTTGTCGCCCTATGAGGAGGGGCAACAGCTACCCGCGATGTTTTATCATATCGTTCTCGAGTCTGCCTTATCGGCAGCGAGAGAGCGCTTGCCTTGAGGCCATTTATGTCTTTCCTGAAGAATACCAAGATAAAAACGAAGGTCGTTTTTGTTATCTCGTTGATGAGCCTGATGTCACTGTTCGGCATAGGCTATGTCAGTATGCAATATAAAAGCACCGACGCCGTTTATAGCGACTTTATCGGACATGAGGCGCTTGCTGCCGTGCTGAACGCCAGAACGAGCGGCAATCTGAACGCGCTCGGCATGCAGATGTTGCGCGCCAGCCTTAATGACCCGACCAGCAGCGATTTCAATGCAGCCGTCAAAACCTTCAGGGCAGATCGCAAGCAGCTCGAAGAGCGCCAGAACAAGATCATGGAACTTGTCCCGGCGCGCACGGAGGCAGCCCGTGACATCCTGAAGGGTGTTGTTGAAGTCGAGGAGATCGGCAATCAGGTCATCACCCTTGCGCAGGCTGGCAAGCAGGCCGAAGCGCAGCTTATGGCGCTCAATGTGCTGAAGAAAATCGCTGAGGTCTCGCCGAAGATCAGTGCCGGCAACGAGCAACTCATTCAGGTCATGAATGATGGCAGGGAGCGGCTGACGGCCAGCACGACAACGACGATCTGGACAGGCCTTATCGCGCTGGCGCTGGTGTCGCTTGCCGTTATTGCCCTTGGCCTTCTCATCTGCTCTCGCGGCATTACCACACCGATAGCGCGCCTTCGCGCGCGAATGGAATCTCTCGCCGCCGGCGACACGTCAAGCGAGATCGACGGTAAGGATCGCGGCGACGAAGTGGGTCAGATGGCGGCGACCGTTCAGGCGTTCCGCGAAAACGCGATTGAGCGCATCAGGCTTGAAAATGAGACCGAAGCCAACCGGTCGATGTCCGAGAAGGATCGAATCGAGCGCGAAAAACAGAAGGCGCAGGAGGCGGCCGACATCCAGTTTGCCGTCAACAATCTTGCAACCGCGCTCTCAAGGATCGCGGAAGGTGATGTGACCTATCGGATTGCCCAGCCTTTTGTGCCGAGCCTTGATGGTATTCGCGGCGATTTCAACCGGGCGGCCGAACAGCTGCAATCGACGCTGACACAGGTCGCGCAGAATGCACGCGGAATCGACGCTGGCGCCAACGAGATCAGATCCGCGGCGGACGACTTGGCAAGACGGACGGAGCAGCAGGCTGCTGCAGTGGAAGAGACGGCAGCGGCACTTGAAGAAATTACGACGACGGTACGGGATTCGACCAGGCGGGCGCAGGAAGCGGGCCAACTCGTCGGTCGCGCAAAGATCGGCGCGGAAAAATCCGGCGAAGTCGTCCAAAAGGCCGTCTCCGCCATGGAGCAGATCGCCAGCTCCGCCAATGAAATTTCCAACATCATTGGCGTAATCGACGAGATCGCGTTTCAGACGAACCTTCTTGCGCTGAACGCCGGTGTGGAAGCGGCGCGAGCGGGTGATGCCGGCAAGGGTTTTGCCGTCGTCGCACAGGAGGTGCGTGAACTTGCCCAGCGTTCCGCCAATGCCGCCAAGGAAATCAAAAACCTGATCATGACATCGAACGGGCAGGTACAACAGGGCGTGCAGCTGGTTGGTGAAACCGGGAAAGCTCTGCAGCTCATCGTTTCGGAAGTGCAGGAAATCAACCGCCACGTTGCGGCCATTTCTGAATCGGCACAGGAGCAATCTTCCGGGCTGCATCAGATCAATACGGCTGTGAACCAGATGGATCAGGACACGCAGAAAAATGCTGCGATGGTAGAAGAAAGCACAGCGGCAAGTCACGGCCTTGCACGTGAGGCATCGTCGCTGAACCAGCTGATCGCCCAGTTCAAGCTCACTGAAGCCGGTTATGCTGACGCATCCGCTCCCGTGCGCGGTGCTTCTGCTGCCGACCGACCAGCTGCCTCGCCCGCCCGCGCACTCGGTGGGCGCATCAGGGCGGCGTTTTCCGGTAATACGGCTTTGAAAGCCGACGTGGGCAACTGGGAGGAGTTCTGACCGTCGTCCGCTGACTGGCCAAGGCAACTGGCAGGGTGCCGAGGGCGCAGATACGACATCAATGCCGAAGATCAGAGCTTTGCTTAGATCTTCGGTTTTCTGCTTTTCAGCCTTCATCGGTCTAATCCTGCTTGGCCTTCCGGTCATTTTGCGGTAACCAGGGCGCATGATAAAAACCTCGAGTATCACCTGCATCTAGCTCCCGCCTGCGCGCGAGGAGCACCCGACGCAAAGCCGGCTGGCTTGCGTTCGGCACAGGCTTGTCTGAAGGCGAGCGAATGCGACCAGGTGCAGTGAGATCATCTCCATGGAAAACTATTTTGAAAGCCCCTTCAGGGGCGTCACGCTTGATAAGCAGGTAAGGAACCCGAACCTCGTGGTCGGGAAGTACAGCTATTACTCCGGCTACTATCACGGCCATAGCTTTGAGGATTGCGCTCGTTATCTTTTGCCCGATGAAGGCGCAGACAGGCTGATTATCGGTAGCTTCTGCTCGATCGGTTCAGGAGCCGCCTTCATCATGGCCGGTAATCAGGGCCATCGTAACGAGTGGATCAGCACCTTCCCGTTTTTCTTCATGCCGGAGGTGCCGGAATTCGAGAATGCCGCGAACGGTTATCTGCCTGCTGGCGACACCGTTATCGGCAATGATGTCTGGATCGGCTCAGAAGCGATCATCATGCCCGGCATTACGGTGGGCGACGGCGCCGTGATCGGGACGCGGGCTCTTGTGACGAAGAATGTTGAACCCTATGCCATCGTTGGCGGCAATCCCGCGAAAACCATCCGAAAGCGGTTCGATGATGACAGCATCGCGATGCTACTCGAGATGAAATGGTGGAATTGGCAGGCGCAGCAACTGAAGGCTGCGATGCCGCTCATGACCGGCGGCAATGTCGCGGAGCTTTATCGTTTCTGGCAATCCGACATGACCTAGTCGTGTTAAGGCAGGCCCGCCTCACCGGGGGCGGGCCAATGCAATTTGGCTGCGGATGAGAACAGTCCAGGTCTTATAAATTGGCATTCGGCGGCTGTGTGAAGACGCCGATACGAGAGCCTGCACAGATATTGGTGATGAAAATTAGTCGCACCGGATTCCGCTTTGTTTAACCCCGTTGCCGGAAATCTCGCAAGTGCGGTGGTGTTGCTCTAGCGTCCTGCCGGCTTTTCCAGCAAGGAGCGGGCTCGCCGCTTTTCATATCGAGCAAGGCCAGCATGCCCTTTCAAAAGACCAGAGACCGTGAGGAATATTCGCAGCACCTTCATCTCCTGTGCCGCATAGCCGCATGGCTTGGTCTTGCGCTCGGGACTGGCTGGTTCATCTTCTTCGTTTTGACAGGACGCTGGAATATCGCGGTCAGCCTTCTTCTGCTTGGCGTCGCAGTCATTCCGTGCTGGGTGATTTGCCTGAGGGGCCATTTTTCATGCGGTCTCATTCTCGCTCAGATCGCTTGCACCCTGTTTGTCTGCTGGTATTCGCTATTTATCGATGTTCAGGACGCGGCGGTTCCAAGAACGACGCACCTCTACCTCCTCGTCATCGTTTTCGTCGGCTATATGAATCTTCAACGTCAGCGCTCGCTCCCGCAGTTTGTCGTTATTACGGCGGGTCTTCTGGCTTTTATTTTCCTGTGTGCTTCCGCCGCCAACCTCCCTTTCAGCACCCCGATCTCACAGGATGTCCGAAGCGTCAGCGCATGGTTCAACGGCATATTCGCAACGGGTATGTTGTGCGGTGGCGTCGCAGCGATGCAGGCTCAATTCCGAAGCCAGACAAAAAATGCACTCGAGCTGCGATCCGCACTCTCCAACGGGCAATTCGAACTTTTCTATCAGGCGCAGGTGCGGACGGACGGTTCGCTGAGCGGTGCGGAAGCGCTTTTGCGCTGGAACCATCCCAAGCGTGGCCACATACCGCCTGCGGAATTCATCCCGCTTGCGCAACGCACGGGGTTCATGCCGACGCTCGGTGCGTGGGTGATTGCCGAGGCATGCACGACGCTTGCCCGTTGGCAATCTAAAGCTTCAATGCGCCACCTCACATTGTCGATCAACATCACCGCCGACCACTTCGTGGATGCGGGATTTTCCGCTCAGCTTCTCGAAGCCGTTTCATCAAATGGCATTGACGCACGGTTGCTCAAGCTGGAATTGACAGAAAGCGTTTTCCTTTCGGATATAGAAGCCGCCATTACCAAGATGAAGCTGCTGCATCACGCCGGGTTTGCTATCGCGCTTGATGACTTCGGAACGGGTTACTCGTCGCTGAGTTATCTACGCCAATTGCCTTTAAAGCAGCTCAAAATCGATCGAAGCTTCGTCAAGGGCGTGAGTGAAAGCGGGCGCTTGGCGGCAATAACAAAAAACATTGTCAGGATGGGACATGATCTCTCCCTGGAGGTCCTTGCCGAAGGGGTGGAGACGGAAGCAGAGTTGCGCATGATGCTGTCATACGGCTGCGAGCTTTTTCAGGGTTATTTTTTTGCACGACCGACTTGTCTTGCAGAATTCGAGCAATACGCGGCCCGCACCTAATCCGCCGAAAAGCAGCGATGTTGTACCTCGTCTCCAGATCGCCCGAAGTCGGAGATCGTCATTCTACCCTCCGGCGCAGCGAAACCGGGTCCCAAATGTCGTCGAGCGGCCCCTCCAGAGCGGTCCGCGGCGGGATGAGCTTTGGCTCGATGATGATGACCTCGGGATCGCTCCGGTTCTCCTCCAGCAGGTCGAAACCTTTCTCAAGCATCCGCGCGATATCAGGCTTGACCATGTAGACCGGGAAGGGAAGGAAGGATGCGAAGGGGTCGTAGTCGAAACAGCCGACGACGATGTCGCCAAAGGCCTCGCCATCGTGGCGCCCCATGAAACGCAGCAGCCCTTCGAAATTGATTGATGAGTTGACGAAGAAGCAGCGTGGCAGGCGGCCCCTGCGTTCGTAGAACCGTTCGAACGCCAGTTCTGTCATGCGGGGCGAATAACCCGTGATTTCGATATCGTCCCCGCCCTCCATGCCGAAATGGGCGGCTTTGGCCGCGTGGAAGCCGTCAATTCGCGCACGGCTGGCGTAGTCATCGTGACCGCCGAACAAAACGACGTCGTCAGGCCCGAGCGCCCCTGCCTTCGCGGCATGGGCAAGGATCGCCGCGGTCAGTATCTGCGCGCCGTGCCGATTGTCGGAAATCACCGACGAGGCATACTTGCCTGGAAGATCGATATTGACATGCGGCAGTGCCGCACGCGCGCAAACCTGGTGCACGCCGTCTGGATCGGTTACGCCGGCAATGAAGAGCGCATCGATGGAATAGGCAATCAATGTCTCGACGGTACGCCGCTCCTCTTCAGGATCCCGCCGGCCGGATACAACCATGGGCGAAAGGCCCCGCTTGCGTGCCTGGCCTTCGAATGTCTGCGCCATCGAGGAAAAGAATCGGTTGTCATAGATCGGGACCAGGAGACCAATGAGTCCCGATTTCGAGCTCCTCAACCCTCTCGCCTGCAGGTTAGTGGTGTAGCGGTGCGTCTTGGCAAGTGACAGAATTTTGTTGGCCGTCTCCTCGGAGATCCGTCTTTTTCGCCATGATCCGTTCAGGACGGCGCTGACCGTCGACGCGGATGCGCCGGACAATATCGACAGGTCGTATATCGTGGCCTTCTTGGAACTTATGTCCGTCACTGTGATCTCCCCAACTGATTCTGATTATTAGAGCACGCGTCCTCTTGACGGAAGGGCGCTTCATGATATGGTTATTGCACCATCGATTGTGCAAACTGGCAATATCGATTGTGCAAGGATGGTTGCTGTGGGAGTGGCAAAGGGAGAGTCTCGAATAAACGAGATGAGAAATGTTGAACGCGGCGGTTAAGAACATGCTGCGGGCGGGTTTCGTTTGCCAATTTTTGAGGAGGACTTCAATGAAGAAGATTATTGGTGCGGCGGTTGGTCTGTCGCTCGCGCTGCTCTCATCCGTAGCTTTCGCCGAAGGGCCGAAGGTTGGCGTCGTCGTTAAGATCGGTGGTATTCCGTGGTTCAACGCCATGGAAGCCGGGATCAAGGAGCAAAGCAAAAAGCTCGGCGTGGATGGTTTCATGGTCGGTCCGACAAGCGCCGACCCGGCTCTGCAGGTCCGCGCTATCGAAGATCTGATCGCCCAGAAGGTGGACTTCATCGGTGTGGTGCCGAATGACGCCAAGGTGCTGGAGCCCGTGCTCAAAAAAGCCCAGGCCGCCGGGATCAAGGTCATTACCCATGAATCGCCCAAACAGCTCGGTGCCGACTGGGATTTCGAACTCGCATCCGCCAAAGGCTTTGGTGAAGCGCATGGAAAGCTGCTGGCGGAAAAGATGGGCGGCAAGGGTTCCTATGCCGTTTTCGTAGGTTCGCTCACCGTTCCCCTCCACAACGCCTGGGCAGACGCTGCAATCGCCTACATCAAGGCAAACTATCCAGACATGAAGCTCGTCGGTGATCGCTACGGGGTCGCTGAAGACTTGGACAAGAGCCGTTCGACGGCGCTCGATCTGATGTCGGCCAATGCCGATCTCAAGGGCTTCCTGGCGTTCGGTTCACAGGGACCCATCGGTGCCGGCCGCGCGGTTGAGGAGCGCCGCAAGGACGGCAAGGTCTTCGTTATTGGCCCATTCTCGCCGGGACAGGGCGCCAAGCTCATCAAGTCAGGCGCACTGACCGGCGGCTTTATGTGGAACCCGAAACAGGCGGGTGAAGTCTTCGTAACGCTCGCAGACCGCATCGCCAAGGGTGAGACCCCGAAGGCAGGCGACAACATTGAAGGCCTCGGCACCATCAACCCCGAAGGTAATACCATCGTTGTCGATCAGCTCCTGAAGATCGACAAGGAAAGCATCGACAAGCTCGTTTCCATGGGCCTCTGATCCTCCCCAAGGCCGAAGGTGTCGCGCGGGAAAAATGCCCCGCGCGACACCGATCTCAATTTCATGCCGAGCGCCACGTTTGAAAACCATTCGGGGCGAAAGGAGATTGACGCTATCATGAGCGCAGAACCGCTCCTGTCCCTCAAGAATGTCAAGGTCACGTTTGGTGGCGTGCGTGCCCTCAAGGGTGTTGCCTTCGAAGTCAATCCGGGCGAAGTCCATTGCCTCGCTGGCGAAAACGGTTGCGGCAAGAGCACGCTCATCAAAGTGATAACCGGCGTTTATACGCCGGAAAGCGGTGCTGAGCTCTACTTCGACGGCAGGCCCATTGCGGCGATGAACCCGACGCTTGCGCAATCGCTTGGCATACAGGTGATCTGGCAGGATCTGGCGCTGTTCGACGAAATGACAGTGGCCGAAAACATTGGCTTCCAGTTTGCGGTAAATGGAAGATTTGGCCTCGTCGACAAGCGCGCCATTGAAAATGCTGCGGCAAGGGCGCTGGCGCGGCTTGGCGTGTCGTTTGATCTTGACAAGCCCCTCAAGGAGCTGCCGATTGCCCAGCGCCAGATCGTGGCGATTGCCCGTGCGCTGGTTGGCGAAGCCCGTCTCGTTTTCATGGACGAACCTACCGCGTCCCTGACGCAGTCGGAGACGGATTATCTGATCGACATCGTCCGCAACCTCTCGGCATCCGGTGTCGCGGTCGTCTTCGTTTCGCACCGTCTGGCGGAAGTGCTCGAGATATCGGATCGGATCACCGTTTTGCGGGACGGATCGCTTGTTGGTGTTTTCCCGGTCGAAGGCATGACGCAGTCGCGCGTGACCGAGCTGATGACCGGCCGCAACTTTGACAGTGCCGTCATTGCCGCCGATCACGATGACAAGCCGGTTGTTCTTTCCGTGCGCGGTCTGAGCCGGGCGGGTGAGTTCGAGGATGTTTCCTTCGATCTGCGGCGCGGAGAAACGCTCGGGATCACCGGCCTTCTCGGTGCCGGGCGCACGGAGCTGGCCCTGACGCTGTTTGGCATGCACCGACCGCAATCGGGCGAAATTCTCATCGATGGAAAGAAGGTCGAGTTTCATTCCAACCGGGATGCGATTGAGGCAGGTGTCGCCTATCTCTCCGAAGACCGGCTCTCACTGGGTTTGAATCAGCCGCAGTCCATTGCCGACAATCTCGTCATGGCCTCCCTCGATAAGTTGCTGAGCGGCGGCCTCATCTCGCCATCGAAAAAGGCGGATGTCGTTTCCCGCTGGATTTCAGCGCTCGGGGTGAAGATCGGCCTGCCGGAAGATCCGATCCGCACGCTCTCAGGCGGCAACCAGCAGCGTGTGGCAATTGCCAAGTGGTTGGCGATCGGACCAAAAATCCTCATCCTCGACGCACCCACAGTTGGGGTCGACGTCGGGGCGCGCGCCGGCATCTTCGAAATCGTCCGCAAGCTCGCGGCAGAAGGCCTGTCGATCATCGTTATCTCCGACGAAGCGCCGGAGGTCTATTTCAATACAGACAGGGTCATCCACATGGTCGAAGGCCGGTTCCACGCCACCTATGATCCGCGACGCCTGTCGCTGAGCGAACTGGAGTCCGCCATCTATGCGTAGGCTCATTCTCGGACATACGACCGAATTCACGTTGCTGGTGGTCATGGTCCTGCTCTGCACGGGGCTTTCTTTCGCCACCGACCGGTTCCTCACCATTTCAAATGCTTTCGATGTGCTGAACGTCTCGGCGGTCAACATCATCTTTGCGGTCGGCCTGCTCGTTGTGCTGATCTCCGGCGGCATCGACATTTCCTTCGCGGTCGCCGCTTCCGTCGTTCAATATGTCACCGTTCTGGCGCTCAATGTGCTCGGCGGCGGCAACTGGGCGGAGGGGTTCATCATCGCCGGTGCCGTTGGCCTTGGTCTCGGTTTCGTCAATGCCTTCCTGGTCTGGCGGCTCAAGATCATCTCCATCGTCGCGACCATCTCCACCTTCAACATCTTCTTCGGGCTGTTGATGTTCTTCACCAAGGGCGTATCGATCTACGACCTGCCGGAATGGCTGTCGACGCGGGTCGTGTTTTACGAGCGCGAGATGCCCGATGGTTCCTGGGTCGAACTGACGCTGCCTGTGGTGGTGATGATCCTCTGCTGCGTTGCCACCTGGTTCATGATTTCGCGCACCACCGTCGGGCGCAAACTTTACGCTTTCGGCGACAATCCGGAAGGCGCACGCCGCTTCGGGATCAATATCGGCGCCATGCATTACATTTCCTTCGGCTGGCTTGGCCTGATGGCAGGCATTGCCGGGCTCATGCAGGCCCATTACGCGCAGGAGGTGGTACCGAACGCGCTTTATGGCCGCGAGTTGGATGTACTTGCCGCAACGGTCCTCGGCGGTGCGCGGCTTGGCGGCGGCAAAGGTTCTGTCATCGGCTGCGTGCTTGGGGTGCTGATGGTGTCGATCACCCAGAACGGCCTCAACCTGATGGGGGTATCTCCCTTTGCGTTCAAAATGATCGTCGGTGCCATCATTCTCATCGCCATCACTCTCTCGTCCACCCGGTTCGACAGGCTCCTGCCGAGCGTCCTACGGACATCCACAAAGAAGGGGAGCGCCCAGCGATGAGCAGCCTCGTCAGGAAATTCAATGCGGTGTTCGGTCCGGACATGGCGGGGCCGGTGATTGCCTTCATCGCAGTCATGCTCATCTTCGGAACGTTAGCGAATAACTTTCTCTCGCTTGCGACGTTCGGCTCGGTGGCCTTTCAGCTGCCGGAACTGGGCCTTCTCACGCTGGCGATGCTGCTGCCGCTGCTGACGGGCGGGATCAATCTGTCAGTCACCTTTGCGGCCAATCTCTCAGGACTTGCCGCAGCCTGGGTACTCCAGGCCCATGGCGGTGTGGATGCGCCGCCGAGCGCCTTCTTCTTTGCCTGCCTTGCTGCATTTGCCACCGGCGGGGCTGCGGGTGCCATGACGGGTGCGGCGATCGCTTATACCCGCGCGCACCCCATTCTGGTGACGCTGTCGATGATGATTTTTTTGCGCGGCCTCGGCGAATTTCTGACCCGCGGCGGCGACGTGTCAGGGTTCCCCGCCTATATGGCGCCACTCGGTCACGGTACGCTTCTCGGCCTGCCAATCCCGCTTCTTATTTTTATCGTCTGCGTCGGCCTCTGGCATGTGTTGTTAACGCGTACCAAACTCGGCTTCGGCCTGTTGATGATCGGCTCGAACATTGAAGCCGCGCGTTATTCCGGCCTCAACACCCGCAAGATCCAGGTGCTCGTTTATACGCTCTCGGGTCTGATGTGTGCTGTCGCCGGCATCATCATGCTTGCCCGTTTCAACTCCGTCCGTGTCGGTCATGGAGAATCCTATCTGCTGATCACGGTGCTGGCGGCCTTTCTCGGCGGCATCAATCCGTTCGGCGGTTTCGGCCGGGTGCTGCCCGTTTTCGTCGCGCTCATCGTGCTGCAGCTCCTGTCGTCCGGCCTCAATCTTCTCGGCGCCAACCAGCATCTGGCCACCGCGCTGTGGGGCGTGCTGATGATCGTCGTCATGGCGGCGCGCGGTCTGTTTTCCAGTTACTTCGCATCTCTCAGAAAGAAGGTATGACGTGAAAGGCCTCGGTGTTCACGCAATGATGTGGTCTTTGAAATGGGACCACGAAAATGCCGCCCACGCCATAGCCGGTGCCGCTGCTTATGGTCAGGATTTCATCGAAATCCCGCTTGTCGATATTGCCTCCGTCGATGCGGAACACACGCGCAGCTTGCTGGAACGGCATGATCTCAGCGCGGTCTGTTCGCTTGTGCTTCCAGAGCCGGCCTGGGCGTCCGTCCGTCCGCAAGCCGCCGTCGAACATCTCAAGGCCGCACTCGACAAGGCTGCCGCCATGGGGGCGAAAGCGCTGACGGGTGTCACCTATGGCGGCACCAATGAGCGAACCGGATTTCCGCCGACGCAGGGCGAATATGACAATCTGACGAGGGCGCTCTCCGCGGCCGCCACCCACGCAAAAGCGCTCGGCCTGCAATTCGGCATCGAGACCGTCAATCGCTACGAGAGCCATCTGCTCAACTCCGCCGAACAGGCGGTGGCGCTGGTGGAACGGATCGGTGCCGACAACGTCTTCATCCATCTCGATACCTTCCATATGAATATGGAGGAAAAGGGCATCGCCAATGGCATCATCGCCGCCCGCAATCACCTGAAATACATGCATATGTCGGAAAGTGATCGCGGCACTCCGGGCTTCGGCAACGTTGCCTGGGACGAGGTGTTTTCGGCGCTCGCGGCCATAAGGTTCAGTGGCGTCCTTGCCCTTGAGGGCTTTGCCGCGATGCCGGAAGAGATGGCGGGCGCGATTTCGACGTGGCGGCCCGTCGCGGCCAGCGCCGAAGAGTCCCTCGCAAAGGGACTGGCCTTTCTACGCGACAAGGCAAATCAGTACCGGATTTTCGAGTAGCGGGTGGCGATAACCATTTTTCGAGGCGAGGGGCACCTTGGGTAAAATTGACGATAATGCCGGTGAAATTGCAGGCCTCGCGCTGAAACGGTTCGCCGGCTCGAATGGCCGGCGCGTGATGATTGCCATTACGGGCGCCCCCGGATCGGGAAAATCAACCATCGCCGAACGTGTGGTCGATGCCCTGAACGCGGGCAACAGTGTGTCCGCTGCGCTGTTTCCGATGGATGGCTTTCATTATGACGATGCCGTGCTTGAGGCGATGAACCGCCGCGCCTTCAAGGGCGCTATCGATACCTTTGACGCCCACGGCCTGCGCCATATGCTTGAGCGTCTGAAAGCCAATGAGGACGATGTCGTTGCCGTGCCGGTCTTTGATCGCGCCATCGAGATTGCCCGCGCCGGCGGCCGGCTGATCCCTCAATCCGTCGATATCATCGTCTGCGAGGGCAATTATCTCCTCGCCAGAGAAACGCCTTGGGATCGTCTGAAACCGATCTTCGATCTCACTGTCTTCGTCGATGTCGAGGAGGACGATCTGCGTGCGCGGCTGCGGGACCGATGGCTTGGTTTCGGTCTCGGCGAGGAGGAGATCAACCGCAAGGTGGAGGAGAACGATCTTCCCAATGGCCGCTTCATCACGTCCACAAGCGCAGAGCCGGATATTCGCATCAGAAATCCGGGGAAAAGTGCGGCGTCCTGAGCCCGCCTGAATGACGGCGCCTCCCCATTCAAAGTCAAGCGAAACAGAAAAGCGAAAGAGACACCATGAAACACGGCATCTATTATTCTTACTGGGAACATGAGTGGAGCGCCAAGTTTGGCCCCTATATCGAAAAGGTCGCCAAGCTCGGTTTCGACATCATCGAAGTCGCCGCCCACCACATCAATGAATATAGCGACGCCGAACTCGCGACCATCAGGCAGAGCGCCAGGGATAACGGCATCATGCTCACAGCCGGCATCGGCCCGTCGAAAACGAAGAACCTTTCGTCAGAGGATGCTTCGGTGCGTGCTGCCGGCAAGGCATTCTTTGAACGAACCCTTTCCAATGTCGCCAAGCTCGATATCCGCACCATTGGCGGGGCATTGCACTCCTATTGGCCTATCGATTATTCGCAGCCGGTCGACAAGGCAGGCGACTATGCGCGCGGCGTCGAAGGCATCAACGGCATTGCCGATTTCGCCAACGATCTCGGTATCAACCTGTGCATTGAGGTTTTGAACAGGTTTGAAAACCATGTTCTTAACACTGCGGCCGAAGGCGTCGCTTTCGTGAAGGATGTCGGCAAGAACAATGTGAAAGTCATGCTGGATACGTTCCACATGAATATCGAGGAAGACAGTTTTGGCGAGGCCATCCGGACGGCTGGGCCGTTGCTAGGCCATTTCCACACGGGCGAAAGCAATCGCCGCGTTCCCGGCAAGGGCAGGATGCCGTGGCATGAAATCGGTCAGGCTCTCCGCGAGATCAATTACAGCGGAGCGGTCGTCATGGAGCCTTTCGTCAAGACCGGAGGCACCATCGGGTCGGATATCAAGGTCTGGCGTGACCTCAGTGAAGGCGCCGACATCGCGAAAATGGACGAGGATGCCCGCAATTCGCTGGCGTTCTCCCGCTTCGTCCTTGGTGGCTGATTTGCGATAATATGCTGCCCGGGCGGTCGCATCTGCGGTCGCCCGGCCCAAACAGTCATCGCTATGGGCGGATTGCCGCCCCAGCCGTCATTGGCGAGTTGAACAGACGATCGCTTGGGGCTAAAGCTCCAGCGTCTCTTCAGGATCAGGACGATCCGCCAAAGGCCGCTGGTTTTTATGATCCCTGTCGCACTCCCATCTGTAGAAGCGCTGCTTCTCCTCGCCTTCCTTCTCGTCACGACCTGCGGCTGGGTCGTCTGGACCTTAAGTCTTCTTGTTCGATATGCGGCAGGACGCTGGAAGCGCCCGATGGTCCTGCCCTATGGGCTGGTAACCGCTGTCGCCCTATTCACCCTGTGGCAGATCGGCGATTTTTACCTCCAGATGAATGCCTATGAAAACGAGAGGAGGGCAAGCTATCGGCCGGAGCTTTCGGCGCCCGCACGGCTTGGCCAGATCGATATGCCCAAAGGCACGAAACTGGAACTTGCCATTGCGGATAACAGGGAGGCCTTCAGCCAGGCCGTGTTTCCGCATCCGGTGCGGATCGCCGATGTCGATGCTCTCGATATTGCCCGCTACATTGCGATCAAGACCAATGAGAATTACGAGACGGTTGGCTTTGCACCAGAGAGCATGCGGGTAACCGGTAATGGCGTGGCCATCCAGAGCGCATGGCGCTGTGACGCGACGCAGCCAGTGGAGTTCGACCTCAAACCAGATGGCGACATTTCCGCTTTCACGAGATGTGTTCTTGCCGATGGCAATGTCATCGATGGTATCCGCTTGCCAAAGGGCACGTCCGTCCGTTCATCCACCGGCAACGTCTATATCGACGGTTTTGTCGATCGAGACAGGTGGGTTGTTGATACGCCGGAAGGGCAGGTTGTCCACATCGACGATTTTGCCCTTGAAGATGTCACGTTAGCATTTGATGAAGGACGCAAGCTTTACGAAATTCGCAGTGCCAAGCTGTCGGAAGAGAAGAGCGTCGGCATGGATCGCTTCCCGCCCGGCACCGAGATCAACCTCAATTCCCGGCAAATCCGAGGGGAGTATCCTGGTGCCTGGTGGCTGAGGCCGTCTGCTGGTCTCACAGCACCAGAGGCAGGCAGGTCAATGGTGTTGAGCCGCGACGGTAAGGTTCTTTCCATCCGACCGGATTGAAATTTCTGGCGACGGCGCCTGTTGCATTCACCGCAGGACGGACGAAAGAAACTCGCGTGTCCGTTCTTCCCGAGGCTGGCCGAAGATTTCGTCCGGTTTTCCCTGTTCACAGATACGGCCCTTGTCGAAGAAACAGACGCGGTCCGAGACTTCGCGGGCGAACCGCATTTCGTGGGTGACGAGGAGCATGGTCAGATCATGCTCATGGGCAAGGTCGCGGATAACGGACAGCACCTCGCCGACCAGCTGCGGGTCAAGCGCCGAAGTGGGCTCGTCAAAAAGCAGGACACGCGGGCGCATCGCAAGCGAGCGGGCAATGGCGACACGCTGCTGTTGGCCACCAGAAAGCTGTACGGGATAATGATCTTTCTTGTCCGCAAGTCCGACCATCTTCAACAGTTCGAGCGCACGCGCCTCGGCCTCTCCCCGGCTGATGCCGAGAACCCGCACCGGCGCTTCCACGATGTTGCGCAGCACGGTCATATGAGGGAAGAGATTGAAGCTCTGGAAAACCATGCCGACATGGTTCCTGATCTGGCGAAGATGCTTTTCAGAGGCTTTGAAAGGTCCTTTGCCTCCCGGCTCATGGTAGGACAGGTCGGCAAGGGTCAGCTTTCCCTCCTGGAATGGTTCCAGCGTCATGAGAATGCGCAGAACCGTTGACTTGCCGGAGCCGGAGGGACCTATGAGGGTGACCTTCTCGCCCTTCGCGACGTTGAAATTAAACTGATCGAGCACCGTCAGAATGCCGAAGCGTTTCGTGACGTCGGAAAATTCGATCAGTGGCTGATTGATGTGATTGGTCATCGCAAGGGTATTCCTGCTTTTGGAAGCGCCCTTTGCAGGCGGCTGAGGCCTGCCGAGCAGATTATGGTCAGAAGGAGGAAGATCAGGCCGACAAGCGTCAGCGGTACCAGATATTCGAAAGTTCGCTCGCCGATCATGTTGGCAAGCCCCATCATTTCAAGAACCGTCACGACTGAAAGCACAGGCGTCTCCTTGATCATGGCAACCAGATAGTTGCCCATGGCCGGAACGATGCGCGGAATGGCCTGCGGGATGATGATATCCCTGTAGGTCTGCATGCGTGTGAGATTAAGCGCCGTCGCTGCCTCCCATTGCCCGTGATGCACCGCCTCAATGCCGCCGCGATAGACCTCGGACGTATAGGCGGCATATTGCAGGCCGAGCGCCAGCGCGCCAGTCAGAAACGCCGGCAGGACAATGCCGAAATCCGGAAGCACGTAATAGAGAAAGAACAGCTGCACCAGAAGCGGCGTATCGCGCAGGAATTCAACCACAAGCGCGGTCGGCCAGGCGATCATCTTCACCCGGCTGCGGCGCAGCAGTGCAAAGACCAGCCCCAGAACCAGCGCAATGGCAAAACCGGCGGCGGCGGCTTTCAGCGTCACCGTAAGCCCGATCAGAATGATGGGCAGGATCGAGGTGGTGTAGGTGAGCCAGGTGGTCGTGTCCCAATCGTAACCATACATCATGAGAAGATATCCTTACGAATGGCGCGTGCGCGGGAAGACGTTGCCACGGCGCACGAAGCGTTCGATCACCCGAATGACCACCATCAGGATCAACGACATCGCGAAATAACAAAGCAGCGTGACCGAATAGATGCTGGCGCTATCGAGCGTCAGGTTGCGGATCGACTGCGCCGCGAAGGTGAGGTCGGCAATCGAGATTAGGGAGACGAGCGAAGAAAGCTTCAGCGTTTCAATGGCGAGATTTCCGAAAGCCGGCATCATTTCCACGACCGCCTGCGGCAGCGAAATGCGAAACAGTGTCTGCATCCGCGTGAAGTTCAGTGCGCGTGCGGCTTCCAGCTGCTGCACCGAGACGGAAGACAGCGCGCCACGAACGATTTCTGCCCCGTAACCTCCGGCGTGGGCGGCAAGGACCAAAACCCCCGTCGTGATCGGATCGAAGCTCAACCCGACCAGCGGCAGGGCATAATAAAACCAGAAGAGCTGAACCAGCAGCGAGGTGCCGCGGAACACTTCCGTATAACAGAGCGCGATTGCCGACAGGATCGGGCCGCCCTCGACGCGCAGAATCCCGAAGAAAAAAGCGAGCACCGTGCCGACGACAAGGGCTGCGAGCGTAATCGTCATGGTGACGACGGCGCCTTGCCACAACATCGGCAGATAGGCAGTCATGTCCATCTGGAGTTTTCCCGAATTCCCGAGGAACGGCGCCCGGTTATGCCCAGGCGCCGGCTGGCATTATTTGCCGGCGCAGAGATCGGCGACCTTCTTTTCGGCCGCTGCCGCGATACTCTGTTCGGAGAGGCCGTATTTGGCGAGGATTTTCTTGTAGTCGTCCGTCTTGCGGAATTCGACGAGGGCGGCGTTGAAGGCGTCACGCAGCTCCTTGTCTTCCGGGCGGAAAGCGAATCCGCCGTAATTGCGCACCGGCGCATCCTTCACGACCGGATCGGTGAAAGGCTCGACCTGTTCGACATTGGCCTGACCCTTGGCGAGTTCCGAAACCGTCAGCTCCGTGGCCGCATAGGCGTCGGCGCGGCTCTGGACGGTGGGAATGGCATCGGCATTGGCGGGGATGAAGACGATCTGCTCTTCCTTGACGCCGACGGCGCGCAGGAAGTCGACATTGTTCGCGCCCGACACGACGGCCACCTTCAACGAAGGGTCCTTGGCGATGTCGGCATAGGTGGTCAGCTTTTTCGGGTTGCCCTTCTTCACCAGCAGGCCTTCGCCATAGGACGAATTCGGTTCGGTAAAGGCAACCTGCTTGCAGCGCTCGGGTGAGATGTTCTGTTCCGCGGCCGCAAAATCGAAGCGACGGGCCTTGAGGCCGGGGATCAGCGTGCCAAAGGGCGTCACTGTCCAGTTGACCTCTTCGATGCCCATCGATTTCAGGACCGCATTGGCCACATCCGGGCCGATACCGGCGGAGGTGCCATCCGGCTGCATGTAGGAATAGGGTACCTCATTGGCCGTGGCGGCCCGGATATAGCCCTGGCTTTTGACTTCTTCGACGGTCAGCGCACTGGCTGACGTCGCGCCGATGGTAAGGGCGAGGGCGGAAAGGCCGGCAAGTCTTGTCATACGCATGTTCTTACTCCTCTGGTTGGGTTGCGTGGTCCGTTTTCGGATCTCACGGTGTTTCTTCTGGCTAGGGATTCTCCGTGACCGTGGCGATGACGGAAAGGCAGTCTCCGGCCTTGATAAGGCCTGGAACGTGGCGTGCAGCGAGCAGGCCACTGATGGAGGCGCGGTAATCGACAGGCGCAAGGCCGGTTTTGCCGATAGGGTAAACCCGGGCAATTGTTTCACCTGCCGTGACCGCGTCTCCCAGATCGCGGACGAAGACAACGAGACCGTCGTCTTCAGCAAAGGTGAAGCAGTCACTGGAGGGCATATCCAGCCAACGGCTTGGCGCGGGAACGGGCGAACCGGCCAATATGCCAGCGTGGCGCAGCAGATTGACGATGCCTTTCCGGGCGATATCGATCGATTTCGCGCTTGCCGTGCCGGCCCCGCCGAGTTCCGTGGTGACAAAGACCTTTCCCATCTCCTCGACGGTCGTGTCCAGCATGCCGACGGCGTCGATTTCCAGCATCTTCATCGAGTAAGGGGCGGCAAAAGCGGCTACCGCATCAAAACAACGGCTTTCCTGAGTTTTGTCGGGCAACTCGTGCGCCGCTGCATAGGGCAGGAAATCAAGCGTCCTGCCGCCGGAATGGAAATCGAGAACGATATCCGCGAGCGGTATCAAATGACGGGTGACGTAGTCGGCGATCTTCTCCGTCACGGTACCATCAGGGCGGCCGGGAAAGCTGCGGTTGAGGTTTCCCCGATCGATGGGCGAGGTGCGCGTTCCGACACGGAAGGCCGGGTAGTTGAGCGCTGGGACGATGATGATGCGGCCTTTCACCTCGGCTGGGTCGAGTGTCTGGGCGAGTTCGAAAAGCGCGGCCGGCCCTTCATATTCGTCACCATGATTGGCGCCGGTCAAAAGGGCGGTCGGCCCCTCGCCATTGGCGATAACGCAGATCGGGATCATCACCGAGCCCCAGGCACTGTCATCGCGGCTGTAGGGCAGCCGCAGATGACCGTGTTGCACGCCCTTGCCATCGAAATCGACGGAGGGCGTGATCGGGGAGGGGCGAAGCGCGGTCTTCAACATCATCCTCAGCCTTTCACGAAGAGTTGCCGCGGCACATTGGAAAGGCACTCGACACCGGTTTCGGTGATGGCGATGCTTTCGGTGATCTCGAGCCCCATGTCTTCCAGCCAAAGGCCGGTCATGAAATGGAACGTCATGCCGGGTTTCAGCTCCGTGCGGTCGCCGGGGCGAAGGCTCATGGTGCGCTCGCCCCAATCTGGCGGATAAGAAAGTCCGATCGGATAGCCGGTGCGGTTGTCCTTGATGATCCCGTATTTTTTCAACACGGCAAAAAAGGCATTGGCGATGTCTTCGCAGGTATTGCCGGGCTTGGCTGCGGAAAGACCGGCCTCCATGCCCTCGAGCGTCGCTTTTTCCGCATCGAGGAATGCCTGTGTCGGCTTGCCGAGAAAGACAGTGCGCGACAGCGGGCAATGATACCGCCTGTAAGCACCGGCGATTTCGAAGAAGGTGCCTTCGCCTGAGCGCATCGGCTTGTCGTCCCACGTCAGGTGCGGCGCGGAGGCGTCGGCACCGGAAGGAAGGAGCGGCACGATGGCGGGGTAATCGCCGCCGAATTCGGCGGTGCCACGAATGCCGGCATCGTATATTTCAGCCACGAGATCGCACTTGCGCATGCCTGGTTCAATGACGTCGACGATACGCTTGTGCATCAGTTCCACGATCTTGCCGGCCTTGCGCATATAGTCGAGTTCGGTCGGGCTTTTGACAGCACGCTGCCAGTTCACGAGGCCGGCGGCATCCTTGAAACGTGCGTTTGGCAGATGTTTGTTCAGCGATGCGAAGGCTGCTGCCGAGAAATAATAATTGTCCATTTCGACGCCGACCGTCAGGCCGGACCAGCCCCGTTCCTCGATGATCTGCGACAACAGGTCCATCGGGTGCCGTTCGGTCGACTGAACGTAGTGATCGGGGTAGCCGATGATATTGTCGTGGCCGAGGTATGCCGTGCGCTTGGCTCCATTCGCATCCTGTTTGCGGCCGTACCAGATTGGTTCGCCTTCCGGCGGCACGAGCACACACTGATGGACATAGAAGGACCAGCCATCGTAACCTGTCAGCCAATGCATATTGGATGGATCAGTGACCACAAGCAGGTCAATACCGGCCTTTTCCATGGCCTTGCGGGTTTTAGACAGGCGCGCGGCATATTCCTCGCGCGTAAAGTTCAGCGATACGCTCACGCTGCGTCTCCCATTGTTACGCTGTTCTCGATGATTTGGCCGCTGTCCGCGTCTTTGGCGCGGGCAAAGGCGAGATTGGCGATGGCTGTGTCCTGCACGCCGGTGCCGGTCAGATCGACAAAGGTGATGTCGTTGGCCGACAGACGGCCCCGCGCCTTGCCGGCAATCACGTGCCCAAGCTCGGCGAAAGGTTGATCCCGTTCGACGCGACCGGCGGCAATCGCGTGATGCAATTCGCCGAGAATGCGGGTCTGCGTAAGCCTGTCCGCGACGTAGAGCGCCTTGGCGAAGACGGACGGATCGATCTCGTTCTTGTGTTCGGCATCCGATCCCATCGCGGTCAGATGTTGGCCGTCTTCCAGCCAGTCTGCGAGCAGGATCGGCTTTTCGGCCGGTGTCGTGGTGACGATAATGTCAGCGTTTCGCACGGCTGCCTGTGGATCAGCCACGGCGGAAACGTCGATGCCGTGCTCTCTGGTAAAATCGGTTGCGAGCTTTTCAGCCTTGTCATGGTTTCGTGCCCAGATCCGGGCCGATTTGATCGATCGCACCAGCGTCAAAGCCTCGAGCTGCAGACGCGCCTGCATGCCCGCCCCGAAAATCGTCGCGACGGACGCGTCCTTTCGCGCCAGATGCCGCGCGGCGACTGCGCCAGCCGCAGCGGTGCGCACATCGGTGAGATAACCGTTGTCGAGAAGCAGGGCCTCTACCAGCCCCGTCCTTGCACTGAAAAGGATCATGAGACCGTTGAGGCTCGGCAGACCAAGCTTTGGATTGTCGAAGAAGCCGGGACTGACCTTGATGGCAAAACCGTCGAAGCCCGGCACGTAGGCAGTCTTCACATCCACTTCGCCGCGAAATTCGGGAACATCGAGCCGCATGATGGGCGGCATGGCAACAGCTTGCGTTGCAAGGGCGGCGAAGCCCTGCTCGACACAGTCAACCGCGGAAAGGTCGAGCTTCACGACGGCGCGCAGGTCTTTTTCCGTGAGAATGGTAATACGGTTCATGCGACGCCTCCGTCGACGATACTCTTGTGGAGCACGGGGTCGATGTTTCCGCCCGATACGATGATGGCGGTTGGGCCGCTGATCTTGACCTTGCCGGAGAGGATTGCGGCAAAACCAACGGCGCCAGCGCCTTCGACTGTCAGCCCCTCTTCGCGTGCCGCATGACGGATACCGTCTGCGATTTCATCTTCGGAGAGCAGCACGATCTCATCGAGGAGTTGCTGGCAAAGGGAAAATGTCACGCGGTTTGCCAGTCCGATCCCGCCGCCGAGCGAATCTGCCAGCGTCTCTTCCTCTCGGACCGAGACGGGCCGGCCGGCTTTGACCGACGCATGCATGGCCGCACCCCGCTCCATGGAAATGCCGATGACCCGCGCCTCCGGTTTCAGCGCTTTCACCGCGACGGCGATACCGCCCGCGAGACCGCCGCCCGAGAGAGGAATGAGAATTGTTTCCAGGTTGGGCATGTCTTTAACGACCTCGAGGCCTATCGTGCCCTGGCCAGCCACGATGTCGGCATGATCGAACGGGGGGATAGCGGTGAGGCCGCTGCTTCTGGTCAGGCGCTCCACTTCCTCCTGCGCGTCATCCTGCGACCTACCGACGATTCGGACCTCCGCACCGAGCGCGCGGATCGCCTCAACCTTGTTCGCCGGCACCAGCGCCGACATGCAGATCGTGGCGGGAATACCGAGTTTCTCTGCTGCATAGGCGACGGCCCGGCCATGATTGCCAGTGGAGGCGGTGACGAGACCACGCCTGCGTGCCTCATCGTCAAGCGAGAGTATGGCGTTCATCGCACCGCGCAGCTTGAAAGCGCCGATAGGCTGAAGGGTTTCAAGCTTGAGGTGAACGGGATAACCGACGCGTTCGGAAAGATTGTCTGAGCGAACCAACGGTGTTCGCTCAACTCTTCCCTCGAGCCGCTCCGCAGCCTGTTCTATCGCTTCCAGTGAGACCGGCAGCGGGTTCTTGTAAACCGACATGGACAGGTTTTCGCTCTTCATGATTGTCATGTTGAGAGCGAAGTAAAATCATGTCAATTATTATATTGTAATGATTCAATGATTTTCGGGCGACGACCTCAGCCGATCGAGCCGATATCGTAGACGGGCGGCAGTTGTTCGAAGGTCTGCCGCACTGTGGTCAAAGCTCTGGTAAGAGTTGCATGATTGAGGCGGCCGCCGAGGCATATGCGGATGCCGCCGCCATGGCCGGGCCCGGCAATAAAGGGTTCCGATGGGGTTACAGCGACATTCTGGGTCGTCAGCGCGCGCACCAGGCCGTCCTCCGTCCAGCGCGTCGGAACCTTCAGCCAGGCGCAGAAGGAAAGGGGATGGGTCGAGGCGATATGCTGGCCTAGGATATCCAAGGCAATTTTCTGCCGCGCCCGTGCCTCGGCGCGCTGCACGTCCAGCAGCCGCAAGGCAGTGCCGTTTTCGACCCAGCGGGTCGCTATCTCGGCCGTGAGATAGGTTCCGCTCCAGCTCGATACCCGCAGGATGGACGCGGCGCGGATGGAGTAGGCCGGCGGCACGACTAGATAGCCGACGCGCAGCCCCGTCAGGACCGCTTTCGTGAAGCTGGTGACGAAAAAGCCGAGATCAGGCAGCATTTCAGTGATGGATGGCAGATCATCCTCGATGATCGGCCGATAGACTTCGTCTTCAATGACAAAGATGCCATAGCGTTCAGCGATAGCGGCGATCGCCTGCCGTCGCGCCGGGCCCGATACATGTCCGGTGGGATTGTTGAGGGTGGGAATGAGCACCAGCGCGCGCACACCTCCGGCTGAGCACGCGGCCTCCAGCGCATCCGGCAATATGCCCTCCTCATCCGTGGGCAGGCCCTTGAGGCTGAAGCCGAGGATGTTCGACAGGCCGATAATGCCATGGTCCGTCAGGCTTTCGCAGAGAACCACGTCGTTCGAGCGAATGATACAGCTCAGAGCGAGGAAAATACCGTGAGCTGCGCCATTGGTGACGAGGATACGTTCCGCCCCTGCGCTAACACCCATCATGCCAAGCCAGGAGCGCGCGGTTTCCCGGTGGCTCTCGAGGCCCGCGACGGGGCGGCACGGGCGCATGAAGCCTGAATTGTCCCCCTCTGCCATCTCCCGCAGAATGGCGCGCGAGGCGCTCTCATGCTCGTCGAGATAGACGCCCCTGATAATGGAGAGATCAAGTACCTCGGTAGGGCTGTGATCGAGCATCATGCGGCCCGCGCGGTCCGTCACCCGTGTCTTCACGAAGGTGCCTCGGCCGATCTCGCCGCTGAGATAACCCAGCCGTTCGGCCTCCTTGTAGGACAGGCTGACTGTCTGGACAGACAGCCCGAGTTCACGGGCCAGATCGCGGTGGGTCGGCATGCGATCCATCGGCTTCAGAACGCCGGCGTCGATATCGGCGATGATGCGTTCGGTCAGTGCCGAATGTTTCGTTTCGCCCTTCTGCTTGGCGAGAACGGGCCGCCACGCCACCGGTGCAGTCGCGGAAACCGGATTGAGGGTAGGTGAATTGGCTTGGCGGCGCATGAAATTGTCTCGTTTTAGACGAAGCGGATTTCATGACATTATGCACGGTTCGGCGAAAAGATGAAGCCTTATGCAGCGAAGACGGCAACTGCGCTGCAAAGAGGCGCAGTTGCCGTCGAAATGAGCAGCAGTTGCCGTCGAAATGAGCAGCAGTTGCAGCTGTTCAACGCCGATGCTGCGTCAGATTTTTTCTCCTGCCCTCACCAAATCGTCCATAACGCTGCGAACGGCGGATTCGGCGATGGCGATGATCTCGTCCACCTCCGCCTTTGTTGTCACCAGGGGCGGTGCGAAGCCCAGAATATCGCCATGTGGCATGGCCCGCGCAATGAGGCCACCATTGCGTGCTGCCTTCGAAACGCGTGCGCCAACCGCAAGACCCGGTGCAAAACGTGTCTTCTTTTCACGATCCGCCACGAATTCTATGGCGCCCATTAGGCCCACGCCACGCACTTCGCCGACGATTGGAAGTTGGGCGAACTTGGCCTTCAACTGCTCCTGAAAATAGCTGCCGACGGCGCGCGCGTTGCCGGGCAGATCTTCCTTTTCCACGATATCAAGCACGGCGTTTGCTGCAGCCGCGCCGATCGGGTGGCCGGAATAAGTATAGCCGTGGGAGAAGGCGCCGACGCGGTCAGCGCCGTCCTCCATCACCTTGTAGACTTTTTCTCCAACGATGGCGCCTGAGAGCGGGAAATAGGCCGAGGTGAGACCCTTGGCGACGGTGATGAGATCGGGTTCGATGCCGTAATGCTGACAACCGAACATGGAGCCCGTGCGACCAAAGCCGGTGATGACCTCGTCGGCGATCAACAGGACATCATATTTTTTGAGAACATCCTGTATCGCCGTCCAGTAGCCTTCCGGCGGTGGCGTGATGCCGCCCGTACCGAGCACCGGTTCGGCAATGAAAGCGCCGATCGTGTCGGGGCCTTCGCGCAGAATGAGCTCTTCCAGTTCGTCGGCGCGCCGTTTTGAGAATTCCAGTTCGGTTTCACCGGCTTCAGCGCCCCAATAATGGTGGGGGACGCCGGTATGCAGCACGCCAGCGCGCGGCAGGTCCATGTGGTCATGATAAAAGCTCATGCCGGTCATGGAGCCGGAAACCACGCTGCAGCCGTGATATCCCCGCTCGCGGGAAATGATCTTCTTCTTCTTCGGCTTGCCGCGCAGGTTGTTGTAATACCAGACGAGTTTGGCCTGGGTCTCGTTGGCGTCCGAGCCCGACATGCCGTAAAACACCTTGCTCATCTTGCCGGGAGCCATCTTCACCAGCCGGTCTGAAAGGATCGCCAGTTCGTCCGTCGTGTGGGCGGCGTAAGAGTGATAGTAGGCGAGCCGATAAGCCTGACGGGAAATGGCTTCCGCCACCTCGGTGCGACCGTAGCCGACATTGACGCAATAAAGCCCGGCAAAGCCATCGATCAACTGCTTGCCATGCGCGTCCTGAATGCGGATGCCCTTACCGGTTTCAACGATGGTCGGTTCCCCTAGCTTGCCGCTGGCGAAGTCCTTCAGCTGCGTGAAGGGATGCAGAACCGCATTTCGATCCATTTCCGCGATATTTTTGATGTCGATGGTCATAGGCGGGTTCCTTTCAGGCAGCCAGATTGCCGAAGCAGACATATTTGGGTTCGAGGTATTCCAAGAGGCCGTGACGCGAGCCCTCGCGGCCAAGGCCGGATTGTTTCCAGCCGCCGAAGGGGATCGGCGCGCCGGTAAATTTCGGTGTGTTGACGGCAACCATGCCGTATTCCAGCTGGTCGGTCAGGCGCATCGCCCGGCCGAGATCGTTGGTGTAAAGATAGGCAGCAAGGCCCATCTCCGTCGCATTGGCGCGTCTCACGACCTCCCGCTCATCATCAAAGGGCAGGATGGCGGCGACCGGCCCGAAGGTCTCCTCGCGCGCGATCAGCATCTCGTCCGTCACATCGGCGAGCACGGTGGGGGTGACGAAATTGCCGCCGAGCGGGCTGTCCTGGCCGCCGCAGACAAGGCGTGCGCCGGCAGAAAGCGCCTGCGCGATCTGCTGACGGCACTTTTCGGCGACGGACGGTCGTGTCATTGGCCCGATGTCGATGCCAGGCTCAAGACCATGGCCAACGGTCAGTCTGGAAGTCGCGTCGGCAAACCGCTCAATGAAGCGGTCATAAAGCCCGCGTTGAACATAGATGCGATTTGCCGCAAGGCAGTCCTGTCCCGATGTGGCGAATTTGGCTGCGAGGCAGCCCTTCACGGTCTGGGACAGGTCCGCATCGGCGAAGACGATGAAGGGAGCGTGGCCGCCAAGTTCCAGCGATGCTTTCTTGATAGTCGCCGCCGATTGCGTGAGGAGGAGCCGTCCCACCTCCGTCGAGCCGGTGAAGGAAAATGCCCTTACCTCCGTATGCTCCAGCAGGCGGCGCGCAAGTGGCGCGGCTTCTCCCGGCAAAACCTGCAATACGCCGGCCGGCATGCCCGCTTCCTGCGCGAGCTTCGCCAGGGCCAGTGCCGAAAGCGGTGTTTCCGGCGCGGGTTTGACAATCATCGTGCAGCCGGTAGCAAGGGCGGCGCCCGCCTTGCGAGCGATCATGGCCGAGGGAAAGTTCCAGGGGGTGATGGCCACCGTCACGCCGATCGGCTGCATCCGCACGGAAAGATTACCACCTTTGAGGTGGCTCGGAATAGTTTCGCCGTAGGATCTCTCACCTTCGCTCGCAAACCAGTCGAGAAAGGCGGCGGCGTAGGAAATTTCGCCGAGCGACTCAGAGTGCGGCTTTCCCTGCTCGGCAGTGATGATTACCGCTAGATCGCCGGCGTTGTCGCGCAGCAGCCGGCCCCATGCCCGCAGAATGTCACCGCGTTCGACCGGCAGCATGTCCCGCCACGTCGCAAACGCCCTGCCAGCTGCTTCCACGGCAACCTCGACGTCATCTTCGGTGCAGGCGCAAACATCGAGCAGAGGCTCGCCATTTGCCGGATCGGTGACGAGAAGCGTTTTCCGCCGTTCTATCCATTGCCCATCCAGCAACGCGCGATGCTCCACGAGGTCTGGCCTTTTCAGGCTTCTAAGCGCAACGCCGGCGATGGCTTTCATGGGCAGGCTCCTTTTCCGTTGCGGGAAGCTTACCGGCAAGGCATCATTGATCGGCAGCGTTTCTGCATGCCTTGGTGCAGGAATAATGCTCTTTATGGGATAAAGACGCAGGAATTGTGCATGACCGATATCGATAGAGCCGACCGGGCGTTGCTCGAAGCCGTTCAGAAGAACAACCGTCTGACCTCGGAGGAGTTGGCGAAGATCGTCAACCTCTCCCAACGGCGTGCCAGCGGCGCCTCAAACGCCTGCGTGAAGAGGGGGTGATCGAAGCAGATGTCGCCATCGTCTCGCCGAAGGCGGTGGGCCGAGGCATTACCATGATCGTACTCGTTTCACTTGAGCGCGAGCGCGCCGATATCGTCGATCGCTTCAAGGCGGCTATCCGCGCGACCCGCGAAGTCATGATCGGTTATTACGTCACGGGCGACGCGGATTTCATTCTGGTCATCACCGCCAGGGACATGGAGGACTACGAGGCTTTCACCCGCCGGTTCTTTTATGAGAACCACGATATCAAGGGCTTCAAGACCATGGTCGTCATGGATCGTGTAAAGGCCGGATTTTCCTTTCCGATCGAGGTTTGACGACTTGCGGTTCACAAGTCTCGCTAGCAGATGTCCGGGATTGCTAAAAAGGCCCGATGAATGTTTCCTGAAACCTCTCTCCCCATCCAGACCGGGCGGCTGACCCTCCGCCCTTTCCAGTTTGCGGATTTCGATGCCTATGCCGAGTATCATAAGCGCAGCGACGTCTATCGATTCCTCTATTCTTCGCCGCCATCGGCCGAAGCTTTGGAAGCGCAGTTTTCAAAAGCCCTTTTGACTGCTTTCGAGAAGGACGGAGACACGCTGCGACTTGCTGTTGTGCGAGATGCGGATTCCGCACTCGTTGGTGAGGTTCTTCTAAAGATTGCCAGCGTGAGCGCGCTGCAGGCCGAAATCGGCTATATCTTCAAGCCGGCATTTTCCGGACAAGGCTATGCCACGGAAGCAGTGAGAGCGATGATCACGCTCGGCTTCAAGGCGCTTGGTTACCACCGCATTTTTGCACGACTTGATGCCTTGAATCATGGATCGATCGGTGTCGTTGAGCGTTTGGGCATGCGCAAGGAAGCGCATCTCATCGAGAACGATCGGTTCGACGGTTTATGGGGTGACGAGTTCATCTATGCGGTGTTGAACAGAGAGTGGGCATCCACTTCGTGATCAGTTGCAGGGTGGCCTTAAGGTCGTCCGTTTTAAGGAAGTCGCGCGTGTCCCGTCTCATCTTGATCCTCGGGGATCAATTGTCGCCTTCGATTTCCTCGCTTGATGGCGTTGATAAAGAGCAAGATACGCTACTGCTTTGTGAGGTGATGGCAGAGGCGACCTATGTTGGTCACCACAAGAAGAAGATTGCATTCATCTTTTCAGCGATGCGGCACTTTGCCGAAGAATTGCGCGAAGCAGGCTATCGGGTGCGCTACACGACAATCGATGATGAAGACAATGCGGGCTCCTTTACCGGCGAAGTCAAACGAGCGGTAACCGCCATCGATCCATTGGCAATTTGCGTGACCGAGGCCGGCGAATGGCGCGTCAAGTCCGAACTCGAGAGTTTAGAGGGTGCCGTCGGCGTGCCGGTCGAGATCAGGCCGGATACGCGGTTTCTCGCAACGCAGCGCGAGTTTCGAGACTGGGCCGAAGGTCGAAAAAGCCTGACGATGGAGTATTTCTACCGCGAGATGCGGCGAAAGACAGGACTGTTGATGCAGGGTGACGAGCCTGTCGGCGGGCGCTGGAATTTCGACGCGGAGAACCGCAATCCGGCAAAGCCAGACCTACTGAGGCCCAAACATCTGGTCGTAGAGCCGGATGAGATCACCAATGAGGTCCTTGGAACAGTCGATGCCCTGTTTTCGAAGAATTTCGGCACGTTGAAAAATTTCCGTTTCGCCGTGACGCGCAAGGATGCGGAGCGCGTCATGACGTCCTTTATCGAGGATTTTCTTCCGAACTTCGGCGCGACACAGGACGCCATGCTGCAGGATGATCCCTATCTCAATCACTCTCTCCTGTCGTTCTACATCAATTCTGGCCTGCTCGACGCCTTGGACGTCTGCAAGGCTGCCGAGCGCGCCTATCGTAAGGGCGCAGCACCGCTTAACGCCGTCGAAGGTTTCATCCGCCAGATCATCGGCTGGCGGGAATATATGCGCGGGATTTACTGGTTTGCAGGACCGGACTATGTCGAAAGGAATTTCTTTGGCAACGACAGGCCGCTGCCGGGATTTTATTGGACGGGCAAGACGCACATGAACTGCATGGCGACCGTGATCAGAGAAACCATGGAAAATGCTTATGCGCATCATATTCAGCGCCTGATGATCACAGGCAATTTTGCGCTGCTGGCCGGCATTGATCCGAAGGCCGTTCATCAATGGTATCTGGAGGTTTACGCAGATGCCTATGAATGGGTCGAACTGCCTAATGTGGTCGGCATGAGCCAGTTCGCCGACGGCGGGTTTCTCGGCACGAAACCCTATGCTGCCAGCGGAAACTACATCAATCGCATGTCTGACTATTGCAGCACCTGCCGCTACGATCCGAAAGAGCGTCTGGGGGAGAATGCCTGTCCGTTCAATGCGCTTTATTGGGATTTTCTCGCTCGCAACCGAGACAAGCTGAAATCGAACCATCGTCTCGCGCAGCCCTATGCCACCTGGGCCCGCATGAGCGAGGATGTGCGCCATGATCTCAGGGCGAAAGCAGCGAGCTTCCTTGCCAGGCTGAGCTGACGCCGTGCCTAAAGCGGCGGGCGATATCAGCTCAGGCCCGGTAATTCCATTCTTTACCAGCCATAGCTGAAGGTGAGGCCGCTGCCGTTGTCGCCATCCTGCACCACATTGGTGTCGGTATTCCGACCATATTGAAAGATGCCATAGGCATTGTTGTTGCCGTTCTGCTGCAGCGTTGCCGAATGGCCATTTCCGCGTTGACGGATAAAACCAAGGTTGCCACCACCGTTCTGGGCGATGCCCGCTGCATTGCCGCGACCGAGCTGTTTGATTTCGGCGTTCTTGAAGTTTCGATAGAGGGAGTAGGCCCGGATTCCTGTCGAGAGGAGGTCGCCGTTCGGCCCATCGGTTGGCGCAAGGTTGAAGGAGATGCTGCCGCCGGCATGGGCGGGCGTGGAAAGCAGCGCCGGCGTGAGGCCGCCGGCAAGCAGGGTAACGGCCATTATTTTCAACATGTTGCGAGCCATTGTTATCTCCATCTGTGAGCGGCCTGTCGATGGTCCGACTATTGCATTGTCTAACTGAACCCGACTGGAACCGGCCGTTCAGATGTCGTTCAGCGCTCGGTGGCGACAACACGAAAAGGACGCCGAAGCCGGCGTCCTTTTCTGGTCATATTTGTGCGATGACTGACTAATAGCCGCCGCCCGTGCTGGTGCAGGTGAAGGTCTTGCCATCGATTGTAAGATCCAGCACCGCTTTGTAACGCGATCCCGCGGCATCAAGCATCACTGAACTCAACAACTGCGAGCCTCCTGCTGCGGCGCTGAAATCACCGCCTTGACTGATGAGGGAACTGCCGCCGCCGCCTGATTTTTCAATGCGGAACGTGTAGGTGCCTGTTTCCTTGGGGTCTGCGTTGGCGAAAGCCTGCAGCTTCACCATGCCCGTCTGCGGCGTCGCCTTGATGGCGCAGACTTTATCAGCTGCGGGCTCCTTTGCTGTCGAGATTGCCGCAAGGGCGCCGACGGGGAGCATTGCGAGCGCAATGACTGCTGCCAGCGGGCTTGTACGTCTGACGCGATGGGGCATGGTAGTCTCCCTGATGAGCGGGTGTTTTGATCTCGACCATTTTGACGTCGCTGCGGCTGCGGTTACGGGCAGGCCTGCACAAAAGCAGCCACATTGTCATTGCCGCCCTGGGCCACATTGGCGCTGCAGCCACGGCCTACCTGCACACCCGCCGCGATATTTCCATTGCCGTCCTGCGTCAGGATGGTGGTGTGATTGGAACCGAACTGGCCGATACCAGCCACGTTGCGGTTACCCGTCTGATAGGTGGAGCCGTAGTTGTCATGGCCTTCCTGCCCGACGGCGGAAAGATTGTGACGACCGTATTGATGGCCGGTAATTCTGTTGTAGCCGCCATTCTGATAGGTGCGGATGCGGTTGCCATACCCTTCCTGCGCGCCGCCCGCCGAGTTGGACCAGCCGTATTGTTCGATGCGCACATCGTTGGCCATGACGGGAGACGTGGCGGTAATGCCAACGAGAGCGAAAAGTGCGATTGCAACAAAAGACGTACGGATCATGACTGTCTCCTCAGGCGGATGGGACCGCGGTTGAACGTCTTTGTTGTAGACGGTCCCATCGGAATGGAAGCTGAAGAGACTATTCAGTCGCAGTTCATGCGCTGGTGCCGGCAGGGTGGTGTTGCCCAATGCGCAGGTTTCAGACCAGGGCGAGAATGCGCGCCGGTCCACCCGTTCCGCCACGATGCTTTGGTGCGCCGACAACGATGGTCGCGCCCTTGACCGGCAGGGCCTCGAGATTATTCAGGCCCTCTATACCGTAGCGCCCGGCAGGCAGCCAGGAATTGTGAACGGCGAAATCCGCGGAGTTGCCTGGATCGAGCGAGAGAGTGTCGACGCCGATCGCAACCGCGTCGTGCTTCAACAGAAGATCGGTTGCCGATTTTCCGAAACCGGGGAACGCAAATTTTCCGGCATCGTCGGTTCTGAAGGCGGGCCTTTTCACCTTGGTCGCCCACCCGGAGCGCAGAGCGACGACCGCGCCTACGGGAATGTCACCGTTGGCGGATATCCAGCGCTCTATATCCTCGGCCTCGATCGTGGCGTTGGCATCCTCTTTCGCGCGGTCGGTAATGTCGATGATCGCCAGCGGCGCTACGAGCTTTTGTGGCTCCAACTGGTCGACACTCGCGCCGTCCGCGCTGAAGTGAAACGGGGCATCGATGTGCGTGCCGGTGTGCTCATAGATGGTGAGTTTGTGGAGCTGGTATCCGTCCTTGGCAATATCGGCGGCCCACTCGAACGCGATGCCCGGTTTTCCGTCAAATGTTGGAAATTCCGAATCATATGTGTGGGTCAGATCGACGACCCGCGTCGGTGCCTGGGCGAGCGCCGGGGCAGCAACGCTGCCCGCCGCCACCGCCGCGATACCGGCCGCCGCGCCCTTGAAGAGCAGGCGTCGCGAAAGCATGTTCTGTTTCACATTTTCGATCACGCAATGATTGCACATGCCTCGGTCCCTCGTTGAGAACTATTCCCCGCTGGAGAGGGTAGCGCAAACGGGACATGAAGCAAGGCGGGAAGGTTGCTGATTTTTGGCCCGTGTTTACATCGCGGTTTCGGCGAGCCTCTGTCCATAAGCGGCAATGGATCTGCCCACCGGCAGGCGGGCTCTCTGATAGTGTGAGAGGGCGCCGGGCAAATCCTCGGTTTGCCGCAGGGCATCGCGCAACGCCATTGCGTCGCCTGCGGCCTTGGAAACGCCCATGGCTGTGTGAGGTCGCACGACAAAGGCGGCATCTCCCAACAGCGCGATACGCTGCGACACCATCTGTTCGGCCTCATAGTCAAAAATGCCCTGGATGGACGGGGTTTCCTCAGCTACCACCGCGAGCGCCAATTGCGGCGGCAGAAGCGAAAAGGCGTCTTCGCGCAATTGCTTTCGGCGGTACTCCGACAGTTCGCCGCGCGGCAAGGAATGTTGGAAAAGCCTGCCGTCACGGCCGGTGAAGGTTCGAGCAAGCTCATCCGCCGCTGTCGGACCATACCAGACCCAGTTGTAGCGGCGCTGTCCCTGCCGCGTTTCGCCACGTGGCCCCGGTACAAGATAACCGAGAACATGAACTCCGGGCGCGATGTAGAAGGCGAAACGGTCCAGCAGCAGGGCTGCATCGGCAGGCAATTTCGTTTCGGGGATCAGCCCGCGCCAGGCGACATAGCCTGCATAGGCATTTTCTGAATGACGGTTGACGGCACCTCGGACTGCCGAACCCAAACCATCCGCGCCGATTACCAGATCGGCACATTCGTCCGTGCCGTCGGCGAATGACAATATCACCCCTTCGGGACCTTCCCGGACCGCATTGACATGATGGCCGAGACGATAGGTGTCGGCAAGGAGGCGCGAGGACACGCGCTCAAAGAGGTAGTCCCACGACACTTGCATCTGCGGCGTGTTTTGGCGCCGGGCCACGCGGCCACCGGCATCGAGGTAGATGCGTTCCTTCGCGACCACACCGACATGGGCGACGTCTTCGCAGCCGATCTGGCCGAGAACCTCAAACAGTTCCTGCTGAGGCACCAGTCCCGCGCCACGCCCGGCGAGGCCGGAGGATGAGCGTTCGTATAGTCTCACATCGTGCCCGTCCTCCTGAAGCAATATCGCCGTAAAGAGGCCGGCAAGCGAGCCGCCAGCGATCCGGATTGTCAATGGTTTCATGGCCCGTTCCTATCTTTCGAGTTTTGTATTGGTGAGGAACGACCGGCGGATCGGGTCTGCCGAAACGCCGGTCGATTTCTTCAGCCGGGCATGATCGCAGGCTGGTTGGCGGGGAATTTCGCCACATCCTCAATGCTGACGTTCAGGTGCTGCGCCACCAGCGCCGGCGGGGTGTGCGTCAGCCAGGACGACAGGCTGACCTCCTGGTATTCGGCAGCCTTGAAGACCGCGACGAATTGCAGATCGGTCTTCCCGGTGTTTTCGATGATGTGGCCCTGGCTTCTTTTCACGTAACCAATATCGCCGGCACGGAAATCGGCGGTCTGGCTGCGTGGCCCCGCGTCGAACACGGTCATCCGGCCTTCACCCTTGATCCAGTATTGCCATTCGTCCGCATTGGGGTGCCAGTGCATTTCACGCACGCCGCCCGGCTTGATCGTTTCGATGGCGGCGGCAATGGTTTTGGAAACGGTAAAGGCGCTGCTATCCGCAAGGCGAATGAAGCCGGCTGCGTTTTCCTTCAGCGGTTTTGATGTCCCGAGTTTGTAGGTGAAAGGGAAAGGAGGGAGACCAGCTCCGGCAACGGCTTCCTGATCCCTGGAGAGCGGTCCCGGCTCCTTGCCCTGAAAAATCCAGAGATTCTGCAGCGGAATGTTGCGGAAGACGTCCGGCGCGACCCCGAAATTCTTGGCCAGCAGTTCAGGTGAGGTATGTGCCAGCCAGTCGGTCAGCAGCAAGGTGCCGTATTCGGACTGGTCGCCTTCATCGAATACGATGACGAATTCGCATCCGTCAGGCCCAAGCCCTTGCAGCGAATGGGGATAGCCGGCCGGAAAATACCAGAGATCGCCGGCCTCGACGTCCTGCACATAGGCGCGACCCTGCGTATCAAGCACAGTGATACGGCAACGCCCGTTGGTCATGATCGCCCATTCTGCCGCGCGGTGCCAGTGCATCTCGCGAATGCCGCCTGGTCCCAGCCGCATGTTGACGCCGGAGACGGCATCCGAAATCGCGAAGTCCGACTTGGTCACCTGGCGGGCCCAGCCGCCGTTCTGGATACGTTTGGCGGCGTTGTTGAACGAGCCCCAGAAAAGCTGCATGTCGCCGACATCGGTCGCCGGTGGGCTCTGGAAGGACGGAAACTGGTCGTTCATCGCAGGGTTCTTCGGGCCGGGATCGCTGACGCTGGCGGCATTGGCATTGATTGCTCCCTCGGCAGGCAGATCGGGATTGCCGAACGATGCTGCTCCGGCCGTGCTGGCGGCAAGGGCGGTGCCGCCGACGGCGCCGATTGCGAGGACTGCGCGTCTGGTCAACGTTTCCATTTCAGAACTCCTTGTTCATGGCGAGTTGGGAGGAGGTGTCGATAGGGTGGGGTTGCGATGCGACCTGGAGCACCGCGATGCGGTCGATCAGCTCGGCATTGAAGAGGCGGTGTTGCAACTGACAAAAGGCTCTGGGATCGAACGTGTCGTGCCGGTCCGTCTTCTGGGCGGCGCGAGTGGCGACGCAGGACGTCCTGTCCATTACCGGAACAGCCACGCCTTCGGGCGCATCGCTGTCGGCCGCGGAAAGTCCGGCGAGCCCGCCAATCGTCTGCGGCGTGACGATGCGGAAGCCGCTCGCCGATGCGACCTCTTCGGAGGCCGCAAGCGCCGGTTCGGTATTCCTGATCAGGAGAGCGTTGCCACCGAGCACTGCAATCGCACCCAATGCCAACACCGTTGCGACTTTGAGATGACGAGGTCTGCGCTCGTCTGCATTCTGACTGATGGAGGTCATGCCCTGCTCCACAAATAGGGTGATGGTGTCGCAAGGACCGTCCACAAGGGAGGCGCTTGACTGGAACAAAGGCTACGGCGGGGTGGATGCGCCGGCATCTATACAGAGGTCTAGTTCGTATACCGGAAGGTGTTGGCGGCAGGACAAATGCCGAAAGGCATTTGCTCAACGGCAAAATAGGCTCGGACGGCATGGCGTCGGAGCATGAAGTCGTCACGGATGTTCATCGGATGGGAGCGGTCAGCGCGATGGAAGGTTGTCCAGTCGCCGATTGCGGCCGAGCGGCATGCTGCGGTCAGGGCCGCTGGCCGAGAACGGATTCCAGGCATCCGATCAGATTGCCGATATTGACCGGCTTGCGAAGAAAGGCCAAAGCGCCGCCGCTCAGGGCAGCATTCCGGGTGCGTTCATCCTCGTAGGAGGTTACGAAGATCATCGGCGGATGGCTGCCGCGCCGATTGAGCTCGCTCTGCAGCTCGATGCCGGACAGACCGGGCATTTTCACATCCACGACGATGCAGTCGATGCCCGCCTGCTGCTGCGACTCCAAAAAATGCTCGGCGGATGCGAACAGGCGGCATTCGTAACCGAAGGACATGATGAGATCATCCATGGCTTCACGGATGGCTGGATCGTCGTCGACGACGGCAATGACGGGAACGGGGGGCAATGAAAGCGACCTTTTCTGTTATCTTTCTTCCTCTATGCGCTCAGGCCCCTTTGAAAGATACCATACTAAGATACAGGTGGTCGGAACTTCTCGCCGATCAGTTCCGCTTTCCGCACGAGGTCGGCGACCGATCTGGCCTCCATTTTGCGCATGACATTGCCCCTGTGCAATTTCACGGTGACTTCGCTGATACCGAGTTCGTAAGCGATCTGTTTGTTCATCAGGCCGCGGACAACGGCCCCCATGACCTCGCGCTCCCTTGGCGTCAGCTGCTCGGCAAGGGAACTGACGGCCTCGTTCTGGGCGCTTTCGCGGCGTCGCGACGCGTCCCGCTCCATCGCCTGCGCGACGGCATCCAGAATGTCCTGTTCCTTGAACGGCTTGGTCAGAAAATCGACGGCTCCCGCTTTCATTGCTCGCACGCTCATCGGAATATCACCGAAGCCGGTCATGAAAATGATCGGCATCCTGTTACCCACGCGTTCCAGCTGCATCTGGAAATCAAGACCGCTCGTGCCCGGGAGCCGCACGTCCAGCAGCAGGCAGCCGTGCCGGTCCAGATTGGCTTTTTCCAGGAAAGCGGCGGCGCTGTCGAAAGCTTCGACGTCGAATTTCATGGAGCGGAAAAGATCGGTAAGGGCTTCCCGCATCGACACGTCGTCATCGACGATGAAGACGATGGGTGAGGGCGGCTCCTTTGTCGTCTTGCGTGGCTCAGGCATGTTCCATCTCCTGGCTGATCGGCATGGAAATGATAAAGACCGCCCCGCCGAGAGGATGATTGTCTCCGGTAAGCCTGCCGCCCCGTGCTTCCAGTGTCGTGCGGCAGATGGAAAGCCCCATGCCCATTCCCGTCTCCTTCGTCGTGAAAAAGGGTGAAAACAGCTTGTCTTTCATGTGAAGGGGGAAACCAGGCCCGTTGTCGCGAACCGCAATCCGAATATTGTCGCTGTCTTCACGTTCCTTCCGTACCGTGATGGTGCGATTGCCGATGCCTGCCTCGTCCATGGCCTGAATGGCATTGGTGAAGAGGTTGATGAGAACCTGCTGCAATTCGATCCTGACGGCCGTTATCGGCGGTGTGGCCTGTTTTTCCACATGGACCGTGGTCCCACTGCGTTCCAGCTCATGTTCGAGAAGGCTGAGTGTTTCATCTATGAATTCATCGAGGTCGAAGGTTTCCACTTTGCCGCTGGTATGGGCGAGCAGGCTACGCGTGTTCTGGATGATGTCACTCGCCCTCTGGCCGTCGCGGATCATGCGTTCGGCCGAGCGGCGGGCGGCCGCGAGATCGGGCGGATCGCGATCGAGCCAGCGCAGCAATGTCTGCGCATTGACGATGATGGCGCCGAGCGGCTGGTTCAATTCGTGGGAGAGCGATGCAGACATCGCGCCGACAGCCGCTGCCTTGGAAGCCTTTGTCAGTTCCGCCTGTGCTTCTGCCAGCGCCTTCAGCTCCATTTCGCGTTGGGTGATATCCACCATGCTGACCACCACGCGGTTGAAGGACGCCGCTTCCGCAGGAAAACTGATGGAAAGAAGTACCAGCTTATCTACGCCGCTGTCGGTCCGCACCATAACCTTGTCTTCAAAGACACGCCGGTTGTCGATAATCGCCTGCAACACATCAACGAACTTGCCGGTGGATGAAACGATCGATTGCTGAAGGGTGCCGCGGATCGAGGAGTCGTAGCCGAGCATTTCCCTGCCGGCTTCGTTCGAAGCAACGACAGTGATGAGATCGATGCATTGCTGCGTAAAACCCGGATTGGCGCGGGCATGGGCCCGCATGTCGGTGATGCCCCGCTGCTTGAGGCTCATCAGCAAGGCGTGAAGCTTCGAATAGTCGCGTTCCCAAAGTGCAACGCGCGTACGGTCGAAAATGGAGCGATAACGCTCCTCGCTTTCCTTCAGCGCCGCATTGGCTGACAACATTGCCAGCCGGGCGGTCTCGGTTTTCAAAAGCAGCACGGTCGTGACGGCAAGTGCTGCAAGGGCGACGACCAACCGAAGCGCCGATTGAAAATCCGCGTCATCTGCGTGTGTCGCGGCATAGGACAACAGGGACAGAATGGCACAGGTACAGGAGATTGCGATCAGTCCCGACCAGCTTACAGTCTGCGCGGCCAAAAGGACCGTGATGACATAAAGCACCGCGATCGCGCCTTCTATGTCGGTATAGGTATCGACGTAAAATACCGCGGCCGCCAGCGCCAGCGCCCCAACGCCAAAAGCCAGATGGTGCGCTCTACCTTCAGGTTCGCGCGCGCGAAACATCCTTGACGCAATCGACATTGTTCCCCCGATGCGATTTTTGCCGACAATACGGTTTTTTCAGCACAACCTGACCTGTACATAGGTCTTGGTTGCCACCGTCGTCGAAACATCAGGATAGCGGGAAATGGATGCGGCGCTATATGCAAAAATCAGCATGTACGACCCTCGTCCACAGGCCATGACTATGGCCCGATAAGACATCTGATAAAGGCGACAGCAAAAAACGCGCAACGACCGCTGCGTTGCGCGCCGGTGTTTCGCGCCTCAGATTGCTGCTGCACTTACCGTAATGGGCACGCCCTTGTACGAGGGCGTTCCCGAAAGGCGGTCGTAATGGCCGAGCGCCACCACCGCATTCATCTCGGGGTAGTAACCAGCGGCGGAACCCTTCGGTATGTTATATTCCACAACCGTGAAACCCTTCACGAGGTCGCGTTCCTCACTTTCTTTGCCGATGCCGCTGATATCGATGCGGTCGCCATCTTTCAGGCCGCGTGCGGCGAGGTCTTGCCTGTTCATGAAGATGATGTCTCTTCGGCCAAAGACGCCGCGGTAACGATCGTCCATGCCATAGATCGTCGTATTGTACTGATCATGGCTGCGGATGGTGGTCAGAATCAGGGCTTCCGGATTGGAGATGAGTGGATCCTCTTCCAGCCCGGTGGCCACAAGGAAATTGGCCTTGCCGCTCTCCGTATTCCATCGACGGAAGGAAGCGGCGACATCGAGGCGGAAGCCACCTTTGACACGGACACGCCTGTTGAAATCCCTGAAGTCCGGAAAAACCTCTTCAATCTTGTCACGGATGCGGTCGTAATCGGCAATCAGCCAGTCCCAGTCGATGCCATGGCGGTTTCCAACGGTCGCCTTGGCGATACCGGCGATGATGGCTGGTTCAGACCGCACCAATTCGCTCGGGGGTTTAAGGAAACCGCGCGACGCATGCACCATCGACATGGAGTCTTCCACTGTCACCGCCTGCGGGCCAGAGGCCTGCGTATCCAGATCGGTGCGGCCAAAACAGGGCAGGATCAACGATGTCCGTGCGGTCAAAAGGTGGGAGCGGTTCAGCTTTGTCGCGATGTGGACAGCAAGATCGAGTTTGCGCATGCCCTCGAAAGTCGCGCCAGTATCCGACATGGCGACAGCGAGGTTTCCACCAAGGCAGATGAGGGCCCGGGATTTTCCGGCGATGATTGCCTCCACGGCCTCAATCGCATTGTGTCCCTTTTCTTCAGGGGGCCGGAATCCGAAAGCCCGTTCCATTCCTTCTAACAGCGCCTTGTTCGGGATTTCGGTGATGCCGACGGTGCGATCTCCCTGGACATTGGAGTGGCCACGAATGGGCGCTATCCCCGCGCCCGGGCGGCCCATATTGCCGCGCAGTAGCAGGAGATTGGCAATTTGCTGCACATTGCTCGTCCCCTTGGCGTGCTGCGTGATGCCCATGCCGTAACAGATGATGACATTCGAGGCGTTGACATAAATCCTTGCGACGCTCTCTATCGCCTCCTTCGTCAGCCCGCTGACGGAGCAGATCGTATCCCACGAGGTTGCGTCAATGTCGGCGCGCAGTGCGTCCAGGCCCGTGGTGTGTTCTTCAATGAAATCGCGGTCCAGTAAACCAGTCTGGCCGGCCTGAAGGTTCTCTGCATCGAGGTCAAACACGGCCTTCATGATACCCTTAAGGGCTGCAAGATCGCCGCCGGTGCGCAGCTGGTGATAGGCGGAGGCGATCGGCGTGGAGGAAAGCGTCGCCATTTCGACCGGGTCCTGCGGCGCAGCGAAACGTTCCAGCGCCCGTTCCTTCAAAGGGTTAAAGACGACGATCGGTACGCCGCGTTTTGCGGCATTATGCAGCGTCGTCATCATGCGTGGATGATTGGTGCCCGGATTATGGCCAAAACTGAAGATCGCATCGGCATGATCGAAATCCTCGAGCGTCACCGTGCCCTTCCCAACGCCGATGGACTTCGGAAGGCCAACGCTGGTGGCCTCGTGGCACATGTTGGAACAGTCAGGAAAATTATTCGTCCCATAGGCACGAACGAAAAGCTGATAGAGAAACGCAGCCTCGTTGGACGCCCGGCCGGAAGTGTAGAATTCCGCCTTGTTGGGGTCATCTAGCCTGTTGAGTTCCTGCGCGATCAGAAGGAAGGCGTCGTCCCAGGCTATGGGCTCATAGCGATCGCTCGCGGCATTGTAATGAAGGGGAAGGGTCAGCCGACCGGCATCCTCAAGCTTGTGATCCGTCCATTGCCACAATTCGGAAACCGTATGTTGCGCGAAGAACTCCGGGCCGGATCGTTTTGCGGTCGATTCCCAGGTGATGGCCTTGGCGCCGTTCTCACAGAATTCGAAGGATGAGGTGTGTTTGGGGTCTGGCCAGGCGCAGCCGGGACAGTCAAAACCCTCGGGCTGATTGGCCTTGAGCAGCGTCTTGGTGCCCTGCGCGATGATCTGCTGGTGGGCGAGAGTTTTCGCGACTGCTTTTAACGCATCCCAGCCGCCAGCAGGATGATCGTATCTTTCAATACCTTCAGGCCGTTCTTCCGCCATGTCAGATTTCCTTCGATTTCGCTGATTGACTGTTGCCGTGCCCGATGACGCTAACGCAACTGCGCAAGCGTAAACATCATACTCAGGCATAGGTTGCCTCAACAGCCGAGGGCAAAATGAAAAAGGCCGCCTCCTGTGACAGGGGCGGCCTTGGCGGATCGGGAGGGGAGATCCGCGCCTCTGGGGAGGGGACACCGGAGGCTTCTGGCTTCTGCGAGCCAATCGCCGTGGGGCGGGGCGATTGGCAAACCCTATCTCGGGGACCACCTGACCGAAACTACACTTAGGTATCGGGTGGACTGTACCAGCAGCCGATTTCTCCGGACCCATTCTTCTCCCTATTCTCCGTGTCGATCATACAGCCGCAACAGGGGCGCTCAACAACGGGCGGTCGATTGCAAAAGGAGAACGATGATGGACACGACCACAGCTACCAAGAACCGCAAGCTTCCACTCGCAACCCCGACCGATCTCGGCGCCGAAGCGAGCCGCGACATCGCCGCTGCGCTGACCGCGCTTCTAGCGGATGTCTTCACGCTCTACATCAAGACCAAGAACTTCCACTGGCATGTTTCCGGCCCGCATTTCCGGGACTATCACACGCTGCTGGACGAGCAGGGTGCCCAAATCTTTGCGATGACCGACGACATTGCCGAAAGGGCGCGCAAGATCGGCGGTACAACCATCCGCTCAATCGGTCAGATCGGACGCCTCCAGCGCCTTCTTGATAATGACGCCGACTTCGTCACGCCGGAGGACATGCTGGCCGAACTGCGCGAGGACAACAAGCAACTGACCGCCATCCTGCGGCAAACGCACAGCCTGACCTCCGATCTCAATGACCACGCCACGACCAGCCTGATTGAAAACTGGATCGACGAGACGGAGCGCCGCACCTGGTTCCTATTCGAAACCACCCGACGCGCGCGCTGAAGCCGACAGGAAAACGAAATGACCGACAATCCCATCGAGCTCGCAATTTCCAGACGGCATGTCCTGCTGGCCGGCGCCGCGTTTTCCACTGCAATGGCCATGCCGACGCTCGCATTTTCAAAATCCATCCCAACCCGCAATGAAGGAGCATTTCCAATGACCGAATCATTCGTAAAGACCAAGGACGGCGTCGATATCTATTTCAAGGACTGGGGTTCGAAGGATGCCCAGCCGATCGTCTTCCATCACGGCTGGCCGCTATCCTCCGACGACTGGGATGCGCAGATGCTGTTCTTCGTTCAGAACGGCTACCGCGTCGTGGCGCATGATCGTCGCGGTCACGGACGTTCTCAGCAGGTGAGCGACGGCCACGACATGGATCATTATGCCGCCGATGCATCCGCTGTTGCCGAACATCTTGATCTCAGGAACGCTGTTCATATCGGACACTCGACTGGCGGTGGTGAGGTCGCGCGTTACGTCGCAAAATTTGGCGAGCCGCAGGGCCGTGTCGCCAAGGCCGTCCTCGTCTCCGCGGTTCCGCCGCTGATGCTAAAGACGCCCTCCAACCCCGGTGGCCTGGCGATCGAAGTCTTCGACAGCTTCCGCAAGGGTGTGGCCGAAAACCGCGCCCAGTTCTTCCTCGACGTGCCGACCGGGCCGTTCTACGGTTTCAACCGTCCGGACGCCAAAATCTATCCCGGTGTTATCCAGAACTGGTGGCGTCAGGGCATGATGGGCAGCGCCAAGGCCCATTACGACGGCGTGAAGGCCTTTTCGGAAACCGATCAGACGGAAGACCTGAAGGCGATCACGGTGCCGACGCTCGTTCTCCACGGCGATGACGACCAGGTCGTGCCGATCGCAGATTCGGCCGAATTGTCAGTCAAGCTTCTGAAAAACGGCACGCTGAAGGTTTACAAGGGTTATCCGCATGGCATGCTGACAACCCATGCCGACATCATCAATCCCGATCTGCTGGCCTTCGTGAAGGGCTGATCGTGTAAGCGGCCGCTAGCTGAAGAAGAGGTTGGCGGCCACTATCTTGCAAGCAGGAGATTTCGATGCCTTTCAAGCCATCTCATGAAAACGCTGCCCTTCGCGACGGCATCGCAAGCCTGCCCGAGATGGAGAATATTCAGCTTGAGCTTCCTCTGTCGCAGCAAGCCGAGGCGGAAAATCACGTCGATGCGAAGCCGGATCCTTCGAATAACGAAACGAATTTTCAGGATTGATCGATGCGATTGCCGTCCTCGACCGTAGCTTATTGTATCAGCAATTAGAGAGGCTACATCGAGGTACCGTTTTCGGTTTCGGTGGAAAACTCTCGACACAACGCTTCTCCATCAAGTGGCGCAATATCGTATTCATGATGGAGATCCGAGATGACCAACGCAGTGTCGCTTCTGTCGATCCGCAGGGTTTTGAATGAGTTCTGCGAAGAGAACCGCCTGCCGATCAGCTGCTCGACAGCCGTCGACGCCGCAAAATACCTGATGAGGATCGCCTCCTCGGAGGCTGTGCCGGGATCAATGTTGCGATCTGCGCTGGATCAGTGGATGGCGGAACGCGTCCCGGTTGCGGCCTGAAATCTCCTGGCCTCAGATATGGAAAAAGCCGTTCCTCGACTGGCGTCGAGCGACGGCTTTTTTGGTGCAGAAATGCCCAAGCGTTAAATCGGACAGCAAGACGAGGATGTGAGGAAGCGCGGTCGGGAACCGCGCTTCCAGACTGACGTCTCTCAGCGCAGTTTTCTGAAGGCGTCACGAAGCTCGCTCGAGAAAATCCCGGGCTGCTCCCAGGCGGCGAAATGTCCGCCATGATCGACCTGATGATAATAGGTCAGCGATGGATAGGCCTGCCTGCTCCAGCTCTCCGGCGCTTGGTAGATTTCCTTCGGGAAGACGGTGATGCCGACTGGGATCTTGATGTCCTTCGTCTTCTGTGCTTCCGCGCTGAAGTTGTTGTTGTTGTTTTCCCAATAGAAGCGCGCGCCGGACGCGCCGCTGTTGGTCAACCAGTAGAGAGTGATGTCGTTGAGCATTTCATCCCTGGACAGCACGCTTTCGGGCTCGCCATTGCTGTCGCTCCATTGCGCGAATTTCTCGTAGATGAAAGATGCAAGACCGACAGGTGAATCCGACAAGGAATAGCCGATCGTCTGCGGTCTAGTGACCATCATTGCGCCATAAGCAGCGTTCCTGCCGAAAAACTCTTTGAGCGAGTCATAGGCATTTCGTTCCGGCGCAGACAGGTGCGCAGGGGCCGGATCACCGCTGTTGATGCCTTTCATGAGTGCGCCGGGAACGGTGGCCGGCATATTGAGATGGATGCCGAGCAGACCCTTTGGCGCCTGCCGGGCAAGCGCATCGGAAATGACCGAACCATGATCGCCGCCCTGGGAAACGTATCGCGTGTAGCCGAGGCGCTTCACAAGGGTGTCCCAGGCCCGCGCAACACGGTCCGGTCCCCAGCCCAGATCGGTCGGATGGCCTGAAAAACCATAGCCGGGGATGGAGGGGATGATCACGTCGAACGCGTCTTCGACTTTGCCGCCATAAGCGGTCGGGTCCGTCAACGGGCCGATGACTTTTGTGAACTCGAAGATTGAACCCGGCCAGCCGTGGGTGAGGATGACAGGCAAGGCGTTGGGATGGCGTGAGCGGACATGAATGAAGTGGATGTCGACGCCGTCGATCCTGGTGATGAACTGCGGCAAGGCGTTGAGTTCCTTCTCGGCATTCCGCCAGTCATAGTCGCTGCCCCAGTATCGGACGAGATCCTGAACCCGCGCCAGCTGGATGCCCTGGGAAATATCGCCAACGGTTTCCTTATCCGGCCAGCGCGCATTCCTGATCCTCGCCTTGAGGTCGTCGACCTGCGACTGATCGACATGAACTTGGAACGGCCGAATGCTGTCGTCGGCAGAGGCGGTTTCGGATTGGGTTGGTTTGACAGTCTCAACCGCCAAGGCAGGGGTGAAGGCCATCAATACCGCCATTGCAGACCCAAGGACAATCGCGGTGCCGTGCCCGCCTTTTGCAGGGTGAAGGACGTCGGTCATATTTCTCTCCATATCGATGTGTTCCGCGACCATTTCGCGTCCGAAACAGGTGGATGTTGACTGTATCCCGGCTGTTTCTTTCGACCTGCTGTTGCGTCACGAAACGTCGGTTTTCGCACGGCTGACACTTCTGGATACAAAGTCGGCCTGAAGCAGAACGGAGAGTGCGCCGGGACCGGCGCTGCGGACTCCTCGCGTTACGGGGTGAGCACGGCTCGCGGTTCGAGCATGCCGTCGAGACCGAAGGCACCGATCTCCCGGCCTATACCGGACTGCTTGAAACCGCCGAAGGGCGCGCGGGGATCATGCGGTGCGCCGTTGATGACGACGCGGCCGGCCATCAGCCTCTCGGCGATGCGTTCGGCACGTCTGAGGTCGGATCCAAGCACATAGGCTTGCAATCCGTAGTCGCTATCATTGGCGATTTTGACGGCCTCATCTTCGTCCTCATAGGCGAGAAGACACAGGACGGGACCAAAGATTTCTTCGCGGGCGATACGCATTTCGTTCGTGACATCTGCGAAGATTGTCGGGCGGGCGAACCATCCTTTTTCAATCCCGGCTGGTCGTCCGGTTCCGCCTGTCAGCAGGGTTGCTCCTTCTTCGACACCAAGCCGGATGTAAGTCTGGATCCTCTCCCACTGGGCAAGGCTGGCGAGAGGGCCTATCCGAACCTCCGGATCACGGGGATCGCCGACTTTGAATGTTTCAGCCGCCATCCTCAACCGCTCGGCAATCTCGGGGAGACGGGACCTTGGAGCAAGGATACGGGTACCCGCGACGCAGGCCTGGCCGCTGTTTGCAAAGCCCGACATCAGGGCGACAGGTATAGCCTTGTCGAGGTCGGCATCCGGCAGGATAATGGTGGGTGCTTTGCCTCCCAGCTCCAGAACCACCCTTTTCATGCCGTCGATCGCCGCGCGCTGAATGATCTTTGCAGCCTGGGTGGAACCGGTGAAACTGACGGTCGCCACGTCGGGATCCTGCGTCAGCGCCGCACCGACCACCGGACCCGTGCCGTTGACAATGTTGAAAACCCCTGCAGGCAGGCCGGCCCGATGCAGCCTTCTCACCAGAATATCCGTCTGAAATGCACTCTGTTCGGCCGGTTTGATGACGAGGGACGAGCCTGAACCGATTGCATGCGCAAGCTTGGTGGCGATAAAACCGAAATTGCTGTTCCAGGGCGTGATGGCGGCGAGAACGCCGCGCGGCAGCATCCTGACCGTGCTTTTGCCCACGACCCGGTCAAAGTCGTAGTTCGCGACGGTCTCAGCCATAACATCAAAAATCGACGCTGCATTTTGAACGGAGAAAGCCGTGAAATAAGCGGGCGCGCCGTATTCTTCGGTCATGACCTGCGTGAGCTCATCCGGTCGCTCTTCGATCGTATCGCGCAGGCTGCGCAGCATATCGATACGCTGCGCCTTGGTGGATGTTGCCATGGCGGGAAAAGCCCGTTTCGCGGCTGCCACTGCGGCCCTTGCATCATCAGCATTGCCAAAACGGACATCGCCGATTTTTTCTTCCGTTGCCGGATTGAAAAGGTCCATCCGTTCATTGCCGTCTGGCACCACAAATTTACCGTCAATATAGATGTGTTCGATTGATCGCATTGATCTGGCCTCGTTTAAGATGGTTGGAAATCCGGCTCGTCTCGACGCCGCGGAACGCGCTGGAGGCGCGCCGGATGGGTCCAAGAAGACTTCACTGCGTTGATCAGAGGGATGGCAGGAAGAAGTGGAAAAGCGAAAACGGCTGCGGCGGGCGCCGAGCCGTTCCCTTGGGGTCACATCGATGAGACCGCGCCCAGAAGTCCCGCAAGCGGCGAGGGCTCGTCGGATGTTGCATCATATACGCACGGTGCTGCAAATATCGCCGCAAACACGATGGCGATGACAAGCGCACGGGCGGAAACAACAGGCTTAAGCGAGCTTGAGCGTAACATCGATGTTCCCCCTGGTGGCCTTCGAATAGGGGCAGATCTGGTGGGCATCCTCGATGATGGCCTGTGCTACGGGACGATCGATCCCGGGCAGGCTTACCGACAGGCGAGCCTGCAGGAAGAACTCGCCGCCCGTCGTGCCGAGGTCGACTTCCGCATCGACGGCGGTGTCGGCGGGAAGCCGGAGCTGGCGTTTCGCCGCCGCCTTTGTCATGGCGCCGATAAAACATGCCGACCAGCCGGCCGCAAAAAGCTGTTCGGGATTCGTGCCCGGCTTGCCGCTGCCCGGAGGGGAGAGCTTGATGCCGAGCGCACCGTCGTCGCTTTGCGCCGATCCGTCACGGCCGCCCCTCGTGTGGGTCTTGCCGGTATAAAGAACAGTCTCGATCTTGGTCATGGGAGGCTCCTTTCATTTGCCGTTGCTGCGGCGTTTCGTGATAGGAGCTTTGTGATGGATCAGCGTATCCGGCATGTTTCCGGAAAATGCTATACTGTATCGAAACGTAGCGGCCGACAGGATCATTGGCCGCCGTCCGTTTAGGGGAAGGTCACTTCGGCCGCGAGCCCGCCACCGTGCCTGTTATAGAGGCGCACCGAGCCGCCGATCGTTCCGGCGAGCTGCTGCGCAATTGCAAGTCCGAGACCTGTTCCGCCTGTGTCGCGGTTCCTCGACGTTTCAATTCGGAAGAAGGGCTGCATGGCATTTTGCAGCATCTGGTCAGGAATACCCGGTCCACGATCCAGCACGGTTATGACCACGGCACCTTCAGCGCGTCGGTCCACCGTGATTTCGGCGCCACCGGCAAATTTGAGGGCGTTATCTATGAAGTTCGTCAATATTCTGCGCAATGCATGCGGTTTGGTCGACGCCGTGCCGCGGACAATGCCGGAGACCGTGACGGCCTTTCCGGTATCCTGATAGTCGTAGGCGATGCTGTCGATGAAGGAAGCCAGGTCGATACGCGATGTTTTCTCGCCGTTGCCGTGAGCGCTGCGCGCATAAGCGATCCCGTCCTGCACCAGACGTTCAATTTCACGCAGGTCGCTGACCAGTTTTTCCTTTTCCGGCGTTTCGTCGGCCATATCGGCCCTCAATCGCATGCGGGTGATGGGCGTCTGCAGGTCGTGCGAGATCGCCGCCAGAATCTGGACGCGTTCTTCAAGATATTGCGCGACGCGATCACGCATGGCGTTGAAAGCGCGGGCGGCATGCGCAACTTCGCTTGGGCCGTTCTCGCTCATCGGCAAACCCTTCTCGCCCGGATCGAGCGCTTCCGCTGCCGCAGCAAGCGCACTGAGGGGCCGGGTCGTTTGCCGCACCGCAAGCCAGGTCAACAGCAGCAGAACCACCATTTGCGCAGCGAAGACATAAGGCAGCCATTCCGCCAAAGGCATCACGCCGCGTGGGGTAACATTGATCGTCAATGGCGAACCGTCGGATAACGTCAGATGTGCCTGAAGCCTCTTGCCGTCGCCGGGGATAGACTCCACCCTGACGGGAAACCTGTGTCCTACGGCTTCTTCGATCCTCTGCGCGATTTCCGCGCCGCGTCCGGACAAGTCGGAAACGCCGGGAAGGCCGGGCCCGAGGACGAGTTGATAGTTGCTGCGGCTGAGACGATTGACCCAGTCGGCCCGCTCACCCGCAGGCAGGCGGTCGACGATGGCAATCGAAACCGCAAGGTCTTGCTCCAGCGTGCCGAGCATGACCGCCTTGGCCGACATGTATCGTTCGGCAAAAAGGATGCTGAACGACAGGCCATAGGCAATGGCGAGGCCGGCGAAAAGAATGAGAAAGAGCCTGGACCGCAACGAGCGTGGCCACCAGCCAGCCAGCAGGTGCCGATCGTTCATGTCCTTGGCTCCGAAATCTCCACCGGTACGGAAAAGACATAACCCTCCGCCCGCACCGTCTTGATGTAGGTGGGTTCCCGCGCATCATCCCCCAGCCGCTGGCGCACGCGGCTCACGAGAAGATCGATCGACCGGTCGAAGATCTCGGCATCGCGTCCTTGGGTGAGGTTCAAGAGCTGGTCGCGGTTGAGGACGCGCTGGGGATGATCGATGAAGACCCTGAGAAGCCGATACTCAGCCCCGCTCAATGCAACGGTCGTGCCCTCCCTGTCGAGCAGGTGGCGGCCCACGGTGTCGAGGCGCCAATCACCAAAGGTCAGGAGCTGCCCGGCCTCGCTGATCTGCAGATTGGGAGGCAGCATCCGCGTGCGGCGCAGGATGGCCTTGATCCGCGCAAGAAGCTCCCGGGCCGCGAAGGGTTTCGACAGATAGTCGTCGGCACCCATTTCGAGCCCGATGATCCGATCCATCTCGTCATCGCGTGCGGTGAGCATCAGCACCGGCGTGGCCTTGTGCTTGCCTGCTCGCAACTCTCGGCAGAGAACCAGCCCGTCATCACCGGGCATCATCACGTCGAGCACGATCAGATCGACGGCGTTACCATCGAGAAAACTTCTCATCTGCCGCCCATCGGCCGCCACGCTCGTGCGCAGGCCGTTCTTCTTCAGGTAGCTGGAGACCAGTTCCCGGATTTCCCTGTCGTCGTCAACGACAAGAATGTGATCGATATGTTCCATTGGGTGCCTTCGTCGTTCGGACGGTTCGAGTGGCCCGCTACCGCGTCCCCTGCGTTACAGGCAGTAAGACAACGGTTCGCGGGCTTCGGCAAGCCTAAAGCTTTGCGACGTCGAGAACCGCCTTAGCAAATGCCTCCGGCGCCTCCTGCGCAAGGTTATGGCCGATTCCGCCGCTGATATTGCGGTGCTGGTACTTGCCGGAAAACTTCGATGCATAGGCGGAAGGGTCCGGATGCGGCGCGCCATTGGCGTCACCTTCCAGCGTTATCGTGGGAACGGTGATGACCGGAAGTTTTGCAAGCTGGCGCTCGTAATCATCATATTTGGCTTCGCCTTCGGCCAGTGCCAGTCGCCAGCGGTAATTGTGGATAGTGATCGCCACATGGTCGGGGTTGTCGAATGCGGGGGCAGAACGATCAAAGGTCTCGTCGCTGAATTTCCAGGTCGGAGATGCCATCTGCCAGATCAGGCGAACGAAGTCGCGGGTGTTGGCGGCATAGCCCGCACGGCCGCGTTCCGTCGCGAAATAGAACTGGTACCACCAGGAGAGTTCCGCCTTGGGCGGAAGCGGCTTCCTGTTGATTTCCTGACTGCCGATAAGGTAGCCGCTGACCGATACGAGTCCGATGCAACGCTCTGGCCAGAGCGCCGCCATGATGTCGGCAGTGCGTGCGCCCCAGTCGTATCCAGCCACTATGGCCTGTTTGACGCCGAGCGCGTCGAGAAAGGCGATCATGTCGACCGCAAGTGCTGCCTGCTGCCCGTTGCGCGCGGTTTCGTCCGAGAGAAAGCGGGTCGTGCCATATCCGCGCAGATAGGGGACAAGCACCCGATATCCTGCCGAAGCAAGGATGGGCGCGACATCGACATAGCTGTAGATGTCATACGGCCAGCCGTGCAGCAGCAGCGCGACCGGGCCGTCTGCGGGGCCAGCTTCGGCATAACCGACATTGAGAACGCCCGCCTTGACCTGCTTCAGGGCGCCAAAGGAGGTGGCTGCACCGCTTGGCGCTGAGGGTTGAGTCGAAGCGGGTTCGCCTTTGGCGTGCGCCAGGCCTACCGCACCGAATTCGACTGCGGCAACCGTCATTGCGGCAATGCCGAAGAAGCGGCGGCGCTGGAAATTGATCTCGGAATTCATTGCTGTCTCTCCTGTCCATGTTGGATGATGGGCAGGTAACGCCGTGCGTGTATCCTCGATGTGTCGAGGGGGCACGAATGTGAATGGTTTTGTAGCAGCGACGGCTCTGGATACAGACTGATACATTCGGTCTGCCCTCTGAACGCAAATCAGCCGCCCCCGGTGCCGGGAGCGGCTATATCAGAACCTCAAAATTGGCGCTGTTTATTGCGCGGATTGGCGGGCGGCCTGTTCAATGACATCCGCGACCTTTTCGGGCTGGGAGGCGAAGACCGCGTGGCTCGCCGCAATCTCGGTCACCGCACTACCGGCGCGCTTTGCCATGTCACGTTCGAGATCGGGGTTGATCGACCGGTCCTGCGTTGCGACGATCGACCAGCTCTTCTTTGTTTTCCAGGCTGGTTCGTCGGCCTTGGCGGCAAAGGCGGCCTTGGCAGCGAAGACCTGGCTTTTTGCCATAAAAGCCGCTTCCTCACGGGGCAGGTCGGCTGCGAAATCTTGGGCAAAGGCGGCCGGATCGAGATAGAGGAATGCGTTATCCTTCGTCTGCTTGATGCCTTTGCCAGCCGGTGGTTTCGATCCCGCGAGGTCGAGAAGGCTCTCTCCCTTCTCCGGCTGGAAGGCGGCGACATAAACGAGACCTGCCACATCCGGTCGGTTACCGGCTTCCGAGATCACCATTCCACTGTAGCTGTGCCCGACCAGTAGGCTTGGGCCTTGCTGAAGATCAAGGACGCGGTTTGTTGCCGCGACGTCATCGGCAAGGGAGGTGATGGGCTCCTGCACGATCGTGACGTTGAACCCACGGCTTTCGAGGATATCCGTCGCCTTGCGCCAAGCCGAGCCATCGGCGAGCGCGCCGTGGACTATAACGATATTCTTGACCTCTGCCGCCTGCGCGGCAAATGCGATCAGGGCGGTCGCGACGGCGAGCGCAAATTTTGGCATGAGACGGTGGTGCATCGTGTTTCTCCTTTGGTGTTCCTGCGGGCGGGACGAAGATTGGGGTCAGCCGAAGGTGAAGGCATAGGCCTGCACGCCGGGATCCAGAAAACGAATGGCGAAGGTTCTGGCTTGAACGGTGCCGGACTGGCGGACGAGCTGGTAAAGGCGGGTTGACGTGACGACGCCATTGCCATCGACATCCGTATCGGCTCCATGATCCGCGCCTGGCGGGTGGCCGTCGATGCTCACCTGGAAACGGACCGGTTTTCCGGCACCATCAGGCCCAAGCACCAGATGCAGGTCACGGGCGCTGAAGCGGTAGGTTATGCCGCCATTTGCCATATCAAGGGTCGCCGCTTCCGCGCCAACGGTCCATTTTCCGGAAAGTCCCCATTCATTCAGGGACGGTGTCTTGACGGAGTAATCGCGGGGCGTGTCTGCGCGCATCGCCTCGTTTGACGCAAAGCCCTGCGCCTGCCTGTAACCTATATAGGTTTCACCCGAGAGCATGTGCCTGATATCCGCGCCGGCTTCCGCGCCGTTTGCCTCGGGGCTCACGGTGTCGCTGGCGGAAGCGCTGCTGCCGGCCTCGCGCAGCAGATTCTGGATCGCCTCTTCGGTCTCCCGGTAGTTGCCCTCGCCGAAATGGTGGTAGCGGATCTGACCCCGGGCATCGATCAGGTAATGTGCCGGCCAATAGCTGTTATCAAAGGCGCGCCAGATTTTGTAATCATTGTCGATTGCTACCGGATAGTTGATCTTGAAGTCGGCTACGGCCTGCCTGACATTGTCGATCTTCTTTTCGAAGGCGAATTCGGGCGCGTGGACGCCGATGACGACGAGCCCCTGATCCCCGTATTTCTCCGCCCAGGCACGCACATAAGGAATGGTGCGAATGCAATTGATGCAGGAATAGGTCCAGAAGTCGATGAGCACGACCTTACCACGCAGTTGTTCACGCGTGAGCGGTGGCGAGTTCAGCCATTCGACGGCGCCATCGAGGGACGGGGCCCGGCCTTCAGCCGGTAGTTCCGACCTGAACGGCGTAGCGCTGGAGCCTGCTGCCGGGGCGTCGGCTTCGCCCGCCGACGCTATCTTCTGCTCAGGGGCTTTGGCGGTATGGAGCCGATCGAGGACCTGCTGTTCGAAGGATGCCGTGCTCGCATAGGAAAGCTGCGACAGGAAGCCCGTATCGAGCCCGAGCGCGATGACGGCGACCCCGGCAAGAACCGCTGCGCCAAGCCCCTGCCGGATCCGCTCGCTGAAACCGAGAGACCGCTTCATGGCCGCAAATACCCGGCTTCCGACGAGGAGGGCTACGGCAAGCGAGGTCGCGGCACCCGTGGCATAAGCGGCAAGCAGCAGGCTGGTCCCCAGATTGGCGCCCTTCAGGGCCGCACCGGTCAGCACCAGTCCAAGGATCGGTCCGGCGCAGGGCGCCCATAAGAGGCCGGTGGCGATGCCGAGCATCAGGGAACCCACGACCGTTGGAACAGCCCCCGGCTTCCCGGCGGCATTGGCAAGGCGGTTGCCGAGTTCGACGACCGGGCGGCTGATGACGCTGGCCGCGCGCGGCGAGATCAGCCCCACGCCGAAAACGGCGAGCAGCGCGAGAGCGGCAAGCCGACCATATTCATTGGCATTGATGGCCCAGCTGCCGCCCAGTGCGGCGAGCGTCGCGACCGCGGAAAAGGTTGCCGCCATGCCAACGAGCAGGGGGAGTGTGCTGCGCAGGAACGGTTGTCCCGCCCGCGCAAAAACGAAGGGCAGGATGGGTAGGATACAGGGGCTGAGAATCGTCAGCACCCCTCCGAGATAGGCAATGATCAGCAGCGTCATCATCTTTTCCTTTCAGGCGGGAGTTCGGGCTGCGGGTGGTAAGGCGGCCCGGTAATGAGGCCATTCTCCCGGCCTCGCGTATCCCTGATATGTCGGGACTTCCGTGGATTTGTATTCGAGTGTAAAAGCTGGCCGCGGGGCCTTGTCATTCGTCAGGGCGCGTAGCGCGTAAACACAAAATCGTGGTCCTTGACGTTGCCCACGTGGCAGGAGAGACAGGTCTCATGCTGCGCGACATCGACCGGTTTTCCGTTGACGAACCGCCCGAAACCCCAGCCATGGCTGTCGGGATATTTTTGGGAGTCCTTGACCATTACCTGCACGGTGGTCGCTGCGCCAGGCACCGTGGCCGGGGGAAATTCCGTCGATTGCTGCCGCTTGTAAGCAAGCTTCACCAATATCGAGCCATCGGGAAAGGGCAGGGTTCCGTTCTTGTAGGCGTTAACGGCGATATCGTTTGCAAGAACCGCACGAAGCTCGTCGAGCGGCGGAGCCTCCTGTGCGGGGGCGATGAACCGCCAGTCACGATATCCTTCGGGAAGCGTGACGCCGTAGATGGGAGAGGCGTTTTCCGGCCGCGTGTCCGCATGGCTCGAATAAACGGCCCCAAAGCCTGCTCCCGCAACCGAGAGAGCGACGGCGAAAAAAATCTGGCTCTTCATGAGAAATCCTGCCTGATCCGAAAATGATCAGGCATTGATCTGCGCCGCAGGTATCCGGCATGTGTCGTGAAACCCGCATTTATGTATCAGATCGTAGCACGGCGCGTTGCCGCTCCGCTTCGGGCGGGCCACATCGTCTTCAGATGCCGGCGAGCCCGCTCACGTCATCGTCCTTTGGGGCTTCCATCGCGGTCCTGATAGCCTTCTGGATATCGTCCTCGATGGCCTTCCTTTCGTCGGGTGGCATGGCGGCGAGATCGCCTTCCGACAATCCCCGCGCTTCCAAATATTGCGCCCGGATTTTCTCACCAAGGCTCATATGAGCCCACTTGCTCAATTCTTTCTCCTCCGCGCTCGGGCCGCCGCCCTGCAAGGTAGCTTCCTCGATGGATCCGCCCTGCTGCCTCTGGAGCAACCAGAGCGCATTGGCCAAGTTGGAGGGAATGGAAGGTGCAGACCCCGCTGAGTTCAGCGAAACAGACCGTTCGGGTGTCTGGCCCACCGCCGGTTGAGAAACGTCCTGAGGCCGTCCGCGGGTATAGAGCATGGCGGCGGAGCCAATGCGATCGATGCTAGACATGGTGTATCTCCTTCGCCCGCAATCTGGCGTAGGTCGCTTGCGTCTGGCTTGCGGCCATGATTACCCGCGTTCACGGAGCTGCGTCCGGACATTCCAGAACCAGCCTCTGGGGAGACCTCATTCAATCCGTCGATATCGACTGGCGCCATTTTCGCAATCAAGTGATGACAAACAAATAAATGGGCCCGGACCGTGCCGGAAACACCCGCTGATGCGAACTACAGTCTTCGTGCACTGACACGGCCGCCGCGCACGCGGCGGCATTCCCCATAGCTGTCGCGTAATCAGAGATTATCGCAGTATCTTTCTTCTGTATCGAGCAGACGTGAAACTTTTTCGCCTGAGACGAGTTTGGTGAGGGAGCAACGAGCTCGCATTTCTCACTGCATGCAATCAGCCGCTACGCGGAGGATTTGTCGTCCTTTCGGAGGAGATTCCGTATGAATTCCATTATCTATCTTGTCGGGCTTGTCGTCGTCGTCCTGTTCATTCTCTCATTGCTGGGGCTACGCTGATGGTTGATCCGACAGGTATTGAAACAAATCCTAACCGCAGCTACGTGGACTGGCCGGCAATCTTCGCGGGCGCGGTGATCGCATCTGGCGCAATGGCCGTCCTTACCGCCTTCGCCGGCGGACTTGGTCTCAGCTCGATTTCCGTGGATGATGGAGGCGAGATCAGCACGGTCTGGCTTATCCTCACCGGTCTGTTCGTCATCCTGTCGATGGTGGGCTCCTACATGCTAGGTGGCTATATTGCCGGCCGCATGCGTCGCCCGGCTGGTGCTTCCGATCGTAACGAGCTGACAGTTCGCGATGGCGTTAACGGCCTCGTCGTCTGGGGCCTCGGCACCGTCGTTTCGGCATTTCTCGCACTTGGTGTCCTCTCGGGTGGCGCAAGAGCTGTCGGTAGCGTCGCCCAGACGGCTGTCGAAGCAACGGGTTCTGCTGTCGGAGGCGCGGTGCAGGGTGCTGGCCAGTTGGCCGGCGGGATCATTTCCGGCGCTGGCAGTGCTGCAGGCGGCCTCGCCCAGGGTGCAGGTCAGGCGGCGGCTCCCAGCATCGAGCAGATGCTTCCGCAGGGCATGAAGTCCAATCCGATCGACTACTTCACCGATACGCTTCTGCGGACCGATACGCTTTCAACCCCGGTTCCGGGTGACCAGACTGCCGGCGACTATCAGCGGCAGATCAGTGGCATCCTCGGTAACCTGCTTGCGACTGGGGAAATCTCGGACGCAGACAAGACATGGCTCACCAACCAGATTGCTGCCCGCACGAACATCAGCCAGACTGATGCTCAAAACCGGGTAAACGAGACGGTGGAACGCGTGCAGGCTGTCCGGGCAGAAGCTCAGAAGAAGGTCGACGAGGCTCAGAAACAGGTCGAGACCATGAAGGCTGAAGCCCAGAAGGCAGTCGAAGACGCCAAGAACAAAGCCGCCGATGCTGCTGAAAAGGCTCGTATCGCAGGCATTCTCAGCGCATTCCTGCTCGCTGCTTCCGCACTTGTCTCTGCTGCCGCTGCTTACATCGGGGCCGTGCATGGCGGTCGCCACAGAGATGAAGGCCGCATCTGGGGTGGACTTGCCTACCGCAAGTGATCGACCGGATCGCTTCACACGAATTCGGAACCGCCATCCCTCCGGTGGCGGTTTCTTTTTACATCATTTGGGTCGGAAAGTTTCTAGTTCCGCGTCTCCACACATCTTACGGTCCTGATTCAGGTGCGGAACATCAGGGAAACACGGGTTCCGCGCCCTGGCTGAGAGGTGATCTTGGCGTCGCCGCCGCTCTGGCGCATGAAACCGTAGACAATGGCAAGGCCAAGGCCGGTGCCGCCCTGCTGGCTGCGGGTGGTAAAGTAAGGCTCGAATGCCCTGTCGACCGCATCCTGATCCATCCCGCACCCCGTGTCTTCGACCGAGATTTCGACGCTGCCCTCCGAGTGCGTGGCTTCGATGATAATTGTGCCGCCCACGGGCATGGCAGCAGCGGCGTTGAGGCACAGGTTTAGGATCGATTGCTCGAAAAGGGCAGCATCCAAAGCGAGCCGGGGCAAATCGCTGCCGACGCGCAATGTGATCTGGTTGCGCGCACCAACGGCAATTTCGAGGACGTCCACCATGCCCTTCAGCACAGAACCAACATCCACGGACGCTGGATGTATCGGCTGCTGGCTGCCGATGGACAGCATGCTGCTGGCAAGCTGGCGGCCGCGATCGGCTGCCTTGCGGATGCGCTTGATATTGCGTTGCTGGCGGTCGCTGAAGCCTGTCTCTCGCTCCAGAAGGCCAAGGCTTCCGGTGATGATGCCGATCATGTTGCCGACTTCGTGGCTGAGCTGATGCGTCATGCGCATGATACCGTCAAGCCGCTGCGCCTTCGCTGACTCTGCCTCCTGCCGGTCGAGAGCTGTTACGTCCCGGGCCAGAAGGACAATCCCGCCGTCGGGCTGACGGGAAACCGCGATTTCCGTCACCCGCTGATCCGCTGTGCGGTGGCGCACCGTGAGCCGGTTGGCAAGCGTCCCGGTTTCGTCGTTCGCAGGCACAAGGATGGGGTCGATTTCCGGTATGGTTTCAATGAAGGATCGTAACGGCAATTTCCGCGAAGACCCGCCGCGACGGCCAACAAGCTCAATGATGCGCCTGTTCATGGTAATGGGCTGTCCCCGGGTGTCGAATAGCGCAATTCCCTCGTTCATCGTTCGGAATGTCGAGCGGATCGTTCGAGCCGCGGCTTCGGCCGTGCGACGAAGACGTGAAACGCGGTCGACGCTTTCCTTGAAAGCGTGGAATGCATCGGAAAGACGGATGAGTTCGGTTTCGGAACCGCGATACGTGGGGAGGCTGACATTCTGCTCCCCGTTCGCGAGGGCATTCATGCCGCGTGACAGGGCGGTCACGCCTTTCGAAACACGCATGACCGAGCGGATCGACAGCGTCGAGAGAATGACAACGACGACAAAAGCGATCGCGACCATCACGATCAGCCGCGTCAATGCAGCCGAGGCGGAGGCAAGGCCCTGCGTCAATCGATGGGCGACCGCCTCGCTCTGGGTTTCTGTTGCATGGGAAAGGTTGCGGGAGACAGTGTGAAGTTTGGATACGGAAGATTGGATGGCGAACATTTCCAGAAGATATTGCGTCTGGGCGTCGAATACGCGTTTGTAGGGTGCCAGACCGACCGCCTTCTTGTCATCAGGCGCCACCTCCTCGTTCATGAAATAACCGGTTTCCGAAGTGAAGCGGCGTTGCAATTCTCCAAGCTGAAAAAGACTGGCGGAATTGGCAGCGGCCTGAACAATAGCATTCAGGCGCTGGCGAAGCGCGTCTTCCGTAACGGACTGGCTTGTCGCAATTTCCCCCAATGCCGCTGCGGCCTCTGCCTTGTGTTGCTGGGCCGCATCCGCGTCCGCCGCCAGGGACAGGGTCTGCTGGCGAATGGCCTGGAGCAACTGCACGATATCGTCGCTCGGCACATTATTCGGCGTTTCCGCGTTCTTGTCTTGGCCGATCGTATCGAGAAGGCTGTCCACCTGCGCAACGACGGCGCGACTTTCGCTCGACACTCTATAGGGCGATGTCGCGTTCATCAGCAGCGGCGCACTCGAAACCAGATCGGCGACCTGCCGCGATACCAGTGAGGCGCGGGCAAGGCTCGAAAAGGCCTGCAGGCTGTAGGTCGCCATCTCCGTTCTGGCCTTCTGCAGGCCATAGATTGCGACCGCCGAGAGAATAAAGACCGACGAGCAGATAAAGACGATGGCAAATGGCAGCCTGAACGCAATAGACTGGAGAAAGAGCCTGTTGATCACAGGTGCGGCTCTGCATTGTCAGTATGAAGGACGTAGCCTTTGCCCCTGCGCGTCTGGATGTGCTGCGGCAGGTCAGGGTTGCGTTCTATCTTGCGGCGCAGGCGAAGCACAAGCACATCGACGTTGCGGTCAATGAAGCGGTCGCTTTCCGCGCCGAGGCGATCAAGGATATGGGATCGGCTGACCGGTTTATTCGGCGTTTCTGCAAGCACCTCAAGAAGCGCAAATTCCGCGGTTGTCAGCGTTTTGCTCCGGTCGGCAAGGCAGATCGCCCGCCGCGCGGACAGATCAACAGCCCAGTCTCCAAGCCTCAGTGCATTCGTTTCGTGTTCCCGTTCCGGCTCTTTCTCGACCCGAAGCGACGGTGCAATGCGCCGCAGAACCGCCTTTATACGGGCCGTCAGCTCAATGGGTTCAAAGGGTTTGACGACATAGTCGTCGGCTGCTGTTTCAAGGCCCAGCACCCGCTCGGTCGCGCTGCCGGCCGCCGTTACCATGACGATGCCGACATTCAGCCCCAGTTCCGTGCGGATGCGCTGGGCAAAGGTTCTGCCGGAGATGCCGGGAAGATTGTGGTCCAGGAGCACAAGGTGGATGTCTTCCTGCGCCAGTGTCGTGGCGGCTTCTTCGGCTGAGTGCACGACGACGGGTGCCCAGCCCTCCGCCTCCACCAGATCCGCTACCAACTCAGCCATATCCGGATCGTCTTCGACGATCAGTATTCCGATCCTCTGTTTTTGCACCATGAAGTCCTCCCGTCGACAATCATATGCAAGAGTATCGGAATATTCAAAAGGTCGATGATGACCAAGTCCGTTACATTTGTAATATTCGTAACCGTTCTTGCCCGCAGGCATCTGCCGTTGAAAAATCGGTAACCATTCATAGGATTGCTCTAATCAAGAGTTCTGTCATGCTTGACCTCAAGAATGGAACGGGGAGGTTCCAGGGAGGAAGCGGTGAAAGTATGGCTTGCGGCGTTCAGCGCCGGTTTGGCGCTTGCGCCCTGTGCCGTTGCCACGGCGCAGGAGAATGGAAAGCTGAACATTCTTTGCGCGGCGGATGACGCCTGGTGCGCTGCGATGCAGCTGGCATACGAGAGCAGATCCGGTGTGCAGACCACCATGGTGCGCAAGAGCACTGGCGAAATTCTCGAGCAGGTCAGAAGAGAGAAGGACGCGCCGACGGTTGATGTCTGGTGGGGCGGCACGGGGGACACGCATCTGCAAGCCGCCTCCGAGGGGCTGCTGGAGGCCTATGCCTCAAAAAACGAGGCCGAGCTGCTTCCCTGGGCGCAGAATTTCTTCACCATGTCGGGCGGCCAATCGGCTGGCATTTATGCGGGGGCCCTGGGCTTCGCCTATAACAGCGACCTTTTGCAGCGGCAGGGTCTTGCTGTCCCCAGTTGCTGGAAAGACCTTATCGGTCACGCTTACCGCGGAAAGATCCTGGCCGGGAATCCAAATTCGTCCGGGACTGCCTTCACCATGCTCGCGACCCTCGTACAGCTTTTTGGCGAGGAAGAGGCGTTCAGCTACATGAAGGCGCTGGATCAGAACGTTGCGCAGTATACGAAGGCTGGCTCAGCCCCGGTCAAGGCAGCTGCACGAGGTGAGGCTGTGATCGGCATTTCTTTCATGCATGATGCGGTCACGCAAAAGGAGGCGGGTGCTCCCCTCGTCATCGTCGCACCTTGCGAAGGGACGGGATACGAGATCGGCGCGGTCAGCATCATCAGGGGTATGAAAAATCGGGAGGAGGCCCGCAAGTTTGTGGATTTTGCGCTAAGCCCAGAAGGTCAGGCCACCGGCGCTGCTGCGGGACAGAACCAGGTGCCGTCAAATGCGAAGGCAGCCTTGCCTTCGGGCGCGCCGGACCTCTCGCTGATAAAGATGGTCGATTACGACTTTGCGACCTTTGGCAGACCGGAAGAACGGGGACGGCTCTTGAGCCGTTTTGACACGGACATCCATCCGCCCAGCCAATGAAAACACGACTCTAAGCGGATCACGACGGCGGCCACCGGCACGTCGAATGGCGAAGCCATGTCCGCAAAACGCATTCAGACGCAACAATGGAGGAAATCATGCGACTGACGATCATGTCCAGCCTGCTTCTGGCAGGCACCACTCTTCTTGGTGTTCCGGCCCACGCCGCAGGCGATCTCAACCTCATCTGCGCCGCCGATGTGGTCATCTGCGAACAGATGAAAGGCGATTTCGAAAAGAGCCACGACATCAAGGTCAACATGGTTCGCATGTCCTCAGGCGAGGCCTACGCCAAGATCCGCGCAGAAGCCCGCAACCCGAAAACCGACGTATGGTGGGCTGGCACCGGCGACCCGCATCTTCAGGCAGCTTCCGAGAACCTGACGCTGGAGTACAAGTCGAAGATGCTCGACCAGTTGCAGGACTGGGCAAAAAATCAGGCCGAAAGCGCCGGTTACAAAACTGTCGGCGTCTATGCCGGTGCGCTGGGCTGGGGGTACAATACCGATATTTTCAAGAAAAAGGGCTACAAGGAACCCAAGTGCTGGGCAGACTTGCTGGCGCCCGAGTTGAAGGGCGAAATCCAGATCGCCAACCCGAACTCGTCAGGCACCGCCTATACGGCGCTGGCCTCTCTGGTCCAGATCATGGGCGAGGATCAGGCCTATGATTATCTGAAGAAGCTGAACGGCAACATCTCGCAATATACCAAGTCGGGTTCCGCCCCCGTCAAGGCGGCGGCTCGTGGCGAAACGGCCCTTGGAATCGTCTTCATGCATGACGCCGTTGCGCAGACGGCAGAAGGCTTTCCGGTGAAGTCGATCGCGCCTTGCGAAGGCACCGGCTATGAAATCGGCTCCATGTCCATCGTCAAGGGCGCTCGCAATCTCGAGAACGCCAAGACCTGGTACGACTGGGCATTGCAGCCCGACGTTCAGTCGCGGATGAAGGATGCCAAATCCTTCCAGCTACCCTCCAACAAGACGGCGGAAATTCCGAAGGAAGCACCACGCTTTGAGGATATCAAGCTGATCAACTACGACTTCAAAACCTATGGCGATCCAGCCAAGCGCAAAGCCCTGCTGGAGCGCTGGGACAAGGAGATTGGCGCCGTCGCCAACTAACCTCCCGTGCCGGTTGCCTTCGTTCCTGATGACGAAGGCAACCTCTTTCGACACACCTAAATCTTGTGAGGTTGACCATGACCCATGGCAATCGCAGGCTGGACATTGTTCTGGCCTTGGGCGTCGCTGCCCTGGTGCTGGTGCCGTGGTACCGCATCGAAAATGGCTTTTTTGGCCTGAGCTGGCTTTCGGATTTTCCGATGTCGGCGCAAGCTGCGCCCGGCATCCTGCAGATGGCAACCGAAGGTCGCGTGTGGCTCGCCGGCGTTATGGTTTTCTTCCTGGTGGGTGCCCTTGCACGGACGCTGTCTGACCCTGCAATGCGCGGCCGGCTCCTCGTGACCGCAGGCGTTCTCGGCCTTGGCTTTCTCGTGCTTCAGGGACTTGCAATCGGTTTTACGGGATGGACCTGGCAGGCGAGCGAGAGCATTTTTGGCCCGATGGCCGACGGCCAGCCCTCGATGGGCGCCGGTGCCGTGACGATGGCTTTCGTTTTTGTGCTCTATATTTCGTTCGGATTGGCAGAGCGCGGCTTCATGAAGGGCGATGTCTTCGTCGTCTCCTGTATTTCGCTTCTCGTCTTCCTTGTCTGTGTCTTCGTCTTCTACCCCATCGGCAGCATGATGGCTGGAGCCGTGCAGGATATAGACGGCTCCTTCAATCCCGACGGATTTATCCGCAACATGCAGGATCCGGGCATCTGGAGCCTCGATTGTGTTGTCGGTGCCGGCCGCTGTGGCGTTGCCTGGCGGACACTTTTCCTGGCCATCATGACGGCAGCGGGATCGACCATTCTTGGCCTCGCTTTCGCACTTGTCGCCACTCGCACGCGCTTTCCATTCAAGAAGGGCCTGCGTCTGCTGACAATCCTGCCAATCATCACGCCGCCATTCGTCATCGGCCTTGCCCTGACGCTGCTTTTCGGCCGGGCGGGTGTTGTCACCGAATTCATGTCGAGCGTCTTCGGCATCGAGCCGGGCCGCTGGCTATACGGCCTGACGGGTATATGGATTGCCCAGGTCCTGTCCTTTACGCCGATTTCGTTCCTCGTCCTGATCGGCGTTGTCGAGGGTGTCAGCCCATCGATGGAAGAAGCGTCGCAGACGCTGCGTGCCGACCGGTGGCGCACCTTCTGGCGCGTTTCGCTTCCGCTGATGAAGCCGGGCCTCGCCAATGCCTTCCTGATCGGCTTCATCGAAAGCATGGCGGATTTCGGTAATCCTCTGGTACTCGGCGGCAGCCACGGCGTTCTCTCGACGGAAATATTCTTCGCTGTCGTGGGCTCGCAGAATGACCCCTCCCGCGCGGCAGTGCTCGCCATCGTGTTGCTCTGCTTTACGCTGTCAGCCTTTATCGCCCAGCGTTTTTGGCTGGCGGGCAAGAATTTTGCGACGGTGACGGGTAAAGGAGACAGCGGTGCGCACGCCGCTCTTCCGAAGTCCATGTCGATTGCGGTTCATGCGCTGGTTGTTCCCTGGATGATCTTCACCATCGTCGTGTACGGCATGATCCTTGTCGGCGGCTTCGTGAAGACGTGGGGTCTGGATAATACCCTGACAATCGAGCACTATGTTCGGGCCTTCTCCGTCAGCGTCAGCAACGGTTCGATTGCCTGGACGGGCGTTGCCTGGAATTCCTTCTGGACAACGATGGAAATCGCTTTGATTTCCGCCCCACTCACTGCCGCCGTCGGATTGCTGACAGCCTATATCATCGTCAGGCAGAAGTTTGCCGGCCGCAATCTTTTCGAGTTTGCCTTGATGATGAGTTTTGCAATTCCCGGTACGGTCATCGGTGTCAGCTATATCATGGCGTTCAACCTGCCGCCGCTTGAGATGACGGGCTCGGCGCTGATCCTCATAGCCTGCTTCGTGTTCCGCAATATGCCCGTTGGCGTTCGCGGCGGCATCGCGGCCATGAGCCAGTTGGACAAAAGCCTGGACGAAGCCTCGCTCACGCTCAGGGCAAACAGCTTCCGTACCATAAGGCTTGTGGTGCTGCCGCTCCTGCGCCCGGCGATCAGGGCTGCACTGGTCTATTCGTTCGTCCGGGCCATCACATCCATCAGCGCGGTGATCTTCCTCGTCAGCGCCCAGTACAACATGGCGACGTCCTATATCGTCGGCCTCGTTGAAAACGGCGAATATGGTGTTGCAATCGCTTATTCCTCGATGCTGATCGTCGTGATGATCACTGTCATCGCTGGCTTCCAGCTCCTCGTTGGCGAACGACGTCTGCGCCGCGAAAACCGCGTCGCCGGGCTCGACGACGTCAAACCCGTTTCTCATCCCCAGGAGAAAATCGCATGATCAAGGTCAAACCCGGCTCCGTTGTTTTTCAGAATGTTCGCAAGACCTTCGGCGCCTTTACCGCCATCCCGGATCTGTCATTGACGATCGAGCCAGGGACACTCGTCACGCTTCTTGGCCCCTCAGGCTGCGGAAAGACGACGACACTTCGCATGCTCGCGGGGCTTGAACATCCCAACTCCGGTCGGATCCTGATTGGTGGCAAAGACGTGACGATGCTTCCCGCCAATGAGCGCGACGTATCCATGGTCTTCCAGTCCTATGCGCTCTTTCCGCATATGAGTGCCTTGGACAACGTTGCATACGGGCTGCAATCGTCCGGGTTGAAAAAGGCCGAGGCGCGGGAGAAGGCGGAGGAAGGCCTGAAGCTCGTCGGTCTTTCCGGCATGGGCCACCGCCTGCCAGCGGAGCTCTCCGGCGGACAGCAGCAACGCGTGGCGGTCGCCCGCGCGCTGGTGCTGGAACCTCAGGTCCTGCTGCTCGACGAACCGCTGTCTAACCTTGATGCGCGCCTTCGGCGGCGTGTGCGCACCGATATTCGCGAACTTCAGCAAAGGATCGGTTTCACGGCGGTTTACGTGACGCACGATCAGGATGAAGCGCTTGCGGTTTCGGACCGCATCATTGTCATGAAAGACGGAGAAATCGCCCAGTCGGGTGCGCCGCGAGAGCTTTACGAGGCTCCCGCTTCCGCCTTCATCGCCGACTTCATGGGAGAGGCGAATGTCGTGCCCTGTGAAGTCGTTTCGCAAACGGGTGACGAGTCAGTCGTTCGGGTTGGAGCCATGGAGCATCGCATCCGAAGCAGGGGCGTCCGGTCTGGCGCTGCAAAGCTCGCGGTGAGACCGGGCGCGATCACCATCGACGCGCCTGGCAGCGCCGGCATGCCGGGGCGCGTGCTGCACACCGCCTATCTCGGTGGACACATCGAATACGAAGTCGAAACCGAGGTTGGCACCCTCTTCATTGTCGACCACGATATGAAAAATACGCAACTTGAAACAAGCGATGTCACAATCAATTTCAAAAACCGTGGCATAGCCCTCATCGACGCTTGATGGGTCTGAGATTTGAGGAAATGGAAATGACAGGAATGAATAACGGCCTTGAACAACGCTTCGCACTGGCAAAAGCCCTGGCGGAGGAGGCCGGTGCCATGGCGCTCGACTATTTCAACAAGCGCGACAGCCTCGTGATCGAGACCAAGCGCGATCTTCAGGACGTCGTCTCGATCGCAGACCGCAATGTCGAGATGTTGTTGCGCGAGCGCGTTGCTGCCGCTTTCGGAGATGACGGCTTTCTCGGGGAGGAGCATGGCTACAAGGACGGAGATTCCGGTTACACCTGGGTCGTCGACCCGATCGACGGAACCGCCCCGTTTGTCAACGGCATGCCGAGCTGGTGTGTTTCTATTGCCGTCGTCCGCGATGGCGCACCGGTCATCGGTATCATCAATGTTCCCTGTTCGAAGGAAATCTACGCTTCAGCGGAAGGCCACGGCGCAACATTGAATGGGACCCGCCTGAAACTCGATCCGTCAAGGAACCTGCAAAACGCTCTGACGGGCATCGGCTGCAATAACTATGTCACGCCGCAGCGGGTGGGACGCATCATCAGCGACGTGATGGGGCGCGGCGGCAATTTTATCCGAAACGGCTCAGGTGCGTTGATGCTCGCCTATGTCGCGGCAGGTCGTCTTGTCGGTTATTATGAGCCGCATATGCGCGCATGGGATTGCATGGCAGGCTTTTGCCTCGTCAAGGAGGCTGGTGGCCGCTTTATGCCGTTTTCGCTCGAGGGCGAAAAGCTGTTTGAAGGACAGCCTGTTCTGGCGGGGAATACCTCTTGCTATGACGAACTCATCGACATCCATCAGGCCGCTCTGGCGGCGTGAGGTAATGGACATTCCGGCGGCTGGAAAGCCGCCGGAGTGTCGCTGGTCATTCAGCGCGCTGCGACAGAGCGAGTGCGACCGTCAGTCCGGCGAGAACAGCAGTGAGCACCAGCGGCGCGGTCGCGCCGTAGGAATCGACGATGTAACCGCCCAGAACCGCTCCGATGCTGATCGCCACCTGAAAAGAGACAACCATCAGGCTGCCCGCTGCTTCCAGCGCATCGGGTGCACCGCGCGACAGATTTGTCGGCAGAACGACCGGACCCATGCCGAAGGCAAGGCCCCAGAGCGCGACAAGTGCAAAAGCAGCGCCGGTATGAACGCCCCAGATGACGAGAGCGATCGTTGCGAACCCCATCAGTGCCGCCGTGACGATGAGGGCGACGCGAATGCTGGCATCAGCCATCCGGCCGCCCACGACGTTACCGATCACGGAAGCCACGCCGAAACCCAGCAAAGCGAGGGCGATTGGCGTGGTATCGAGTAGCGTCACCTTCTCGAGGAAGGGGCGAACATAGACCGAGCCGGCAAAATGTCCCGTCATCAGCAGGAGGATCGCAAGCATCCCCAGCTGAACGCTACGCCGCTTGGTCAAACCCAATACGTCCGACAGACTGTTGCTCGTGCTCGCCGGCAACGTGGGGAGGCTGATGATCTGTAAAAGCATGGCGATGACCGCCAGTCCCGCCGTCAACGCCATGGCGGTGCGCCATCCCAGCCAGTCGCTGATCAAGGCGCCCATGGAGGGCGCTGCTATCGTCGCTAGCGACACGCCGAGGGTGACGATCGCCATGCCGCGGCCGGTCGCATTCGTACCGACGAGGCGCGCCACGACGGCAACCGAAAGCGCCCAGAAACCGCTGAGCGCGATACCAAGGCCTGCGCGACCTAGCAACAAAAGCCAGAAATCAGCTGCAAACGCCGCCAGAATGTTGGATGCGATAGCGAGCGCGCTGAGGCCGACGAGGACCGTTTTTCTGTTAAGCTTACCGATGAGGACGTTGCTTAACAGTGCCGTCACGGCCCCGACGGAGGCGGTCGCCGTCACGACCTGACCGGCGGTGCCCTCACTGATACCGAGATCGCGTGCCATCGGTGTTAGCAGTCCCGCCGGTAAAAACTCCGCCGATACCAGCGCAAAGCTGGTTGCAGCCATTGAAAGGACGGCAAACCAGGTGGCGGCGGTCCACGCCGGTTCGTCTACCGTCTCCAGCGCGATCGCCGGCCCATCAAACTGTGTCGTCGTGTCCGTCATGGTGTCTCTCCTTAAGATGGCAGAGTTTTAGACGATTTTCTCTGGATGATATGTATCTAAAAATCCGAATTTCATGCCTATTTGTCCGAATTTGTGCGGCGCACAAGCCGCGAAAGGGCATCAAGCGGCGCAGGCGGGAAAGAGCGGCGAGGGGCCAATTTCAGGCCAGTGCGAATCTTTTTCGGATCAGCAACTTTTCAAATCGCTGATCGTTATTGCGGCTATGATCGATCCTGATGCAAAACCGCACCCCTCCGACGACACCAGCCAGAATGACATCAACAATGATCATTCCGAGGATGCCCCTGAAGAGCCTCTTCCGCCGGAGGAGATAGAACCCGACCCCGGTTTGACAACGGAGGAGGCGGCCGAAGCGCGCAAGAAATATCTGCTTAAACGCTTCTGGATCAGCGCGCGGGGATTCTGGAGTCGACGTGGCGACGCGCTCGCCTGGCCCTTCTGCATCGGGCTTCTGGCGATGATCGGCATCAACGTCGCGTTTCAGTACGGCATCAACGTCTGGAACCGCGGTATCTTCGACGCGATCGAGAAGCGTGACGCATCGACTGTCTATTTCCTGGCTTCCATTTTCCCGCCGCTTGTTCTGGGAAGCGTCTTTATCGTCACGTCGCAGGTCTATGTCAGAATGCGGGTCCAACGCCGTTGGCGTTCGTGGTTGACCAAACTCATGGTGTCGCGATGGATCGCAAATGGCCGCTATTACCAGCTCAATCTGATTGACGGAGACCACCAGAACCCTGAGGCCAGACTTTCTGAGGATCTGCGGATCGCCACCGAGGCACCCGTCGATTTCGTGGCCGGGGTCATCGCTGCCTTTGTATCCGCTTCCACCTTCATCGTCGTCCTTTGGACTATCGGCGGTGCGCTGACGCTTCCCATCGGCGGAGTGTCTATTACGATTCCCGGATTCCTTGTGATCGCGGCGGTCATATACGCCTTTATCACCTCTACCTCGATCGCTTTGATTGGTAGAAATTTCGTCCGGGTCTCCGAGGTCAAGAACCAGCTGGAGGCTGAATTCCGTTATACGCTGACCCGCGTCAGGGAAAATGGCGAGAGTATTGCGCTTCTTGGTGGTGAAGAGGAAGAGCGCAGCGACCTCGACAAGAGATTCCGCAACGTCCGGCATCAATGGAAGCAGATGGCGCAGCAATATATGCGGACCACCGTTGTCTCGCATGGATCGATGTTGATAGCGCCCGTGGTCCCTGTTCTTCTCTGTGCTCCCAAATTTCTCGATGGAAGCATGTCGCTTGGCCAGGTCATGCAGGCTGCCTCCGCCTTCACCATCGTTCAATCCGCCTTTGGCTGGCTTGTCGACAACTATCCGCGCCTTGCCGACTGGAACGCCTGCGCGCGCCGTGTCGCATCTCTCATGATGTCGCTGGATGGTCTGGAGCGCGCCGAGCAGAGCGATAAGCTCGGCCGAATTGCGCGCGGCAAGACCCAAGGCGAAACGATGCTGAGCCTGAAGGATGTCTCCGTTTCCCTTGGAGACGGAACCGCTGTCGTCAAGGAAACCGATGTCGAGATCGGCCGGGGAGAGAGGGTTCTGGTTGCCGGCGAATCCGGCTCCGGCAAAAGTACGCTGGTTCGGGCCATTGCCGGCCTGTGGCCATGGGGCGGCGGCAACATCAGTTTTGGGGCTGACAGCCGGCTCTTCATGCTGCCGCAACGGCCTTATATCCCATCCGGCACGTTGCGCCGGGCCGTCAGCTATCCTCAGGCCGCCGAGAGCTGGTCCTTTGAAGAGATCGGAGACGCCCTCGAGAAGGTGGGTCTCGGTCATCTCAAGGACAAGGTCGAGGAAGACGCTCCCTGGGACCAGACGCTGTCAGGCGGCGAGAAGCAGCGACTTACCTTCGCAAGGCTATTGCTGAACGATCCCGATATTATCGTGATGGACGAAGCGACGGCGGCTCTCGACGAGAAGAGCCAGGATAAGATGATGCAGACCGTCATCGACGAATTGCCCGATGCGACGATCGTCAGCGTGGCGCATCGCGCCGAACTTGAGGCTTTTCACACCCGCAAGATAACGCTGGAACGCCGCGACGGCGGCGCAAAACTGGTAAGCGACGTCGATCTCGTTCCCCGAAAGGCCAGATCGGGTTCGCTTCTCCGACGCATGGTCAAACGGAGGTAGACGCCGCTTTCCGCAGGATTCAGGGAGAACGATCACCACGTCAACGCGTGTCGAGTGACACCCACTTGTTGCGGCCGCCCTGTTTAGCGCTCAGCAGGGCAGCGTCGGCGCGCTCCAGGACGCTGCTGACGGTACCGCCGGCGGGCGCGGCTGCGATACCGACAGAAATCGTGACCGGGTCAAGCAGGCGGCCGCGGTAGTTGAACGGCGCTTTCTCGACGGCGCGTCTCAGTTTTTCCGCAATCTCTTTCGCGGCCTCAATATCCACTCCCGGCATCAGCACCGTGAATTCTTCGCCGCCGAACCGGAACAGGTCTCCCGCGCCGCCGAGAGCTTCGGAGAGAACCTGGGCCACATATTGCATCACGGCGTCGCCGGCATCATGGCCGAAGCGGTCGTTGAAACGCTTGAAATGATCGATATCGAGCATCAAGCAGGCGATCGGCTCCTCCGGCTTTTCAACATGTCTGTTCAGAGCCTCATCCAGAGAGCGGCGGTTTGCAAGCCCTGTCAGCGCATCCTGTCGGGCCATGGAAACCAGCCGCTGTCGCAGTTGCAGGTTGGCGACGGCAAGGCCGATATTTTCCGCGAGAAGCTCCAGATATAGTCGCTCTGTCTCGAGCGTATCGTTTCGCATCGGGATTTCGAGATACAGCAGGCCAACGGTTTCGCCGAGCGCCGTCAGCGGAATGCAAAGCCCGGTGCCGGAATTCTCCTTCAGGTGGTGGCAGACGACATCGTCGCCGTCGGGATTGCTGACGTGGGGTCGTCCGCGGCGCAGCGCCCAGCAATCGTCGATCAAGAAATCCGGAGCGGAGAAGGCAGGATCGGACCATTGGCCGCTGGACTGAAGAAGCGAACTGTTTTCCTTCAACACGAGCAGGCGTCCGGCGATGCCGGGAAAAATCTGCGGCATGAACCTCGACACCACATCGGATAGCTCAGCCTGGTTCTGGCATGCCTGAATCCGATGCATCATCTGCAGGATCAAGTCTTTGATGCGTTGGTTTTTACGATGTTCCGCGTCGAGGCGCTCCCGCTCAAGCCCGTTGCTGCGGAAAATCCTGATGGCCTGGTTCATCTCGCCAATTTCGTCACGACGCCCTTCGTCGGGCACATCGATGCTGTAATCCTGTCTGGCAAGACGCATGACGATGTTGCTCATCCTGATTAAGGGGGCGGCCACCCGTCTGCTCAGGACAAAATAGAGCACGGCCAAAAACATCAGCGCCGTCAGCGCCAGCATGACTTTCGCAATCGATCCGTAGAAGTCGCTACGGCTCTTCGCCTCATCAACAGCTGCCTGCGTGCGTGCCGACACTGTTTCTCTAAGGTCTGCAACGCTCTTCAAAAGGCCGGTGTGGAGCTGATAATGGTCATCACCGAAAAGGATCTGTTGCGCATCGGCCTGACGACCAGAGCGGTATTGGCCGATGGCGTCGCGCTCCTTGCTGTCCAGTGCGTCGGCGTCTTTTCGTATGGTCGCGAAAAGAGCCTCCTCCTGAGGCGACGCACCGCGCTTGGCGAGTTTGTCCAGGGCCGTTTCGAGGTGGTTTTCCTGGTCTTCCTCGACGTAGAATCTGGCCAGATGTCGCTCGTCGCCGCGCATGACGTAGAGCCGCGCTTCCTCGGTACGCTCGTCCGCTATGATTGCAATCTCTTCAGCGAGATCATCCAAAATAAGATGATCCTCGATTGCCGCGCGCTCTTGAGATGCGCTTCTTGCCGACAGAATGAATGTGGTCGCCGACACTGTCGTGAGTATCAGGGTCACAGCATATGCGAGGTTTGTGATGGTGCTAAGCCGCATGATGGCGCCAAATGCTCGCCGCATGGCTTGGCAACCGGGTGCGGCGGGTCCAGTTTCAGGGTCGGATCCTCGCCATTCGTTGTAGTCGAGTAGCCCGAAAAGTCCAACGCAAGCTGCCGTTTAAATTACCAAATCTTTAGTTGTGTGTCTTTTCGCGAATACCTAGCTTGTTGGTGAGGCCGCAGCCGATTTCAGATAAGGGCAGGAACCGGCAAGCCCGTCTCCTGTTCTTGTCCCGAATAGACCCTTTCCCACGGTCGAGATTTGCAAGATGATCTTTCAGTTCCGCAACAGCCTTCACCTTCTTCCGTGTAATCTGCTTGCCGCGAAACTGTGTGCAACTTGTCTGTCGGATCGCGGAGGTGTCGAGGGTCAAGAACTTTCGCGTTCGCCCCGGCGAATGAACTAGCAGCAATGAATGCACAAAAGGAATGTCAGCATGCAGATCGGAATGGTTGGGCTTGGTCGGATGGGCGCAAATATGGTGCGCCGCCTTTTGAGGCAGGGTCACGAGTGCGTGGTTTTCGACGTCAATCCCGGGAATGTCGACGCATTGGTGAAGGAGGGAGCAACCGGTGCGACCTCCCCGGACGACCTCGTCGGCAAGCTGTCTTCCCCACGTGCCGTCTGGCTGATGCTGCCCGCCGCCATCACGCCAAGGATTGCCCGCGACTTCGCCGGAAAACTCCAGGCCGGCGATGCGATCATCGATGGCGGGAACTCGTTTTACCGTGATGCGATTGATCTTGCCGCTGAATTCGCGCCTATTGGCGTCGATTTCATCGATGCCGGCACATCCGGAGGCGTCTGGGGACTCGAGCGCGGTTATTCATTGATGATCGGTGGACCCGTTGATGCGGTGAAGCGGCTCGATCCGATATTCGCCTCTCTTGCACCTGGAGCCGGTCTTGGCATAGCAGCCGATCCCGTTACGGGAACATCGCCGATGGGCTATCTGCATTGCGGTCCATCAGGGGCAGGGCATTTCGTCAAAATGGTCCATAATGGTATCGAATACGGCGTCATGGCTGCGTATGCGGAAGGTCTGAATATCCTGAAGGCTGCCAATGCCGGCACTCAGCATCGTGAGGCGGATGCCGAAACGGCACCGCTTGCCCATCCGCAATATTACCAGTTCGACTTTGATCTTCCCGCCGTGACCGAGGTGTGGCGGCACGGCTCCGTCATCAGCTCCTGGCTGCTCGACCTGACGGCGGAGGCGCTGAAACAGGACCCTCATCTTGACCAGTACGGCGGCCGGGTGTCCGATTCAGGCGAGGGGCGCTGGACATTGCAGGCGGCAGTCGAAACAGGCGTGCCGGCGCCCGTTCTGGCATCCGCGCTGTTTGAACGCTTTTCGTCACGTGGGGAGGCGGAGTTTGCTGGCAAGGTGCTCTCGGCGATGCGCAATGCCTTCGGCGGCCATCTCGAAAAATCCAAATGAGAGTACCTGCGATGAACAAGCAGCGATCTGACGTCCTTGTGGTGTTCGGCGCCACGGGCGATCTCGCCTACAAGATGATCTTTCCCTCCCTCTACGCCATGGTCAATCGTGGCGCACTGGCAACGCCCATCATCGGTGTTGCTTTCGATGACTGGTCGCGCGACCAGCTGTTAGAGCGTGCGCGTGACGCGGTCGCGAGCCATGTCGACAAGATCGATGAGGCTGTCTTCGCAAAATTTGCGTCGCAACTGGATTATGTCTCTGGCGATTACCGCAATGACGCAACGTTCGAAAAGCTGCGGTCGGCTCTGAAGGATCACCATCGCCCACTTTATTACCTCGCCATTCCGCCATCGCTGTTTGAAACCGTCGTGACTGGCCTCGATCGAGCCGGGATAGCGGCCTCGGCAAGGTTGATGGTGGAAAAGCCATTTGGCCGCGACCTCGGCACAGCTGAGGCGCTGAACGAGGCGTTACACAAGGTGTTCGACGAGGATGCAATTTTCCGCATCGATCATTTTCTGGGCAAGGAGGCTATTCAGAACCTTCTTTATTTCCGGTTTGCCAATGCCTTTCTGGAACCGGTCTGGAATCGCAATTACGTTGAGAGCGTGCAGATCACCATGGCCGAGGATTTCGGCATCAAGGGGCGTGGCAAATTTTATGACGAGGTCGGGTGTATTCGCGACGTGATACAGAACCATCTGATCAATGTCCTGCTTTTGCTAGCGATGGAGCCGCCGGCCACAAGCGCGTCAGATGATCTGGTCGATGAAAAAGTGCAGATACTGAAGGCCATGCCCCCGCTTGGTCCCGCCGACGTCGTGCGTGGACAATTCAAGGGATATCTTGACGAGCCGGGTGTCGCGCCCACATCCAGCCGCGAGACCTTTGCCGCCGTCCGGTTTCGTGTGGCGACGTGGCGATGGAACGGCGTGCCATTCTACATCCGAGCCGGGAAGAACCTGCCTGCCCACGCAACCGAAGTCGTGGTCCGGTTCAAGCGCCCGCCGATCTCCCTTTTTAATGATGTCGAAACAGCACCCGCCAATTACCTCCGTTTCCGGTTGGGCCCCGACATCGCAATTGGTATCGGCGCCCGTCGCAAGGCCGCCGGGGATGGCATGCTGGGCGAGGCAGTGGAGCTGGCCGCTGTCGATGACGGCGCCGGCGACATGGCGCCGTATGAGCGGCTGATTGGCGATGCGATGGCCGGTGAGCGGCAACTTTTCACCCGCCAGGATGCCGCGGAATTGGCATGGAAGATTGTCGAACCCATTCTCGATGATCCCGCCATACCCCCATCTTACGATGTCGGGAGCTGGGGACCGGCCGAAATGGCAGATTTTGCTCCCCCGGGTGGCTGGGTCGATCCGGAGTGACGGCGGGGCAGACACTAAACCCGCTCGATCATAAGCATGATGGCCTTTCCACCTATCCGTTTATTCGGAATAACTAAAAAATAGGATTTACCCGGGATATTGATGTCACCGAAATAGATGATCGGCACGACAGAGAAGAATCCCGACATGCAAGCAGCCCACGACGACCCGACCCGTGGAATTTGGCGGAATACACTGTTTTTCGTGACGTTCCTCTATTTCACGGTCGGTTTCTCGCCCTATATGTCGCTGTCGACGACTTACCAGGGTACCGCGGCGTCGGAGGGCTCAAATCTTCTGAACCAGCTCACCGCAGTCATCCTCCTCGTCAGTTTCCTTGTCTTTATGATCAAGGAGCAGTCCTTCTCCCTGGTGTTCACGCCGCGTCTGCTTATGGCTGCGATCTTCGGCTGGTACGCGTTTACGTCGTTGACTGGTAACGCACCCGTTTTCTCTCTGCGGCGTCTCGTCATGTGCGCCATCATATGTGTGCTTGCGGGCTGCTTTCTGCAGTTGCCACGCACGGAAAGGCATTTCGCCACGCTGCTGGCCATCGGTGTGTCGTTTATCCTTTTGCTTTGTTATTTCGGTGTCCTCGTCCTGCCGTCGCGCTCGATCCATCAGGCCAGCGATGCGCTCGAGCCGCTTCTGGCGGGTAACTGGCGCGGCGTCTTCCAGCACAAGAACGAAGCTGCCTCCGTCATGGCAGTGTTGATCATCGCAGCCATTTATCTCGCCAAACGCTGGTCATTCATCGGCGGTGTGGTGATGTTGATCCTCTCGATGATCTTTCTTGTCAAATCGGGAGGTAAGACAGTGCTCGGTCTGGTTCCCATCATCGTCGGAACCGGCTGGTTCATCGTGGGGTGGCCCCGCTGGCGCTACATCACGGTGACGCTGCTTCTGGTTGTCTTCACCGTCGTCGTGATGGGTACAACGATCGATCCGGTGTTTAATCAAATGCTGACGAATATGGGGATCGACGCGAGCTTCACCGGCAGAACGGATGTCTGGAACGTCGCGATCGATTATATGAAGCTGCGACCGATGCTGGGTTATGGCTACCAGGCCTTCTGGCGCAGTGACACCTTGCTATCAAGCCTGACAGAGAACACCTGGGCAACGACCGCGCCATCGGCACATAATGGATATTTCGACCTAGTGCTCATGGGAGGTATTCCCGGCCTCGCGCTGGTGATGGTGTGGATTTACATCCTGCCGCTCCATTATCTTGGCAAAATGGATGAGGATACCCGCAAAAGCCCGCTGACAAAGCTATATGTCGGCATCTGGCTCTATGTGTTGCTCTATGGCTTTCTGGAGACCCTTTTCCTGCTCAGCGCGGGTTTCGTCTGGTTCTTCCTTGTGGTGGCGATCATGGGCCTGCGTCTGCAAGCGAATGCCAGCCTCGTCGAAGTCGAGGCAAAGCCACGGTCTTTTGGGGTTGCGGGCGCTGCGGGCAGGGCTCTGTTACCGGCCCTCCAATTACCGATCTCGCGAAAGACGCTCGAAAATGCGCGGCCACCGGGCAACTGGACGCGGAAAAAATGAAGTCTGGAATTTTGCCTGAGCCGCCGGCCTTTAAGCGAGGCGGTCTTTTCAACGTTGAGCGAGGGTGGGACGGGCACTAGGCCTTGGCGGACAGTGCACTGAGTTCTTCGAGATCCAGATCGTGCTCAAGTTCTCTCAGTGTTTCGTCATCGATCTTGCCTTCGCGGCGGAGGCGAATGAGTTCCCGCCTGCCCGCGGCGACAGCCTGAAGAACCACGTCGAAGTGGGCATGCAGAAGCGGCGAATACTTTTCGGTACTTTCGGCGTATCTGACGCTTGCGGCCAGCCGATGTTCGTATCGCTTCAAAAGTTGCGGATGGATCAGCTCTCCGTTTTCAGCATAAGCGAGTGCCTGGACCGTATCGAACTGGACCTGCGCCATGGAGGCTTCGGCCTCGCTCATCGTCATCGGCGCGCGCTCCGGCTCGATATTGCCAAGCCTCGCCCAGGCAATGATCCATCCAAGCGTCGTTCCCTGTATGAGAACGGTTCCCAGAATGACGGCGAAAGCCGTGATAAGAATGAAATCACGACTCTGAAAATCTTCGGGCAGGCTGAGAGCAAGCGCCAGCGTGACCACGCCGCGCATGCCTGCCCAACCGAGCGCCGTCGCGCCTCCTGCTCCAAGCGGCACCGAGCGAGCGATTTTCAGACTGTGGAATAGCCTGATCACGAAATCGGACGCGAATATCCAGACAAACCGGGCGACAACGAGCGTCAAGAGGATCGTCACTGCCGGGAGGGCCATGGAGCCGACAACGGCGCTAAAGCCGCCTCCACGTTCAACGACAGCTCGCAGCGAGAGTCCAATCAGGATGAAGACCATCGCTTCCATCAGGAAAACAAGCACATTCCAGAATGACGTGCCGCGCATCCGCGTCGCGGCAGACAAGACGGTGTGCTGATGCCATGATGCAATTAATCCCGCGGTCACCGTGGCGATGACGCCCGATGTTTGCATCTGCTCCGCCAGGAGATAGGCGGCCCACGACAGGATGGCGGTCGCGGCGATCATTAGATATTCGTCTCCCAGATGCCGCACCAGCTTCACCCACGCGAAGCCGACAACAGCGCCGACCGCAGCGCCGCCCACGGCCAAAAAAACGAACGCAGCCAGTGCATCCGTGGTGCTGAACGTACTGCCGGCTGCCGCCGCGACCGCAAAGCGGAACAGCACGAGCCCGCTTGCGTCGTTCAGAAGACTTTCACCTTCCAGAAGGATCTGGAGTCGTCTGGGTATCTTGACCCTTTCCAGCACGGCACGGGCCGAAACCGCGTCAGGAGGCGAAACGATTGCCCCAAGAGCCGCGCAGGCGGCCCACGGGAGGGAAGGCATCAGCAGGTGAACGACAATGCTGACGACGATTGTCGTGAACAGCACAGCGCCGATTGCCAGCGACGCAATTCCAAAGACGTGCCGCCTGAGCCGATCGACGGCGATCGACCAGGCGCCATCGAGCAGCAGGGGTGGTAGAAATATCACCAGGACCAGCTCGGGATTAACGGAGATCGTGGGCAGGCCGGGCAGGAATGCCAACGTGCCTCCGCCCACCAGTAGCGCTGCGGAGGGCGGCAGGCCCATGCGATGTGCAATGTAATGCAACACGATAATAGCGAGAAACATTGCTATCACGAGTTCGAACAGATGCGTGCCGTCCATATGCGTCCCCTAAAACCAGGTCTGAACGCTATGAAAAGACCAGTTTCGTCAAAATGCAACGGCCCTGGCGATTACCGGTTTTACGGTGTTGGCGGCAATCCTCGAGCCCGTTCATCTACAGGCGCTTCACCGCCGAGACAGCCGCTTTTCCGTCCCGTTTGATGTCAGAAAGGGAGGGGCCGCGGACGATGCGATATCGCGCTTCCACAAGATTATAAACACCGAATGCCGCAAGGCCCGCGGCGACGACCATGTAAACAAACGAGCCGAACGGAAGCTGGCGGAGCCATTGCAAGGCATCCGACATGCTTCCGGCCTGGTCAGGATCTACTCGGAAGCCAGCATAGGTGAAAAGGATGCCAGTGACGGCGAAGACGATGCCACGTGCGACCAGCCCGTAAACGCACAGCCAACTGGTGATATTTTTGTCCTTGGGTAGTCGAAGGTACTTCTCGAATCTGCGTGTGATCCCCTTTGTTGCGGTGACCGCGCCGCCGACGACGAATCCCAATCCGACCGCAATCGCAAGGTAAGGCCCGAACGGCTGGGACATGATCCATTGCGCCAGGCCCTTTTCGCCTGATGCTTCGCCGCCGCCGCCTGCGGAGATGGCATGGCCGAGCGCGTAGGCCGCGAGGCCGAGATAGGTTATCGCGCTGCCGAACAGCGCGGCTCGTATTACGATGGCCTTGCCCGAGTTTCCGTGGCCGTCGCTATCGCCAAAGGACTGGGCGATCCTCCACGCAACGAACCCGAGAAGCCCGATCCCGATCAGCGCAACCCACACCCGTCCGAACGGTTGGTCGAGAAGCGCTGCTAGCGCCGACTTCGTATCGGCTTTTTGATCCGCAAACCCGGAAAACAGTGCAAGGCCAGCGACAAGAACGAACACGATGCCCCGAGCGGCGTATCCGATTTTCGCAAGCAGTTCAAAGTGGGTGTTCGTTGACATTGTGTAAGCCAGTCGATTTCGAGGGACCGACCCTGAACGCCTGAGAAGCCCAAAAGTTTGCACGCCGCACTGAAAAATGGCTTTGCCGCAACAGGTCCCGTCTCTCCACCTCTCTGGGGCGCCGTCTGGATGAATGCGCGGCGATGCGGGGTGAGTTCTTCCGTTCAGATCACGACGACCGTGAGCGCGATCCGGAACGGAGCAGCAGCATGAAAGCGGGTGCACCGATAATCGCGGTAATGATGCCCGCGGGAAGTTCGAGGGGAGTGATAACACTGCGACCGACCGTATCGGCGAAGGCCAGTATCACAGCGCCGAGGACCATCGCGACAGGGAGGCTTTTGGCATGGCGCGCTCCGGTAAGAAGTCGAGCCGCGTGCGGTGCGAGCAAGCCAACGAAACTGATGGCCCCGATGGAAGACACGGCGATTGCGACGGCACTGGCGGCATAGAGCATCGCATATTTGCTCGCGTTCCCTGTTGAGAGCCCCAGTGAGCGGGCCTTTTCGTCTCCGAGCAAAAAGGCGTCGAGATGTCGATTGAACAGCAGGCCGATAGCCGACAGCGCGAAGACCCATGGCATCAGCACGAATGCGTCGGCGTAGCCACGGGCGTGCGTCGAGCCGATGAGCCACGAAAGCGCCTGAGCCGTTTGCAAGCGAGCCTCCACGACAATGATCGTTGCGGCCGCACCCAGGCTCGCCGCGATTGCGACACCAGCGAGAACCAGTTTCTCCGGCGAATAGTTCGGAGCCAGCAACCGGAGCAGCAGGAGCACGGTGATGGCCCCGGCCAGAGCAACCACCTGGAATGCTGGCGTTGCGGGTGCAAGTCCCAACAGGAGAGCGACGAGGCTGAACAGCGCTGCTCCCTGCGTCAGGCCCAGCGTCTCGGGACCGCAGAGCGGATTGCGCGTGACCGCCTGAATGACGGTGCCCGCCGCACCCAGCAATGCGCCGCAGCCGAGCGCGACCAGAAGGCGAGGGGCTCGCAGGTCGAGGTTCCCTCTCACCTCTGCGATTGTGAGGGATACCCCGTCGCCTGTCGCAAGACTTGCCACTATCGCAATCAGGCCCAGGGCGGCAAGGGCTGCAACGGCAAGGAGAAAAGGCGGACGCGCAACGCCGATCGGCAAGCCGATGCGGCGCTCTCCTCCGATTTTTGCCGTCCGCAGCAGGAAGAGCATGACGGGTGCACCGAAGAAGGCAACCGTAACGCCTGTGGGTATGGTCGTGCCATTGCGCGCGAAGGATTGTGTCGCCAAATCTGCGAGAAGCAAAGTGTTCGCTCCCCAAATTATCGAAAGCGGCAGATGGCGATGATGCCGGGTTACACCCAGTGCGCGCAACACGTTTGGAACGGCAAGGCCGATGAAGCCGATGGGCCCTGCAAGGGTAACGGCGCAGCCGCAAAGAAGAACGCCGATGAGCAAACCCGAAAGCGTGGCGGTCCGTGTCAACCCGAGGCTGGCAGACGCCTGGTCGCCCAACCCCAGCAAGTCCAGCGCGCGCGCCATCAGCATGAGCGTCAGGAGGGACAGAAGCACGAAGGGGATTGTCGTTGTGACCTTGGCCCAACCGGTCTGGTCGAGAATACCGGAGGACCAGAGCAACAGACCTGACGCCCGTTCGTCGGCAAGGAGCACGATGGCCGATGATACGGCGGAAAAACAGAGTGATACGGCGACGCCGGAAAGCGCCAGCCGGCCCGGCGGCGCCTGAAAGCCGCCTGCCAGCGCAAGACACGCGGCCGCGCCAGCGAGGCCGCCTGCGCTTGTTGCAATGATGGGTGGCAGAGCCAAGGGAAGCAGCAGGGTCGATACGATGAGGAAAAGCTGCGCGCCACTGGTGACGGATAAGATATCAGGTGCCGCCAATGGGTTCTTCAAGACCGTTTGAAGAACCGAACCCGCCAGCGCAAGGGCCGCGCCGGTCAATATTGCGGCAACCACGCGGGGCGCCCGGGTGGTTTCCAGAATTGCCTGCGCCAGCGTAGGAGGACGTGTCGGAAAAAGAAACACATCCCACCAGCCGAGCAGCCGGCTTCCCGCTCTCAGTTCAAGCGCTGCCAGGAGCAGCAGAAGGATCACGCCGAATGGCCAGACAAGGGCTGGAACCGGTCGCGAAATGGCTTGGTGCGACAAATTCATGATTGAGCCGAAGACGGGTGGCCCCGCCTGTTGCCAGCGCCGACCCAGTCGACCATGCAATAGGTCCGACCGCTTCCGTCGGGATGTGGAACGAGGTCGACGTGGCACTCAAAAGCTTGCTGCAACAGGTCAGCCCGAAGCACCTGATGCGTCGGCCCAGCGGCGAGAACCTCGCCCTTTCGCATCAGGATGACGTCACTGGAGATGTCCATGACCTGATTGAGGTCGTGAAGCACCGCGATGATCGTCAGTCCTTCCTCGAAATTGAGTTTGCGCAGCAGGGTCAGCAGCTCGGCCTGATGTCTGATGTCGAGAAAACTCGTGGGTTCATCAAGAAAAAGGATACGCGGTTCCTGCGCCAGAGCCATCGCCAACCAGGCCCGCTGCCTTTCACCACCGGAGAGGGTCGTGAGTTGGCGCGCACGCAGGTCTTGAAGGCCGACGCGAAAAATGGCGCTTTCGATGATTTCTCGGTCGCGTGACGACAGGCGTCCCAGCCATGGACGATGAGGATAGCGGCCCTGTTCAACGAGGTCCTCGACGCTCAGGTCGATTGGAATCTCTGGGGTCTGGCTCATGACGGCCACCTGGCGGGCCACGTTGCGTCTAGACAATGCCGCGAGAGGCTGTCCGGATAGACGGACTTCGCCCTCCGTTGGCTGCTCCAGCCCGGCAAGGCATTTGAGCAGCGTACTTTTACCTGAGCCATTCGCGCCGCATATTGCGGTAATACGACCCTCAAATGCGTTTGCATCGACCTTCCGGAGCGCTTGAGCTTGATCGTATAGGACGCTGAGACCGATCGCCTGAGCGGCGATTGTCTCCGTTTTCTCTTTGCTTGCGAGCCCCTTCATCCCGCAACCTCGCGCATGGCTTTGCGCAGAGAGGACAAGCTGCGGTAACCGACGTCTGCGGCAGCCTCTTCCAGGCGCGCTCCCTCTGCCTGGCGGCGCATGACATGCGCCATGCGCAAGCGACGCCGCCATTCGGCAAAACTCATGCCCGTCTGAACTCGAAACTTCCGGGTCATGGTGCGCCGGCTCATGCCGAGATTGTCTGCCCAGCGGTCTATATCAAGATCGAGCGATGGGGTCTCCGAAAGATCCCGACACAGCCGCTGCAAGCGCTTGTCACTGGGCATTGGCAGCGCAAAAGGACCCTCCTGCGCGTTGGCGATTTCTTCGAGGATCAGCGCTGCCAGATGGCCGCCGCGGCCATTTTCGTCATAAAGAGTTGGCTCGTTCAGAAACGCTCCAACCGTGGCAGAAAGCAGCGTAGAGGTTGAGATGACACGTGTCGGCTCCCACGGCATGGCGATCCCTGGGTCCGGCTCGATATAGACCGACTGCATGGCGACCCGCCCGTGTGAATGGACGGCATGCGGTAGCTCTGGGGGTATCAGCAAACCATAGCCGCAGGGGATGATGAATGAGCTATCAGGGGTGCGGGCGGTCATGAAGCCGTCGATGATTTGCAGCAATTGCCCCCGGCGATGGCTGTGCCAGCCAAAATCAACGCTTTGCTCATAGGTCCGCGCCATGGCTGCCACAGGCCGCTGCACATGTTGAAGATCGGCTGCCCTTTGCGGCTGTTTCATCGTGTTTTCAGGCAATGGAATTCCTCATAGCGCTATCGCGGTGGCGCCCATGGAAGAGACCCATAGTCGCGCAGCTTCAGCATTTCAAAGGGAAACATTGGCCCGATGGAGCGCAATAATACAATATGAGATAATCAGGCCATTAAATGGCCCGACAACGCCCGATTTTGACCTGACAATGCTGATAAAAAAAGTCTAGTTAAGCGGCCAAGCGTGCGGGATTTGAAACACGACGGACAGTCCGGAGTACCCTTTGCGCAGTATTCCTATCACAGGTCCTCGAATGCAGAACACCGTCCTTCGCCATCGCACATCAACCGGGCACATCACCAGACAGCGGCTCCTGTTTTTCGTGTCAGGCGTTGCGTTAAGCGCCCTCATCCTGTCGCCTCGGGTTGTCGAAGCGCAAGAGTCAAATGGGTCCACCGTGCTCGAGCCGATCGTCGTCCAGGGAAAGTCTGCGGCAAAAGGGGCGCGTGTCGAACAACGTGGCTACGTGGCGACGCAATCGGCATCAGCCACCAAGACCGCTACGGCGATTGCCGAGACACCGCAATCCATCTCTGTCATCACCCGTGGCGCGATGACGGATCGAGCCGTGCAGACTGTGGCGGATAGCCTGCTTTATAGCGCAAACGTCAATGGCCAACGCTACGGTAACGATCCTCGCTCCGACTACTTCAGCATTCGCGGCTTTAGCGCGGATCTTTATCTCGACGGTTTGCGCGTGCCACAGATTGCGAACCAGACAGGAGGCTATGCCGGCTTTCGCGTGGAGCCCTATTTTCTCAATCGTGTCGAAGTGCTGCGCGGACCAAGCTCGGCGCTCTTCGGACAAACGAATGTCGGCGGCGTGGTCAACATGATCAGCAAGGATCCATCGGAGACCGCTGGCGGAGAGCTCTACAGCCGCTTCGGAAGCTACAATCAGAAGGAGGCCGGATTCGACGTCACGGGCCCGGTCGGCGCTGATTCCGATCTTACCTATCGCCTGGAAGGTATGATCCGCGACAGCGATGCAATGAATGATTTCGGCAAGAACGACCGCGTCGCCATCAGCCCGACGGTCAAGTGGTCGCCGAATGAAGAAACGAGTCTCACGGTTTACGGCGCCTATATGAAGGACGATGCAGGCCAGGTCCCTTCGCTCATTCCGGCCGTGGGAAGCATCTTTCCCAATCGTCTCGGTTTAACGATACCGCGAAGCTTTTCCGACGGAGATCCCTCGCTTGCGATCTACGACAAGGAAAGTGCCTACATCGGATACAGGTTCGAACACGCGTTTAACGACGATCTCGTTCTACGCCAGAATTTTCGCTACTCCTACCTCGACGTCAATTACCAGAACCTGTTCGGCAATGGTCTTTCGGCCAACCAGCGCACGCTTTCAAGGCTCGTTTACAACGCGCAGCCAACGCTCAATGCGGTCGCGCTCGACACTCATCTCGAATACAAAGTCGACACGGGGCCGATCAGCCATACGCTTCTCGGCGGTGTCGATGTGCAGTGGCAAAACCTGGTCAACCGAACGGGATCGCGCAGCGGCCCCACTCTCGACCTCTTCAATCCTGTCTACGGAATCGGCGTCCAGCCAGCAACATTGACGACGCATCTGGACCAGACACAGCGTCAGGTGGGTTTCTACCTGCAGGACCAAATGGAGCTTGGTGGCCTTCGTCTCACTGTCGGCGGACGCCAGGACTATGTCAGTAACGATTCCGACAGCACCGCTCTTTCGAATGGTCTCACGACACAATACCGACAAGACGATAGGGCCTTCACCGGAAGGGTCGGCGCCGCCTATGTCTTCGAAAACGGCTTTGTCCCCTACGCTCTTTATTCGACATCCTTCTCGCCCGTGCTGACATTGGCGCCGACGCCGCTCAAGCCCACCAAAGGTGAGTTGAAGGAAATCGGCGTAAAATACGCGCCGCAGGGCGAGGATTTCAGCATTACCCTTTCCGGTTTTGAGGCAACGCAGCAGAATGTCGTCAATCGTGTAGCGGGCGTCTATTACCAGACGGACGAAGTGCGTGTGCGCGGTATCGAACTGGAGGCCAATGCAACGCTTTGGGAAAGCCTCAATCTGACGGCCGCGGCAAGTTGGCAGGATCCTGAGGTAACCGAGAGCCAGACGTCGGCCCAGATCGGGAAAATGCCCTACACCGTGCCCAAGCAGCAGCAGTCACTGTTCGTCAGCTACGATCTTCCGACGCCGGATAGCTGGGAAGGTAAGCTCACAGTCGGCGCTGGTGTCCGTCACGTCGGCAAGAGTGCAGGGGACACGGCCAACTCATTTTTCGTTCCCGGTTACACGCTGGTCGATGCCTTCGCCAGGTACGAACACGATCGCTACTCCTTCCAGCTCAACGGTTACAATCTCGGAGACAAGACCTACGTCGCCGGTTGCAACACCCCCACGCAATGCTATTACGGGCAGGGTTTGACTGTCGTGGGAACAGTGAGTGTTAAGTGGTAGCGAGCATTGGGAGACGATCGTTTCTGGGTGGCACGGTGGCTTTGCTCGCCGCGAGAACGGCGCTCGCCGCTTCAGGACCGTCGCGCCTGGTGACACTCGATTGGACGGCGACCGAGATTGCTCTTTCGCTTGGCATGTCACCGGTCGGGTGTGCGGAAATTGCCGGCTATAGAACATGGGTCGATGTCGCAACTGAAGGCCTTTCCGGTGCCGCTGATGTCGGAAGACGACAGCAGCCCAGCCTTGAAGCGATCCGCAAACTGCAGCCTGACGTCATCTTGACGTCGCGTTACCGGCACGCGTCCATTGCCGATGCGCTGGGTGAGATCGCTCCGGTCCATCTGATTGACGATCAGGAAAGCGACGGTGATATGCTGGCGAGTGTCTATCAGAGCGCCCGTCAGTCGGGCGCTGCCCTGTCCAGATCGGATGATGCCGAAAGGCTGCTCGCTAGTTTTGACGGTGAGATCGAAAACTTGAGATTACGCCATGCCGGGCAGGTGGCAGGCCGCAAGCTGGTCGTTGCGCAACCGTTGCCGGGCGTTCCGCGGTTGCGGGTCTTTGCTCCCAATGCCGCAATTTCCGGCCTTCTGCGGAAAATCGGTTTTGCCGATGGCATTTCGATGTCAGCTCAACCCTTTGGTTTCACGACAATCGATCTTGAAGGACTTGCTTCTGTTGAAAACGACAGCACCTTGTTCATCCTTGGCGATTCCGTTCCGGCTGAGCTCCTCAATGCTTCGCTCTGGCCTATGTTGCCGGTCGTTGCGCAGGGAAATGTCCGTTTAACAGGGACGCCATCCTGGCCGTTCGGTTCCACGGCCTCGTTGCAGCATCTCGCTCGCCAGATCGTCGCGCGGCTCGTTTAGACTGGCGGAAGCGTATGCGAAGGTCAGAGGTTCTTGGCGAATTGCTCGGGCAGTCGGCGTATTCGGGGTGGCGAGAGTTTTTCCGGCGCAGACGGCCGACCGATCTGGCTTTCACTGAATTTCTGGAGCCCGATTGTCTTTTGGCGGTCCTAAATGGTTACGGTCGCCGCCACGGGTCGGACGCGCCCATTGCTGCCGTTGCTGGTGAGTGGTCAAAGCGGTATTTCGCAAAGGTGATGAGACCGATCGCAACCGCCGCCATGTTGCTGGATTGGCGCGTACCTCTGACACCGGCAGACTTGAGCATCGACTTAAGCACTGAAGGGGAGATCGTTTCGCTCGGGCTGTCTGATTTCGGTCGCCCTGTTCGAGCCAAGTCCGCTGAGGACCGTTTCGCCTTTTTGGTCAGCGGTAATATCGAAAGCCTTATCCGAGCGGTTTCTGAGGTGAGCGGCCTTTCGCGCAACGTTCTATGGTCAAACGCCGGCAACGCTTTCGAGGGAATCGCGCGCAATTACGCGAGGGACGATCGTTGCGCCGGTGCAGGGGTGGCGGATGCGTTGGAGTTGCTGGAATCGCCTCATATGGCCGATGGCTCGCGCAATCCGCTGTTCAGACCTATCGTCTACCCTCAAGCCGACGGGCAGCCGGAGCGGCTCCGCCGCGTCTGTTGCATCCGGTATCTGATTGATGGACTGGATTACTGCAAGACGTGCCCCTGTCCGGTGCCTGTCGACCAATCTGCAATGCCATGATACCGTTGCGATCTGTCCGACGGGTTACGGCAAGTTGAGGGTCAATAATGCACGCCGTTGCTGGCGATCTGCGGCCTTCGTTTGAAAGAAGCGATTGAGAATGGGTCAGACGGGGCATTGGACTGGCAACCGCTTATCAACGGTGCGCCGCGGCACGATCTAGCTTAGGGGATCTGAATGCTCATTCTTCTCGCAATGCTGATAGGACTTGTCGCCGGTCTTCGCACCATGACTGCCCCCGCCGCAGTCTCCTGGGCCGCTTATCTTGGGTGGTTTGATATTTCCGCGAGCCTTCTCTCCTTCATGGACTCGCTCTGGGCGGTCGCGATTTTCACTGTTTTTGCCATCGTCGAACTTATTGCCGACCAACTTCCCGGCACGCCATCACGCAAGGTGCCCGTTCAGTTCGGAGCACGGGTTGTAATGGGCGCTCTCAGCGGCGCGACGATCGGCGCAACAACAGGAATGGTGGTTCCAGGGCTTCTAGCGGGGGGGCATCGGCGCTGTCTTGGGAACCTTCGGCGGTGCATCCGTCCGCGCTAACCTCGCCAAGCGTTTCGGCCGCGACATGCCCGCCGCCTTGGTTGAGGATGCGGTTGCCGTGTTACTCGCATTGATCGTTGTGGTGTCCGTGTCATGAGGGAGTATGACGCGATCTTCATCGGGGCCGGTCAGTCCGGACCATTCCTCGCCGCCCGCATGGCGGCGATGGGCCGCAAGGTGATCCTGATCGAACGCAAATATCTTGGGGGCACCTGCGTCAACGCCGGATGCATGCCCACCAAGGCGTTGGTCGCGAGCGCCAAGACCGTGGAGGTTGCGCGGCGTGCCTCCGAATTCGGCGTCACCATCAACGGCGAGCCGAAAGTGCACATGCCGGCCATAGCGGCCCGCGCCAGAAAGGTGACTCTTGATGCGAGAAACGGTCTTGCATCCTGGTTTGACAGTCTGGAGACGATGGATGTGCTACACGCCCAAGCCAGATTCACTGGTAAGAAGACCGTGACGGTGGGCGGGACAAGCTATACCGCACCGCAGATTTTCATAAATGTGGGCGCGCGGCCTCACATACCGGATATTCCCGGGTTGAAGGATGTGCCCTATCTCACGAGCACTTCCGTGATCGCGCTTGAGGAATTGCCGAGACACCTAATTGTTCTCGGTGGCAGTTACATCGGACTGGAATTCGCCCAGATGTATCGGCGCTTCGGCGCAGAGGTTACGGTCATCGAGCGAGGGCAGCAACTGGCGCCCAAGGAGGATGCTGATATTTCTGACGCCATCGCCAATATCCTGAGCGGCGATGGCATCAAGGTTCTTATGAACCACAACCTTCTATCCATCACCAGGGAAGAAGCGGGCGTCGTCATAAGGACCGATCAGGGCGAAGTCCGTGGGAGCCATGTCCTGGTCGCCCTCGGACGGCGGCCGAACACGGATGATCTGGGCCTCGATCTTGCTGGCATCGAGACTGACCGGCACGGTTTCATTACGGTGGATGAGCGGTTGCAGACAACCGCAGAAGGCGTTTGGGCCCTTGGGGACTGCAATGGGCGAGGCGCATTCACCCATACGTCCTACAACGATTTCGAGATTGTGGCGGCAAACCTTCTTGATGGCGGCAACCGAAAAGTTTCAGACCGCATCCTCAGTTACGGGCTCTACATTGATCCGCCGCTCGGGCGCGCAGGCATGACGGAGAGTCAGGCAAAGGAAGCCGGGCACCGGATCACGGTCTCCACTCGCCCGATGAGCCGCGTAGGCCGGGCGGTGGAGAAAGGCGAGACGCTCGGCCTCCTGAAACTCGTCGTCGACGCCGACACCGACCGGATACTCGGCGCTGCCTTCCTCGGCGTTGGAGGTGACGAAGCAATCTACGGCGTGCTCGACGCCATCAACCTTGGGGCCACGACTGAAGAACTGCGCTGGGCGGTGCCAATCCATCCCACAGTGGGAGAATTGGTGCCCACTCTCATCGGTGACCTTAGCGAGACCTGACGTCCACCCGGCCTGCCATGCGCCTCAGCGGGTTGCGCCAAATATGAAGCCGGCGAGCAAGCCTAAAAGCATAGCCCTGGCCGGCTGTGCCCGAATGCGGACACGCAGGTCCTCGGCGATACCCTGGCTTTCCGCTCGCAGGACACGAACCGATGCCGATCCGATCTCAGTCACATTGTCGCTCAGCCTATGGAACTCCGCTCGAATGGCGGCCAACTCTTCGGTAGGTGTCGGGCTGGCTGCGCTAGCGGTTTGGCTTCTAACGCTCGCCAAGGCCACGTCTACCAATGGCGCATCAGTATCTACCCGATTATTCAAAGCGGATGATGCGGTGCTCTCGGGTAGCCTTGATGTTGCAGCAGAAGCGTCGCTATCCTGGAGTGGCGCGGTCGCTTCATGGTCTGGTTGCGAAACACCGGAACCGGGTGGGTGGTCGTGGGCTGGCTGATTGTCAAATTCGCGGGCTTCAGACGATTTCGGTATGGTCATTTGTTTCTGCCTTGCTTGGTAAGCCGCAAAGTGCTTGCAGTCGTCGCCGAACATGCTTCTCGCGCTCTTGTTCCCGGGCCTTCTGGAGAATTGCGGTTCTTTCAAGCGTTAGTCTTCGTCTTCCGCCGATGAGAGTCCCTACGAAGCCTGGCTTGCCCCGATTCGTAGATGGATTCTCACTGAGATCGGGGCCGCCGAGGGCCCGGCCAACCTGCGTGATGATGACGTCTCTCGGAGCGGTCCTCACAGTTTCGGGCAATCGCTCATGCAATTACGTCGGTCTGGACGTGTTCCAGCACATCAAAATGATCTACAACCAAAACGCAAAGTACATCAGGAACAGGATGCCGCCGCCCGTCGAGTTTGAGAAGTGGGAGAATATCCAAACTGAGGGCGGCCCAAAACTCGGGCTAATCAACGAGGAACGCGCCTTATGACGACGATCAAACGCATTGTGCTGGCAAGCCGCCCCTTGGCAGAGCCATCGCATGAAAATTTCCGCCTTGAGGAAGCCGAGTTGCGCGAGGCTGCCGAGGGCGATGTCACGGTCCGCGTTCTCTATCTTTCGCTGGACCCTTACATGCGTGGGCGTATGAGCGACGCCAAATCGTACGCGGCGCCTGTACCCGTTGACGGTATCATGGAGGGCGAGACGATCTGCGAGGTGGTGAAGTCACGGCACAATGGTTTTGTGCCCGGCGACATCGTGCGCGGGCGGACCGGTTGGTGTACAGGGGCGGTGATAAATGGGGACTTGCTACGAAAGGTCGAGACACACGGTGCGCCGGTTACGACCGCGATTGGCGTCCTTGGCATGCCGGGATTTACTGCGTGGAGTGGTCTGAAGTTTATCGGCAAGCCAGGGCAGGGTGAGACGGTTGCAGTCGCAGCAGCCTCTGGGCCCGTTGGTTCGATGGTCGGACAGCTTGCAAAGCTTTACGGGGCGAGGGCAGTTGGTATAGCCGGTGGACCCGACAAATGTGCATTCGTGAAAGGTGAACTTGGCTTCGACAGCGTGGTTGATCATCGCTCGGCGAATTTTGTCAGCGATCTGACCGCGGCCTCCCCAAACGGGATTGATGTCTATTTCGAGAATGTCGGAGGACGCGTCTGGGATGTGGTACTGCCCCTTCTCAACCAGTTCGGCCGCGTTCCCGTTTGCGGCCTCGTTTCTCAATATAACGGCGCAAGCTCGTCGGAGGCAGACCGTCTTCCGGCAACGATGTCGGCGATCCTGAGACAGAGCCTTCTTGTTCGAGGTTTCATCCAGACTGAATTTGCCGCCGATCATTTTAATGACTTTCTCGCGGAGATCGGCCCAAGGGTCGCTCGTGGCGAGATCAGGTACCGGGAGGATGTCGTTGACGGATTGGAGAACGCCCCCGACGCCTTTATCGGCATGCTGAAAGGCAAGAATTTCGGCAAGCTTATCGTCAAAATCGACGGCGTCGTCTCATGAAACGTCATATCGCCGTTCTAAATGATTACCAGAATGTCTCGATCACCAGCGCCGACTGGTCGCCCTTGAACGACCGTGCGGAAATCACGGTCTTCAATGACCATATCGCGGACGAAGAACGCTTGGTTGACCGTCTCTTGCCGTTCGATGCCGTCTGCGTCATGCGCGAACGGACGCCGCTGCCGCGACGGATACTCGAGCGCCTGCCGAACCTGCGGTTCATCGCAGCGACTGGAGGGCGCAACGCCTCAATCGACCTTGCCGCGGCCCATGATCTCGGCATCGTTGTTTCGGCGACCGGCGCAAACGGATCGGGTGCCCCGGAGCTGACCTGGGCACTGATCCTTGCGGCGGCACGCCATGTTCCCACAGAGATCGCCTCGTTTCGTAGCGGGGGCTGGCAAACCACGGTCGGACGCGACCTTCGTGGCAGTACGCTGGGTGTCATCGGTCTGGGCAGGATCGGCCGCCAGATGGCAAAGGTCGGCCTTGCTTTCGGTATGGAGGTGATCGCCTGGAGCCAGAATCTGACGGATGAGGCGGCAGAGGCTGCCGGTGTGAGGCGGGTTGAGAAAGAGACACTTCTTCGCGGGTCCGACTGGGTAACGTTGCATCTTGTCCTGTCGGAGCGGACGAAGGGCATAATCGGTCAGGACGAGCTGGCATTGATGAAGCCAACAGCATGGCTCGTGAATACGTCACGAGGTCCGCTCGTCGATGAAGAAGCTTTGATCACGGCGCTGGAAACCGAGAGCATCGCAGGTTTTGCAGTTGACGTGTTCGATGATGAGCCTTTGCCAGGTAATCATCCGCTTCGGACTTTGGGCAATGTGATCGCGACGCCTCACATTGGGTTTGTCACTGAAAACTCCTACCGGATTTTCTATCGAGATACCGTTGACAATCTCGTCGCATGGCTGAACGGCGCGCCACTGCGGGTGCTGTGACTTTTCCACGCTATCCTTGCTTGGTGTCCCACGACCGAGTGAGGCCATCCCACCTTGCTCAAATAAAATGCGGCCGAATGATCGGCCGCATTCCCGTTCTGCAGAAGCCTCAGCCCTTGATAAAGGCAAGCAGGTCGGCGTTCAGCACATCGGCATTGACGGTCAGCATGCCGTGCGAGAAGCCGGGATAGGTCTTCAGGGTGCCGTTTTTCAGCAGCTTGATCGATTTGTGAGCCGAGTCGGCGATCGGCACGATCTGGTCGTCTTCGCCGTGTAGCACCAGCGTCGGAACGCTGATATTCTTCAGGTCTTCGGTCTGGTCGGTTTCGGAGAAGGCCTTGATGCCGTCGTAGTGGGCCTTTGCGCTGCCCATCATGCCCTGACGCCACCAGTTCTGGATCACGCCTTCATGCACGGTCGCGCCATCGCGGTTGAAACCGTAGAACGGGCCAGCCGGCACGTCGCGGAAGAACTGCGCGCGGTTCGCGGCAAGCGCCGAGCGGAAGCCGTCAAAAACCTCCATCGGCAGGCCTTCCGGATTGGCTTCGGTCTTCACCATGATCGGTGGTACGGCGGAAACGAGAACGGCCTTGGCGACACGGCCGGCGGGCTCACCATGCTTTGCGACATAACGCGCAACTTCGCCGCCACCGGTGGAATGGCCGATATGGACGGCGTTCTTCAGGTCCAGCGCTTCGACGACCGCAAAGGCGTCGGAAGCATAATGATCCATGTCGTGACCTTCCGAGACCTGCGCCGAGCGGCCGTGGCCACGGCGGTCATGGGCGACGACGCGATATCCCTTGGAGAGGAAGAACAGCATCTGCGCATCCCAGTCATCGGAAGAGAGCGGCCAGCCGTGGTGGAAAACGATCGGCTGGGCATCCTTCGGGCCCCAGTCCTTGTAGAAAATTTCAGTGCCGTCTCTGGTTGTTACGAAACCCATGTCGATTTCTCCTTGTGCTGAATGGTTGCTGGAAGGGGTTTGTGAGAAGGCGATCCTCGGGATGCTTACGCTGGCTAGCGCGATGCTCCCGATCAAAACGCTGCGTCTCGACACGAAAAACCGATCTGCTGCAGACATCATACATATCTCCTGTCGAGCCTTATCTTCGAATGTCCTTGGTTGACTTGAACAAGCTAGCGCCATCCGCTATGACACGCACGTGGCGCAAATGACTTTATGCGAGGCAAAAGTGACAAATCCTGACCCGGCTGACTTTATCGAGATAGGACTGCTGATCTATCCGGATTGTCAGCTGGCTGCGGTCTACGGACTGACGGACTTATTTCGGGTCGCCAGCGATTGGTCGACGGATCTGCAGGAGCCAACAAGCCTCCGCAAAATCCGTGTCAGTCACTGGACGGTTGAGGATGGCGCGGTTTCTTGCACCTGGGATTCGCACACGGGAGCATCGCATTCGTTGAGCTACATCATCGCGCCACCGAGCATCGTCATGCCTGAAAAGATGCAAAGTATGCGGTCTGCGTCAAAATGGCTTTCATCGCAGCATGCGCTCGGCGTGACTGTCTGCTCGATCTGCGCTGGCGCGTTCGTTCTCGCTGAAACGGGGCTCATCAATGGCCGGCGCGCCACGACCCACTGGGCCTTTGCCGAGAGACTTGCCGAGCTGTTTCCCAAAATAGACGTTTCGTCCGATAACATGATCATCGACGATGGTGACGTAATCACCGCCGGAGGCATTCTGGCCTGGGCCGATCTCGGCCTGGTTCTCGTTGAAAAGCTTCTTGGGCAGACCGTAATGCTGGAGACGGCGCGCTTTCTGGTCGTTGATCCGCCACGGCGCAGCCAGAGCCAATACAGGACTTTCATTCCGCGATTTGATCACAGCGACAAAGAAGTGCGGCAAATCCAGCATCAATTCCACGCGGCGCCAGAGGTGCAAAAATCAATCGGTGAACTGGCAGACAGCGTCCATCTTTCAGAAAGGACGCTTCAGCGTCGCTTTTTACGCGCGACAGGACTGAAGCTGACGGAATATCTCCAGAACGTGCGCATCATGAAGGCGCGGCAATTGCTGGAGACGACGAATGGGTCGGTCGAAAGCATTGCCTGGGCGGTCGGCTATGCGGATCCGGCAGCGTTCCGCAAGATATTTGGCAGGTTAACGGGAGCGACGCCGAACGTTTTTCGCGGCGATGTTCGACTGTGATTACGTTTGCGGGCGACTGACCTTGCTGTTGCGGGCGGAGGTCAAACATCCCGCTGGCGCCGAAATCTCTCGTTCGACGTCAGCCATATACAGTTCTGGCAGGTCTCATCTTCCCGCGGCAGCAGTCATTAGAAGTGTCAGATAAGATCTCGTTCGTAGCGCTCGTCCCATTGTCGCGTCTTGACGATATTACCATTCTCGAAAGCCGAGAGTTCTCCGACTAAATAGAAGTATCGTTCATCGGAGCGCATTTCAGTCCGGCTCTCGATCTTGATCCGCCACCCGTTCCGTCCGATTTCGTAAGTCTGGGTGAGCACGTAGCGTGCGGAGAGGGGATCGTCGTCGCGAATGCGCAGTTCACGGCGCAGACTATGGCTGAGTTCGGTACCGATCTCGTCAAAGCGCAGCACACCCTCGCCGAACAAGCCACCCACACCTTCCGTGATATAGGTGTTGAAACCGGTTTCGTGGTCCTGTTCCGTCCAGCGACGAACAGTGCCGGGGTCGATCTGTGTCATCGGTGTCAATGGGCCATGGGCGGGCGGCTCGAAGCGAACCTGCTTGCCGTCATCTATGGCACGGACTGGAAGGTCGAGCGCGCTTTCCGCAACTGAAATGCTGGTCGTCGCATCGTAAGGCGATGTCCACACCATCGGCCAATAGGCCGTGGCAATCGCGAGTTGCAGTTTGTGGCCTTTGGCGAAGCGGTACCCACAATCATTGAGCTTGATTGTGACATCATAAAATCTGCCGGGTTCCAAGGCCTCCGGATTCTCATGGCTGTCGCGATGGGTGAGGTTGAAAACCTGGTAGCTGACGCGTGTGGTGCGACCGTCGGGAAGCACATCGTTGAGGCGCAGCGATATCTGGGCCACGGGGCAATCTGCGGCAATGCGCAGACGCGCAACAGGTGCACCGAGGACATCGAAATCGTCTTCCAGCAAGGCAGTTTCGAAAACCAGCGCGCCCCCATTGTCGAGCCGCTGATCGGTCGGATGTTCGCCCGGGCACCCGGTCGCCATCCATTCGCCGCCCGCTTTGCCATGGCTCTGTGGTGAACGGATAGCAAGGATCGCGGGATCACTCACCGCGTCACGCAAGTCCCGGGCTCCACCAAGATAGAGTGATCGGGTCGAGATGTCAGGTGAAGGCCATGCCGCTTCGCCGACCCACCGGCCCTGCGTCGTCGTGCGCGTGCCTGTCGGCTCGATCGTGTCGCTAACGAAGGCGCGCAACATCGGCTCGTCCATGACGCCGGTCTCCTTGCCCTTCAGCCAATGGTCCCACCAGCGCGTTGCCTCCTGAAGGAAGCCGATTGCCGGGCCGGGTACGCCATCCTGAGGATAGATGTGCCCCCAGGGGCCGATGATGCCGCGACGGGGTACCTGAAGCTTTTCCAGAAGCCGTGGGACCGCATTGGTATAGCTGTCCGCCCACGCGCCGATGGCAAGGACCGGGCACTGGATGGCGCTCCAGTCTTCGCAGACCGAACCGTGTTTCCAGTAGGCGTCGTAACGCTGATGATCCAGCCAAAGTCCGGGGAAAAAGGGCAGCTTGTCCAGCCGCTCAAGCCAGCGATCGCGCCATTCGTCGCCGACGATCTCCGGGTCGAGCGGGCGGCTCTGATAGGCAAGCATGATCGTGCCCCACCACAGATTGTCGTTCAGCAACAACCCACCCATGTAGTGGATATCGTCCGTATAGCGATTGTCCGTGGAATAAGCAGTGATGATGGCTTTCAACGCCGGTGGACGGCGGGCGGCGACCTGCAGGCCGTTGAAGCCGCCCCAGCTCTTGCCCATCATACCGACGTTGCCGCTGCACCATGGCTGGCGGGAAATCCAGTCGATCACTTCCAGGGCGTCGTCCTGTTCCTGCTGCAGATATTCGTCTGCCATGTGGCCATCGGATTCGCCGGTGCCGCGCATATCCACGCGGATCGCCGCATAGCCCTGGCTGGCGAAATAGCCGTGCATCGGCTCGTCGCGCCCGCGCGTTCCGTCGCGTTTGCGATAGGGGATATATTCGAGAATGGCAGGAACCGGCGATTGCTCCGCGCCTTCCGGCAGCCAGAGGCGCGCTCCAAGGCGCACACCGTCGCTCATGGGGATCCAGATATGTTCTTCAACACGCACTGTCATTTGGGTATTCCAGTCAGTTCATCGGCTGCTGGCATTGCAGCAGGCCATTGGAGATGAAGGAGGGACGGCGGCCCAAGCATGTTCGCCGTCGCTGAACTCAGGCCACCGGGAGGCCGCGTTTTGCCAGCACGCCGTCCAGCCAGTCGCGCCGCAACTCGGGAACCGAAGTGATAAGCTGCTCCGTATAGGGCTGGTAAGGCGGAGCAAAAACCTCCTCGGTGGTGCCGGTTTCGACGATACGGCCGTACTGCATCACCATGGTCCTGTCGGCAATCCTGCGAACGACACCGAGATCATGGGTGATGAACAGATAAGAGACACCCAGTTCATCCTGCAATGATTGCAACAATTTGAGGATCTCGTCGGCCACCAGCGGGTCGAGCGCCGAAGTGACCTCGTCGCAAATGATGAGGTCGGGACGCGCCGCGAGGGCGCGGGCAATACACACCCGCTGCTTCTGTCCACCCGACAAAGCTTTTGGAAGGCGTTCGGCGAAATCGCGCGGCAGACCGATGAGATCCAGCAGGCGGTTCACCTCAGATGCGCGCTGCTCGTCGCTCATGCCGAAGTAGAACGACATTGGACGGCCGATGATCTCGCCGACTGTGTGGCGCGGGTTTAGCGCCACATCGGGAAGCTGATAGACGAGTTGTATACGCCGCAGTTCTTCACGGCTTCGCTGCGTGTATTTGTCGGCAAGCCTGTGCCCGGCGAGGGAAACGACGCCGGAGGAGTGGGGCGGCAAACCGGCAATGACCCGGGCGAGGGTGGATTTTCCCGAACCGGATTCGCCGACAACGGCGAGTGTCTCACCCTTGCGCAACAGGCACTGGACGTTATCAAGCACCTTCTTCCGTCCATAATAGGCGGTGACATCGCGCGCTTCGAGTAGAACCTCACCATTTTCATGGTGGACGCCTTCTCCCGACATGTGGGCCTTGCGTTCGGAAACGAGCCGACGCGTATAGTCCTGCTGCGGTTGTTCGAGGATCTGTTCGGCAGAACCGGCCTCAACCTCTTTGCCATGACGCAACACCAGGATGCTGTCGGCAATCTGCGCCACCACTGCAAGGTCGTGCGTAATGTAGAGTGCAGCCGTATCATAACGCTGGATGAGGCTGCGCAGGAGTGCCAGAACCTCGATCTGCGTCGTGACATCAAGCGCGGTGGTCGGTTCGTCCAAAACCAGAATATCGGGACGGCAGGACATGGCCATGGCCACCATCGCACGCTGCAACTGGCCGCCGGATACCTGATGTGGGTAACGGCTGCCGAAATTCTGATAATCGGGAAGCTGCAGCGCCTGCAGCAGTTCCAGCATCCAGGCTTCCGCTTCCTGCCGGTTCATGATGCCGTGATAGAGCGGCCCTTCCATGATCTGTTCGCCGATCTTCATCGCCGGATTAAAGGCGGCGGCTGCGCTTTGCGCCACATAAGCGATGCGTGCACCACGCACCGCCTCACGTCCGGCGCGATCGATCGTCATCAGCGAAACACCGTTTACAATGATCTCGCCCCCAACGATACGGCAGCCGTTGCGGCCGTACCCCATGGCAGCAAGTCCAATCGTGGACTTGCCCGCGCCGGATTCACCGATGAGCCCTTTGACCTCACCGCGCTTCAGGTCGAGATCGACATTGTCAACAAGGATGGCGCCATTCGGTGCGGCAACCTTGAGACCGCGAATTTGCAAAACCTTGCTCTCGTTCATCGGTCCGCTCCCTGAATTGCGCTGCGGCCGGCAAGCAGCCAATCCACGACGAGGTTGACGCCAATGGTAAGGATGGCGATGGCGGCAGCCGGATAAAGCGGAGCGTAGAGCCCGTAAAGGATCGCCTGCTGGTTATCTTTCACCATGCCGCCCCAGTCCGCGAAGGGCGGCTGAATGCCAAGGCCAAGGAAGGAAAGGCCTGCAACGAAGAGGAAGGTGAAGCAGAAGCGAAGACCGAACTCCGCAATCAGTGGCGGCAGGGCATTCGGCAAAATTTCCTTAAACACCAGCCACAACAGGCCTTCACCACGAAGACGCGCTGTTTCGGCATATTCGAGAACATTGATACCCTGCGCAACGATACGCGCCAGGCGAAAGACGCGTGTGGAATCCAGAAGGGCGATGGTGACGATGAGCACGGGAATGGACGAGCCAAGTGCCTGCAACACCACAAGGGCAGAGATCAGCACCGGAATACACATGACCGTGTCGACAATGCGCGACAGAACCGTGTCCAGCCAGCCGCCGAAAATGGCCGCGATGAACCCGAGTGTTATCCCGATCGTGAAGGACAGCAGCGATGCGGCCAGTGAAACGCCGATGGACATCTGTGCGCCAGCCAGAAGACGCGACAGCATATCGCGACCATTCTGATCAAGGCCAAACCAGTGCGCCGCCGAAGGCGGATCAAAAGGCGATCCGACAATTTCCTCCTGGGCGAAAGGCGCGATATGCGGGCCGGCGACGAACAGGACGAGATTGAGCGAGATGATGAAAAGACCGATCCACGCGGTCGGTGTGATGGAACGGAGAATTTTCATCGGGGATGCCTCAGGCGCGGATTAAGCGCGATTGCCGAAATATCGGCAATGATGTTCAAGATGACATAGGCGGCGCCAAAGACGAGGGCCGCAGCCTGCACCAGCGGCAGGTCGCGTTTGGAAACCGCGTCGACCATGAAGCGACCAAGCCCATTGTAATTAAACACGGCCTCCACCAGCACAACGCCCGTGATCAGATAGGCAATGTTGAAAGACACGACATTGACGATGGGCGCAGCCGCATTGGGAAGGGCGTGACGAAGAACCGCGCGCCGGGTGCGAAGCCCCTTGAGATAGGCGGTTTCGACATAAGCCTGATCCATGACAGCCAGCACGGCGGTGCGTGTCATGCGCAGCATCTGCGCAACGGTCACAAGAACAAGCGTCAGGGCCGGCAGTGTGGTCGCCTTCAGCCAGTCCGCAAAACCCATGCCCGGATAGGTATCCGCAAGGCTTGGCAGGAGATTGTACTGAACGGACACGAACAGGATCAGCAGCAGGCCAAGAAAATATTCCGGCAGGGAAACGAAGGCGAGAGCCACAATGTTCACCGCACGATCGAACAGGCTGCCGCGCAGGATTGCGCTGAATAGTCCAAGAGTGACGGCGACAGGAACAGAGACGACCGCCGCATAAAGCGCCAGCGCCATGGTGTTCCAGAAGCGTGGCCACAGAAGATCGGCAACGGGCTGGTGGTTTGCCAAAGAATTTCCGAGGTCGCCGGTTACGAAGCCGCCGAGCCAGGAGAAATAACGATGCAGAAGGGGCTGGTCGAGACCGAGATCGGCGCGCAGCACGGCGAGGGATTCTGGCGTCGCATTTTGTCCGAGTATTGCCGACGCCACGTCACCGGGAAGAAGCTGAGTGCCGGCGAAAATAAGCGCCGACACCAGCAGAAGCGTCAAAATACCCAAAGCAACGCGCTTCAGGATAAGAGTAGTCATTATGCGTCCAACCAGACTTTTTCAGCGAGACGGGCGCCCATGAAATTGAACATGGGATGGGTCGTCACGCCCTTGAGTTTCTTGGATGTGGCGTCGAGATAGTCGCCAAACATCGGGATCATCGCTCCGCCCTCATTGGAAATGAGCGCCTGGAGTTCGGCGTAGATTTCCTTTCGCTTGGCGTCGTCGAGAAGCGCACGCGCTTCGATCAGCTTCTTGTCGAATGTCTCGTTCTTCCAGTGCGTGTCGTTCTGCGCAGACGTCGATTGGTATGCGATGGTCAGCATCTGGTCCGCCGTCGGACGACCGCCCCAATAGGACATGCAGAATGGCGCTTTCATCCATACATTGTCCCAGTAGCCGTCAGCCGGCTCGCGCTTGATCGAAACGTCGATACCGCCCTTAGCAGCGCTGGTGCGGAAGATCGCTGCTGCATCCACTGCACCGGAGAAGGCGGCGTCGGAAGCAGAAATCTCGATCTTGAGGGCATCAAGTCCTGCCTGCTTCAGATAGAACTTTGCCTTTTCGGGGTCGTATGGCCTTTGTGGCAGGTCTGCCGCATAAAAGCGGTCTGAGCTGGGGATCGGGTGGTCGTTTCCGAGGCGCCCATAGCCGCGCAATGCGGTTTTCAGAAGTTGCTCGCGGTCGATGGCGTGTTTGATGGCGAGCCTGATATTGTTGTCCGTATAGGGCGCCTGTGTGCAATCCATCAGGAAGGTGAAGTGCTGGCCGCCAGCCGACTGAACGATATTGAGGTTGGGATTGCGGCGAAGCAGATCGACCGTCTTGAAATCCAGCTGGTTGATGGCGTGGACCTGGCCCGACATCATGGCGTTGGTGCGGGCAGAAATATCGTTGATGACGATGACCTCCACCGCGTCGACATGGGCCGCATTCGGCTTCCAGTAATTGGGATTACGGGTGAATCGGGAACGTACGCCCGGATCGTAGCTTTCGAACACAAACGGCCCAGTGCCCACAGGCTTGTTGAAATCCGTCCAGCCTTCGGGAACGACGAGGAAATGATAGTCAGAAAGGATGTAAGGCAGATCGGCGTTGCCGCTTTCGAGGACGATCTTGACCTCGGTGTCGGAAAGCTTGTCGACGCTTTTCAAGGCGGAGGCAACCGAGCGCGCTGCAGAGGTGGTTTCCCCGCGGTGCAGGTTGATGGAGTAGATGACGTCTTCTACCGTCAAATTCTTGCCGTTATGGAACGTGACGCCCTGGCGCAGCTTGAAGACCCACTCCACCGCGCCCGGTTGAGCTTCCCAGCTCTCGAACAGTTCCGGCACGGCGTGATTGTTGGCGTCGATCTCCACGAGGCCATTCATGATCATGAACGCCTGATTGACCGGCACCCAGTCCTTCAGAATGCGGGGGTCGAGATTATCAGTGGTGCTGCCGCCGCCGATGCCCAGTTTCAGCACTCCACCCTTCTTGGGCGTGTCCGTGCTTTGCGCACTGGCATTCGTGATGAAACCGGCGGAAAGCGCCGCAAGGCTCGCCGCACCGGCGAGGAAGTGCCGGCGATCGAGTGAGAAGGAAAAGGGGGAGGAGGTCATATCTGGGTTCCCTGTTTTTTATCTAGCCGGTCAAGGCTCAGCTCGCTGTGGGGTATCGTACTCGGCGGTTCGGCACTAGATAGAGACCAGCAAAGGGGGGTATGATTTTTGCGCATGGGGTCATGAAATCTGAGCGCATCCACTTCTTTGCGAAGCGCAGTAAAGGGAGGCGCCGGAGCCGATCCGGTGTAGCAATTCTCGCGCGGCGAGAGCGTTCATGGAGTGAATACAAATGGGGCTAGCGGATATTGTCGGCCTTGCAGGAGCCTTTTTCTATCTCTTCGCCTATGCCCTGTTGCAGCTTCGATTTCTAACGATAGAAGACTGGCGATACACTCTCTTGAACGTTCTGGGCGGTGTGTTCCTGATCTATTCGTTGATCTGGAACTTTAATCTCGGCTCGCTCATCTCGCAAGTCGCATGGCTGCTCTTCACCGTCATCGGCTATGCCCGGTTCCTGCTGGACCGCCGCCGAAAGACGCCGTCCATCAGTGCCTGACAAGATCTTAGCGTGCGGTTTTATGATTGTCTGCGATCAGCCAATCTGAAACCTCACGCACGATCTTGCGCTGGTGGCGATCGGCCGGGCGCATCAGGTAAAATTTGCCCTCCGAGCGCATGGCGTGGGCATGGACAGGCACAAGCGCGCCGCTATCCAGCTGATCGCGGATGAGCCAGGTCCAGCCAAGTGTTGCGCCGAGCCCCTGCGACGCTGCCGCAACACAGAGACCATAATCTCCAAGTTTCCACTGGATTGCATCCTTTGGCGGCAGCAATTGTGCTGAGCGCCACCAGTCGCTCCAATCCTGCCATTCCCGCATCGAATCCTCGATGGAGATCAAAACCGGTGCTTTCTGGTCCATGAGATCGCCCACACCGCGCGCAGAGACAGGTACCACCTCCTCCTGACCGAGCTCCGAAAGCCACACGCCGATCGGTCTTTCCTTGCGATAAAAAATCGCAAGATCGAATTCGTCCAGGCGAAGATGCGCCACGTCATCTGTCACCCGCACCCGCAACTCGATGCCGGGAATATCCCGTTTCAGCCTTTGCAAACGGGGCATGAACCATTGATCGGCAATGCCACGAGAGCATGCTATGGTGATCTGGCTTGCCCCGGTCCAAGACCGCACTCCGTCCGTCACGCTTGCGATATCGAGAATCAGCCGCGATATGTCGATCGAGTAATTCTCTCCTATGGTCGTCAGTCGCACGCCCGTCGGCACACGTTCAAACAGCTTGGAACCGATGAATGCTTCCAGCTTGCCGATCTGCCTGCTGACCGCGCTTTGCGTCAGGCCAAGTTCGTTGCCCGCGCGCGAGAAGCTGCCCAGACGGGATGCAGCCTCGAAAACCACAAGCGCCTCCAGCGGCGGCAATCTATATGATGGTTGCATTCCAGTTCCTGCGACAGTTTCCGTGATCCGTACACCGCCGCACCGAGCAGTTCAAATTTTTCAGAGGCGATACCCGGCGCTGCGGGCGGAAGACGATGGAAGCTGAACCGGGTGAGGGCGGTCAAACCTTTTGCCTGGAGCTTGTCGCAGGTCGCATTACGTCCCTAAGTCCAAATCCACCCCGTTAGAGCGGGCTCAGAGTTCAATAGGATAAACTTCCCCATGCGTGGCGACAACCGCTTCCCCAGACGCGGTCACCCAGCCGCGGAACATGCCCGCGGTGTTGTACGGAGCGGCGATGTGGCCCGCCGTATCAATGGCGACCAGGCCGGCGCCGATGTCATAGGGAGCCAGATCCCTGTACACGAGATCGCCGGCAGCGTTTTCCAGCTCCTGTCCGAGATAAGCGACGCGGGATGCGATCTCGTGGCCCACGACGTAACGGATGAAAAATTCTCCCTTGCCGGTACCGGAAACGGCGCAGGCGCCATCGCGTGCATAGGTGCCGGCGCCGATTACCGGGCTATCTCCTACGCGGCCATCGGGCTTGTTGGTATAGCCGCCCGTGGAGGTGGCCGCGGCGAGATGTCCCGCGGCATCGAGTGCAACCGCACCGACGGTGCCGTGTTTTTCGTTTTCCGTCGCTTCCGTGCCGGCCACAGCATGGCGCTTCATCGCCGCGAGCGCCTCAAGGCGTTTTTGCGTGGTGAAATAGGATTGAGCTTCCGTTGCCAGACCTTTTTCCTCGGCGAAGCGATCTGCTGCTTCACCTGTCAGATAGACGGCACGTTCGTCGGTCATCAGCGCACGAGCCGCCTTGACCGGGTTGCGAATGGCGCGGGAGGCGCTGATCGCGCCTGCCGCCAGCGTCGCACCGTCCATGATCGAGGCATCCAGCTCATGAATCCCGTTTTCGTTGAGTGCCGCCCCATGGCCGGCATTGAAATGCGGGCTGTCCTCCATGACGACGACCGCCGCCTCAACGGCGTCGAGCGCGGTGCCGCCCGCCTTCAGCACGCCATAACCGGCGCGTAATGCCGCTGCAAGATCATCGCGGGCCGCAGCCCATTCCTCTGAAGTCATGCTGTCTTCCGGCATCACGCCACAACCACCGTGAATGGCCAGTGCGATCTTCGTCATATGCTCACTCCCTCGTCGCCCTGCCGCCGGCAGTGCCTCTTTCAATCAATGAAAGGCGATATCGCCGATGACCCGCACGCGAACCCGCCGTGCACCGCCAGGCAGATAGGCAATCGGGATGTCCTCCACCTCAAGCGTCTTTAGGCTCGCCCGCTCCGCGCCTGAACAAACCGCCGCGTTCTGCGCCTCGGTTTCGGCTTTCGCAAGGGCCTCATCGCGGCTCAGTCCGGAAAACACCTGATCGACCTCGCCTGAAACCTGCGCCATCGCTGCACCGAGTGCATTGGCGACGCCGGCATTTTCCACACGCAGGACGTCCGACGCACCCGGAACCGTCTCGGGGATCAGGAACGCCCCGCCGCCGACGGCAACCAGCGGAACATCTTCGGCCGAGGTCTTCATCTGATCGAAACTGTCCGCCACCATGTCACGGATGCGCTGGAGTGTGACCTGCACGAAAACCGGATCGAGGCCTTTCACGCGATCGCGGTCGCCCATCTCGATAAGGCCTGCGGCAACCGCAATATCCGATGTCGTCAGTGTATCACCGCCGAAAACACGGGCTTCCTTCAGGATGCGATAACCGACCGAGCGCGGACCGATCTTGCCCGTCTCAGGGTCGACGATGGTGCCGCCGCCGAGCGCAACCGGCAGAAGATCGGGCATGCGGAAGAGCGTGCGTACCCCGCCAATATGGACGATATTGTTCGCCTCGCGCGGAAACCCGCCGACAAGGCAGCCGATATCGGAGGTCGTGCCCCCCACATCCACCACCATGGCATCGGAAAGCCCGGTGAGGAAGGCCGCACCGCGCATCGAATTGGTCGGGCCGGAGGCGAAGCTGTGCACCGGGTTGGCAGCGGCGACATCCGCGAGCGCCACGGTGCCGTCATTCTGGGTCAGATAGAACGGCGCCTTCACACCGGCTTCGCGCAACGCATCCGAAAATGCCCGAACGGTTGTCCTGCCCAGTGTTTGCAGTGCCGCGTTCAGCAGGGCGACATTTTCCCGCTCCAGAAGCCCAATGCGGCCAAGCGTATGGGAGAGCGTGATACGTGCGTCGGGGATGACCGAACGAACGATTTCCGCTGCCCGCACTTCGCATTCGGTTGTCAGCGGCGAGAAGGTTGCCGAAATGGCGATGGAGGTGATGCCCGCATCGCGGATTTTCATCGCGGCCTCCCGAATTTCATCAGGGATCATCGGCACCAACGGGCTGCCGTCATATTCATGGCCACCATGGACCATGAAGATCAACGGATCGACAGCATCGTATAAATCTTTTGGCCAGTCGCACATGGGCGGCAGCGACGAACCTGTTGGTAGCGCGATGCGGATGGCGGCAACCCGCTCCAGCCGTGCGCGCTCCACCACCGCATTGGTAAAATGGGTGGTGCCGATCATCACAGCGTCGATCGGTCGGTCCGCAGCGCCGACATGGCCAGACACGTGCGCGAGCGCTGCTTTTACGCCCGACAGAACATCCTGCGTGGTCGGAACCTTGATGGAGGCGACAATGGTGTCTCCATCGATCAAAACGGCATCCGTATTGGTGCCGCCAACGTCAATACCGATGCGTTTCATGGGAATACCGATCTGAAGTCAATGTCATAACCGAAGGCGCGCGGGCCGACGGCAGCGATGCCGGCAGGCGTCGTCAAAAGCTCTGGTGCTGGCAGGGCGACAACCGTCACGCGCTGACCGTAACGCACCGATTCCGTACCGATGGCGCCACCGGAAACCGTATCGAGAAGGCAGAGCAGGTCCGGCGTCATGGCGACTGGCTGGCCATCGCGGAAGGCAACGGCCCACTCATTCTGGAATGCGAGTTCCATGCGCGAACCACGGTCGGCATCGATACCTTCAATGGTCGTGCTGCCGCGCAGGAAACCACCCGTGGTCTCGCGGGCCACATCCACCACCTTGCCGCGGAACAGCTGCTTGCCGCCCTCGTGGTCGAGAACCGCCTGAACGGGATCGTCATGGCGCGCACGTGCTGCCATCACCGCGCGCCCGAGTTCGGTCGCCTTGGTGACGGTGTAATGAATGCCCCACTCCTTCACTTCCTTGCCGGTGCGCGGGGCCTTGCACGTGGCGGCGGTGGAACCGACCTCGGTGCAGACCTTGCGCGAAATGCGCTCCATCCATTTCCATGAAGCGGCGCGCGTCACGATGACCTCATTGTCGCGCACATCGACCAGCGACAGCGGAAACATCGGCAGGTTGCCGATGGCGAAGGACGTCATCTGCGCTTCCGGATAGGCCCGTCCCATGGCGTCGGCATTAACGACCGGCCGGTCGAGTACGGCGGCGGCGAGGAAGGAGGAAAGCGCATTCGAACCGCCGATTTCCACGCTCATGATCGCCCGGAACGGCTTGCCGAGATAATCCTCCATGACCTCAACAGCGCGGGCGAGATGCACGGGGTCTCCCAGCCGCTCCTGACCGACAAGCGGCGCACCCATCTTGGAGACGACGGCGACCATGTCGTCATCGGCAAGCGCCATGGGATCCATGACCTTCACCCGTCTGCCCTCGGCATAGAGACGCCGCAGATTGAGCGTCGAGATATAGGGATTGCCTCCACCGCCGGTTCCCAAAATCCAGGCGCCGGTAGCCAAAGGTTCGATATCGTCTTCGGAAAATTCCTGGATCATGCGTCATCCTCGGGCATGCCTCAGCCTTTCCGGCTGCAGGCGATGCTCCTTCCCTTTGAAGTTCCAAGTCTGGCCAACCCCGCCTTTGTGGCGGGGCCGGTTTTCATCAGGCGGAGCTCACTCCGCCTTGCAGTCCCAATGGAAGTTGGAGAAGTTCAGGTCCCAGCTTTGCATGGGAATGAACTCGTAACCCTGAAGGCACTTGTTCGCCGCATAACGGCGGTTCGGCGCAACCGCCCAGACGTCAGGCTGAAGGTCAACGATCTTCGTCTGCAGCTCCTTGTAGGTGGCGTTCTGCTCGTTGACATCGGTTGTGGCGCGGACCTTGTCGATCAGCCCGTCGATCTCCGCATTCTGCAACCATTCCATCGACATCCAGGTACCGGACGCCTTGGAATGATACTGGTTGTAGAACATCGAATCCGGCGACGGATAGGTCGGCGAGATGTTCACCTGCGTCGATGCAGGCGTCGTTTCGGGCTTGGAAGAAAGCTCGACGATACGGTTCCAAGGCTCCGGCTTGATATCGAGCGTGATGCCGATCTGCTCGAGGCTCGATTGCAGAAGCAACGCCACTTCCGCCTCGAAGGCGAGCGACGCGACATAGCTGTTGACGAGCGTGATCTTCTGACCGGCATATTTCGACTTCGCCAGCTCTTCCTTGGCCTTTTCCAGATCGTAGACACCGGGCTGGATATCCCCATTATGCGCGTCCTTGAACGCGTCAGAGAGCGGGCCCTTCATATCGAAGCCCGGATAGATCACTTCCTGGATCGTCTTGTAGTCGGTCGCATAGGCGATCGCGCGGCGGACGTGGACGTCGTCGGTCGGATAGACCTTGGTGTTGAGCTTGATGACGAAACCGCCGGCGGTGCGGGTCTGGATCAGCTTGTAACCCTTCATCCGGCCGATGGATTCATAGGTGTCATTGCCAAGCCCGTGCGAGGAAAGTCCTAGTTCACCCTTTTCCGCCAGCGCCTTCACCGTGGCGTCGTCACTGGTCTGCACGAAGCGCACCTCATCGATCGGCTTGCCCTTGGTCCAGCCGAGGAAATAATCGGCATTGCGGGCAATGACCATATCGGCGGAACGGTTGTAGCTGACGAGACGGTAGGGGCCGGAACCGGCGGAATGTTCGCCGACGTAAGCCTCGCCCCATTTGTCCTCGGGCTTGGCATTGGCTTCGATCAGCGTCTTGTTCATCGCCATCATCAGCGGCGTTGCCGCCATGAAGGGCGAGAACTGGCGCTCGATCTTCATGACCAGCGTGGCATCGTCAGGCGCGGTGACGTTTTCAGGCTTCAGCACGCCGACGATGAGGTTCGACGGGCCCTTGTTGATGCCGAGCAGGCGCTGGATCGACCAGGCAAGATCGGCAGCCTTTACCGCCGTGCCGTCCTGGAATTTCGCATCGTTGCGCAGGTGGAAGGTGTAGGTCAGGCCGTCCTCAGAAATCTCCCAGGATTTCGCCAGATGCGGCACAATTTCGCCCTTGGCGTTCACGGTGGTCAGACCGTCATACATGTTCACGATGGCCATGTAGCCGGTGTAGTCAGTCACTTTCGCCGGGTCGAGCGAGCTGAATATCTGCATGGTGTTGACCGCGACCGACACCTTGTCTTCCGCAAGGGCTGCAGAAGAAACAAGCGGCAACGCGAGCGCCGTGCCGAGCGCCAGTGCGGCGAGACGGGAAGAAAGTACAGGCATTTTCATTTTTGTTCTCCTCTTTATTGCGGGCATCGGCCCGCTTATGGTTAGGCAGCCTTGCTGACCGGAACGGGCAGCGGTGAGAAAAAAATGTTCGGGTAACCGAAGGCCGCCGGCCCGACGACCTCTAGAGCGCGGGCGCTGCGCAGCAGGTCGTGGCAGGGGATGGCGATGACGGCCACACGCTGGCCATAGCGCAGCACTTCGGTGGTGATCGGATAACCCGTGTCGACATCGAGCAGGACGATGAGGTCGGGAACCGTCACTTCCACCTTGCCGTCACGGGAAAACAGCAGGAATTCGTTCTGGATGGCGACGCCCGCCGTCTGTCCGACGCAGTCGTCGAAGCCTGACAGCGTGAGATCGCCGATTGCGAAACCGCCGCGAAGATGGCGCTTCAGATCGGTGATCTTGCCGTTGAAGATTCGCCGCCCGCCTTCGAGCGCGCAGACTGCGGCAATCGGGTCTTCCTGCTGTTTGCGGGCACGGATCACGGCCTCACCGATGGCGATCGCCTTGGTGTAGGTTTTCGGAATGCCATACTGGTGCACGTAATGTGCCTGCATCGGAGCCGTCGCCAGCATTGCGCCACCGCCTTGCGAAACGACGCAGGCGCGCGCCATGCGCTCGTGCCAGACTTCGGAAACGGCGTGGCTGAAAATGACGGCATTGCCGTGCAGATCGCACATCACCGATGGCGTGGAACTATGGCCGTAGATGGAGAATGTGGTCATCTGCATTTCCGGGAATGCCCGGCCCATGCCGTCGCAATCGAGGATAGGCAGGCCGCCGAGCGCCGCCGTCACCAGCGGGTTCATGGAATTGGAACCGCCGATTTCCTCGCAGACGATCGCGTCGACGGGCGTGCGGATCAGCTCTTCCATCGCCCGCAGGCAGCGCAGGCCTTCGCGGCCTTCGCGAATGCGCTCGACGCCGACGACGGGTGCGCCGATGCCACCGATGGACATGCATAGCGCATCCGGCTCGATGGCATCGGTTGCGAGGATCTTCATCTCATAACCGGCCTTCATGGCTTCCAGCGCCAGAAGTTTGCCGAGATAGGGATTGCCGCCGCCGCCCGTGCCGAGAATGCCGGCGCCGATTTCCAATGCGTCCAGGTCCTCACGGGTCAGCGTCCGCAATGCCGCTTCGTCATATTTCAGCTTGCGTGTCTCAGCCATGATTGGCTCCCATTTCTCCAACAACTTTCACATGAATGCGGGTGGCGTTGCCGGGCAGGTAAGCCAGCGGCATATCCTCGCGCTCGATCACTTCGAGCGTTTCGGCAATCGCGCCGGCGGCAATGGCCTTTTCGCGGGCCTCCGCTTCTGCCTCAGCCAGTGCGCTCTCGCGCGTGCGTCCATCGACGAGTGAGAAGACCCGGTCTGTCTCACCGCTGATCTGCGCAATGGCCGCGCCAACGGCATTGGCCACCGAAAAATTCTCAGGCCGTATAACCTCAAGATCACCGATGCGATCCGGCATCAGGATGGAACCGCCGCCAACGGCGATAACCGGCACCGGTGACGACGAGATGCGGCTGCGCTCCACGCAGGCTTCAAGCATGTCGTTGATCTTGCTGACGGCAGCATCCACCAGTCTTTTATCAAGGCTGGAGACCAGCGCCTTCTCGCCCACATCCGCCTTGCCGGAGGCAACGGCGATATCGGTCGCCGTCAGGGTCGAGCCACCGAAGCAAAGCGCCTCGCGGCGGACGCGGTAACCGACGGATTTCGGGCCGACAGTCAGGCCATGGTCGCCATTGACCACGAGGGAACCGCCGCCGAGACCGATGGAGAAAACGTCAGGCATGCGGAAATTGGTGCGCACACCGCCGATATCCACCGTGGTCGAGGCCTGACGCGGGAAGCCGTGCGACAGCGAGCCGACGTCCGACGTGGTGCCGCCGACATCCACGACGACGGCATCCTTGAGACCGGTGAGGAAGGCCGCACCGCGCATGGAGTTCGTCGGACCGGACGCGAAGGTGAGCACGGGGAAACCGCGCACCACGTCAGCCGCCATCAGCGTGCCGTCGTTCTGGGTGATATAAAACGGGCAGGTGATGCCCGCCGCCTTCAACGCCTCGCCGAAAGCGGCAACCGTGCGGTCGGCAAGCGACAGCAGGCTGGCATTCATGATCGCCGCACTTTCCCGTGCAAGCAGACCGTGACGGCCAATATCCTTGGACATCACCACCGGCAGACCGGGGCAGCGTTCCTGCAGGATTTCTTTCGCTCGCAGCTCCATCGCATCGTTGATGCCGCTGAAAACGCAGGTGACGGCAGCCGCCTTCAGGCCCTTGGCGCGAATATCGGCGGCGATGCGAACGATCTCGTCCTCATCGAGCGGCGAAATTTCGCGGCCGTCGAATTCATAACCGCCCCGCACCTGATAACCGTGATTGCCGACGATTTCCCGCAGCTCATCCGGCCAGTCGACCATGGGCGGCAGGCCAGCGCCGGACGGCAGGCCGAGCCGGATGGCTGCAACCTCGTCCATATGCCGGCGCTCGATCACCGCATTGGTGAAATGCGTGGTGCCGATCATCACGGCACCGATGCGCGCCCTGTCTATGCCCGATGCCTCGATGACTTTTTCAAGGGCTTCGATGACGCCTGACGTCACATCCTCTGTCGTGGAGGCCTTCACCCCCGCCAGAACGGTTTTATCCTGCAACACAACGGCATCGGTATTCGTGCCGCCGACGTCAATTCCAACGCGATACACGTCAGGCTCCTCTTTCATAAATCGGTCGATTTAACGAGGAAGCGCATGCGCTCCTCCTCGGTCACCGTGGGTTTGAGATGTTCTTCCTCGTCGGTGACGACGGGGATGGCCGCGATCAGGGCGCGGGTATAAGGATGGGCCGGTTCGGCGAAGACCGCCGACGTCACGCCCTCTTCGACAATCTCGCCCCGCAGCATGATGGCGATGCGCGAACAGAAATTGCGCATCAGCGACAGGTCGTGCGAGATCATCAGATAGGTCAGGCCAAGCTCCTCGCGCAGCTGCAGCAGAAGGTCGATAACCGTCTTCTGCACGGAGACATCAAGTGCGGCCGTCGGCTCATCGAGGATGAGGATTTTTGGCTCCGCCGCCAGCGCGCGGGCAATCGCCACACGCTGCTTCTGGCCACCGGACAGCTCATGCGGATATTTGCCGAGATAGGATTGCGGCAGCCGCACCAGCCCCATCAGTTCCTGCATGCGGTTTTCACGCGCAGGCCCATCCATGCCGATGGATTTCAGCGGCAAAGCAAGCGTCTGTTTCACCGTGCGCTTCGGATTAAGCGAAGTGCCCGGGTTTTGATAGACGATCTGCGTCAGTCGCTTTCCGCGCGCAGGCGCGGGGGCGTCGATGACAAGATTGCCTGACGTCGGGCGCGAAAGGCCCATGATCATGCGGGCGACGGAGGTTTTGCCGGAGCCGGATTCACCCGCGAGGCCAAAAACCTCGCCCTGCTTCAGCGTCAGGTTCACATCCCGCACGGCATGATAGCCATTGCGCCGGCCATAAATCTTGTTCAGCCCTTCGATGGTGATAATCGGCTGCCGCGTGCTCTGCTCCAGATCGGTGACGCGCGGGCCATAAAGCGGCGGCACGGCATCCAGGAGCGAACGCGTATAATCCTCGGCGGGGCGATGGAGGATTTGCGTGCAGGGTCCGGTCTCGACGATATCGCCATGATGCATGACCACGACCCGGTCCGCCACCTTGCGCACGACGCCGAGATTGTGGGTTATCATCAAAAGCGCCATGTTTTCTTCGGCGACCAGCTGGTTGATGAGATTGAGGATTTCGTCCTGCGTCGTCACGTCTAGCGCTGTCCCCGGCTCGTCCGCGATCAGGAGCTTCGGCTGGTGTAGCAGGGCGAGCCCAATCAGCACGCGCTGACGCATGCCGCCCGACAGCTCGGAGGGATAAGCGTTCATCACTCGCTCGGTGTCGGCAAGCTGCACGCGGCGCAGAACCGCTGCGATGCGTTTGCGGCGCTCTGCCTTAGACGAGTTGATTCCATCGCGCTTGTCGGCAAAACGCATAACATCATCGAGATGCGTGCCGATCTTGAAGACCGGATTGAAGGACGATAGCGGGTCCTGCATGATCAGCGAAAACGCGGTCCCCTTCAGGGCCTCACGCTCCCTGGGTGGCATGGACAGCACGTCCCGGCCATCGATGACGATGGCACCTGAGGTGATCGCGGCGTTTTTCGGCAGGGTACCGATGACAGCCTTCGCGGTGACTGACTTGCCGGACCCGGTTTCGCCGATCAATGCTACGCGTTCGCCGGCGGCAACCGTGAAGGCGACATCGCGCAGCACCTGCCGGGTACGGCCATAATTGGTGAAGGTGACGTTGAGATTTTCGACCTTGAGAAGCGGTTCAGTCATGGTCTTAGCTTTCCACGTCGAACATGTCGCGCAGGCCGTCGCCCAGCAGATTGAAACCCAGCGTCACGTAAAGCACGGCCGCGCCGGGGCAGAGCACTTCCCACCAGAAATCCGGCATGAACTGGCGCCCGTCGGCGACCATCGATCCAAGATCAGGGGTCGGCGGCTTGACGCCGAAACCCAGGAAACTCAGCGTCGCGCCGAACAGGATGACGAAGGCGGCATCAAGCGTCGTCTTGACCGATATGACCGAAACGCAATTGGGCAGGATTTCGCGGAAGAGGATGTGCAACGGGCCTGCACCGGCAAGACGTGCCGCTTCGATATAGTCTTCTGAGGCGATAGACTTCGATACCGAATAGATCAGCCGCGCATGCCAGGTCCACCATAGCAGCGTGATTGCGATCATGGCGTTCGTCAGCGTCGGTTCCAGAAGGTTGGACACTGCGAGTGCCATGACCAGCGGCGGCATGGCCAGCATCACATTCGTCAGGCCGCTGATGAGTTTTTCGGTCCAGCCGCCGAAATATCCGGCGATCAGGCCAAGCACAGTTCCGACCGGGACGGAAATGCCGAGCACGCCGATGACGAGAAGCAGCGAGACGCGGAGCCCGAAGATGGTGCGGGAAAAGATATCGCGTCCTGCCTTGTCGGTGCCGAACCAGTGTTCGAGATCCGGCGGCATATGGCGGGCGCGGAAATCGACAACCGCGCCGATATGTTTCGGATAGGGTGTAAGCCAGGGCGCGAAGACCGCCAGTACCAGCACCGATAGCAGGATCAGCGAGCCGATGACCGCCGCCGGATTGCGGCTGAAGCGATACCACATCATGTAACCGGCGCTTAAGCCCCGATCGGTGGGTTCGAGCATTTTCATATCGGCCATCAGCGAGCCTCCTTACGGCGCAGGCGCGGGTCGATGATCGAGATCAGAACATCCACGATCAGGTTCGCAACGATGAAGAACAGGCCGGCCACCAGCACCACGGCGGTCACGGCGTTGAGGTCTTTCTGAAGGATGGCGTTGAGCCCGTAGGATGCGAAACCGCCCCAGGCGAAGACCATCTCGATCACGAAGGCATTGCCGATCAGCGACGCGAATTCGAGACCCATGATCGTCAGCGGCGCGATGGAAGAAAGCTTCAGCAGGTAACGGAAGATGATCACTCGCTCCGGCACGCCGAAGCTTTGCAGGGTCAGCACATGGTCCTTGCGCTGGTTCTCGATCATCGAGGAGCGCGTGATGCGGGTGATCTGGCCGATGCCGGCCATGGAAAGCGCGAAAGCCGGCAGCGCGAGATGTTTAAGCGCATCGAGCACGACGTCGAAACGTCCGGCCAGGACGCCGTCGACAAGGATGAAACCGGTGGGACCGCCCTGCCAGCCAAGCGAATGATCGAGCCTTCCGATGATCGGCCAGCCGGAGAGAAAGCGCGCTGCCAGCAATTGCAGCGTGATGGCGAACAGGAAGCTTGGGATCGTGACCCCGGTGAGCGACAGGATGCGGCCGATATGATCCAGCGGCCGGTCGCGGTAATGCGCCGTGATGACGCCGAGCGGGATGGCGACGAGGAACATGAAGATGACCGAGACCAGCACCAGCTCCACGGTGGCGGGAACGGTCTGCGCGAGATCGGTCGTAACCGGACGCTGCGACACCAGCGAAAAACCAAGATCACCGTGCAGCGCCTTGCCGATGTAGTCGAGATATTGAACGGCGAGCGGCTTATCGAGGCCCATCTGCCCGCGCAGCGCATCCACCTGCTCCTGCGTTGCCGCCGGCCCCAGCGCCATGCGGGCCGGATCTCCGGGCACCACGCGGGCGAGCACGAAAATCATGATGGACAGCGCAATCATGACCAGCGCGAAGGTGCCGAGCCTGTTCAAAATCGCGATCAGCGGGTGTTGCTGCATCCGTGGAACGTTCCTTGTGCATCGGTTGGCTGAGCACAAGTTTTCATCGTCAACGCATTTCAACAATCTCCAAGAGGTATAGTTTTTTGAAAGATTGGTATAGGTTTTGGTGATTAAATCTCCTATCCCTTGCGAATGACGCTGTTACCTCGAACCCGCCTTTGCCGTCGCATCGCCCGCCAAGCCGCCGGTGTCGTTTTTCTGCGTGCGCCTGCGGGAGCGGGGAAAAGCGTGCTGCTGGAGATGATCGCGAAGGAACTGGGTGCCACCATATGCTGCACGCACCAGCCGCGAAGCGATGAGGTGGCCGATGGCTGCCTTCTATGGGATGTGCCGGTCGTTGCGCGGGCCGTGCGTATGCCTGCCGGTATTCTGGAATCGGTGCGGGTTTTGATCATTGCCTGTCGTCCCGATCAACGGGTCAGCGGGCTGGCGCGACAGATCCTGCATCGCGGTTCGCTCACCATTGGGCCGGATGAACTGGCACTGGGGAACGATGAAGCCGAAAGCCTGCCGTTCGAACAGCGACGCATCGCCCTTGAGGATTTTGCGGGATGGCCGGCCTTCCTGGCGTTGGCGCGGCAGCCGGATGAAAGGTTGTGTGCAGAGTATCTTAGGGAAAACTATCTGACGCATCTTTCTCCCGGCCAGACGGTCGAGCTCTGCTTCTGGCTCGAAAACCCGTCTGCGGAACCCAAGGCGGAGTGGAGGGATCTGCTCCCACCTTTCCTCACCGGACGTCCAGAGCAACATCCCACGCTCATACGACTTTTGACCTTGGCCGCGCGCGAACGCCTGGCGATTTTGCAGGCCGGCAGCGCCGTGGTGGAGGTTGCGTCCGCTTTTGAAAGGGCAGGGAACTCGCTCGCGGCGATGGCGATGCTGCTCGACCGGGGTTATGAGACCCACGCCGCACAAATGCTTGAACGCGCTCACGGCCGTGAGCTGATCTACCGAAGCAGCATCGACAGGTTTCGCGAGATCATCATGCGGTTTTCACAGGAGATGATTGCGACGAATGAAACCGTGCTGTTTGCCGTGACACGCGCCCTGCTGAAACAGGGGGAATTGCAGCGCGTGCGACATCTCGTCGGCAAAAGCCTTGGATCGGACTATCTCGATCCGTTGAAGGCGCTTGCCAGGGACTCACGATTTTCTTTTGCCGCCCGAACTTTTCGGCTGAACCTGATGATCGCCGAGGACTTGACGCCAAACGACGCGATGATAACGCGTCTCGGCGAGTTCATGGCTGATTATCCGTTGGACGATCACGGAAAGTGGGCGTCCTACTACAATGCGTTGCTCGAATTCGAAATCCGTCGCCGCAATTTTCGCGAGGCGGAGGCGGCTGCCGCCCGCGCGCTCATCTATCTGCGCAAGATGGGCGGCCAGCCTTTGCTCGAATTCTTCATCCATCTGCATCAGATCGTGCTGCGGCTGATGAGCGGTGACGTGCTTCTGGCGCGCCGAGCCGCGCAAGAGGCGCGCGCAAGACTGGAACAGGTGCCACACGATGCCGCCCAGGAGTTCCGGATGTTGCGGCTTGCAGAAGCCTGTCTCGCCTATGAAGCGGGGAAGCCGCGCGATTTGCTGCATTTCGTTGAGCACGAATTCGATCACTTCGCCGCCGCTGAAATCTGGCCAAGCCTGATGCAGTTTGCGTTGTTTTACGCCTCGCAGGTGCTGATCGACCATTTCCCGATGACCGTTCGTGCGGGTTTTCTGGACGGCCTCTGGATTCACCTTTCGGAAGGGCTCCAATTCCACGCGATGATGGAGATCAGAACCGCCATCGCCTACCAGAATGCCAATCGCTGGGCGGATGCTGCCGCCACTCTTTCGGCAATCCGCATGCCGATGGGCCGCAACTGGGTGGAAAGTGCGCATGAGGACCTGTCAAGACTGACGCGCCGCGACGAAATCGCTTACGTCATGGCTTGGCTGCGCGACGCCGTGCATCTTTTCACGCCGCGTGCTTATCTCTCTCGCCAGATAGATGCGATGATCGCCAATCCCAAAGTGACCAATCGGGAAAAAGTGGCACTCAGGATCTGGCAGGGCTACGCCGCCCACCAGCGCCGCGACAATGCTGCCGCCCGCGCGCATATTCTCACAGCTCTAGAATCGGCGACCCGCCTTGGTTGCAGAGGCGTATTGTCAGAGGAGCGCATCTTCCTGTCTCCGCTTTTGAACAATCGTCGCATCAGGAGTTTCATCGAGACCTCTTCCGATGTCCGCACCGCGCTGTCGATATTTGCCGACTCGGTAAACTCCCCACAGGCACGCGCCCTGCATGGCGGGCTTTCCCAGCGGGAAGCGCAGATGCTTCAGCTGCTTGCCGGCGGCATGTCGAACAAGAAGATCGCCCAGACGCTGAACATCTCGGAAGTGACGGTAAAGTTTCACCTGGGGAACCTTTTCCGTAAGCTTGATTGCAAGCGGCGTTCCGAAGCCATTCGTGCAGCAAAGGCTCTGGACTGGCTTTAAGACGTCTGCGACTCTGAGATACCGCGCGCGCTCAGCCACATTGGGAGCACGTGCGCCATGAAGGCACGGTCGCTTTACGTCGTGGCAGGCTCCAGCGTAGCCGCCGAAACACCTGTTCCCGAGACCCTGAGTAGCACCGCCTCGACATGCGCGCGGGTGATGGGCGCGCTCCGGTGGCCAGCTCCACGAAGGGAATAGCCGGTAAATTCTGGCTCGGTGCCGGCAAAGGCAATGCGCGCCGCTTTGCGCACCACGCTGTCCGCTGCGTCCGCACCCGCAAGCCAGCGCCCTCGAAACAACCTGCCGCCTGCTTGCAGGCTGATGTCCTCAGCGGAATTCTCAAATTCTCCAGTGCAAATCCGCGCCGTCTCAACGCCAAGGGCTTCGGCCCGTGCTGCCAGAACGGCTTCGATCCTTGGCATATCGGTGCCAAGGTTGCTTAATGCGCAGAGAGCGATCTTTCGGTTGCCAGTTTATGCGGTCCGAAATTGGAAGTTGCATGGATAGCCGCCGTCAGCGTCAAAGCCCTGGAGCCGCACTTCACATTCCGCCCCCTATAACCGCCCCCTCGCGCCGTGGATCGGCGCTGCCGGCCAAACCTTGCGCGGTGATCTCAATGGCATGCAAACCGGAATTCATCTCACCCGGTTTCACTTCGTAACCCAGTGCCTTCAGCGGCCCGGCCAGTTCTTCCGCGCTGGTGCCTGCCTCTATGTCGTAGGTGCCAAACCGGTTGATCAGGTGCGGCTGGGCGACGATCGCTTCGACCGGCATGCCCCAGTCGACATACGCGATCAGCGCCTGTGCCACATAGCCGATGATCTGGCTGCCGCCCGGCGAACCGATGGCGAGCAGTGGCTTGCCGTCCTTCATCACGATGGTCGGCGCCATGGAGGAGCGCGGCCGTTTGCCGGGTTCTACCCGGTTGGCGATTGGCAGGCCGCCATCATGGGTTTTGAAGGAAAAGTCGGTCAACTCGTTATTGAGCAGGAAGCCGTTCGTCATCAGACGCGAGCCGAAGCCGTTTTCGATCGTCGTCGTCATCGAGACCACATTGCCCTGCCTGTCGACAATGACAAAATGGCTGGTGGAGGGCAATTCGAGCGCTGCATCCCGGCCGAAAAGCAGCGCGTGATCCCATTCAGGCTCGCCGGCCTTGACTGCATCCTTGGTCAGTGCCTTGTCGCCGTCGAGCAGCTTTGCCCTTTCGCCCAGATACGACTTGTCCAGCAGGCCCTTGACCGGAAGCGGCACGAAACCGGTATCAGCGACGTAACGCTCGCGGTCGGCGAACGCGAGACGTTGCGCGTCGCCGATAATGCGCCAGCTTTCGACGTTTTTCGGCCCCAAAGACTTGAGATCAAAATTTTCCGCCAAGCCGAGCATCTGGCCGATGGCGATGGCGCCTGACGATGGCGGTCCCATGCCGCAAACATCGAGGCCACGATAGAGGAAGCAGACAGGCTCGCGCTCGATGACGCGATAGTTGGAAAGATCGGAAAGCGACAGCACGCCGGGATTGTCGGTGGCCTCGTGTACAGTCTTGACGATCTCCTCGGCAATTCTCCCCTTGTAAAAGGCGTCTGCGCCGCCTTTGGCGAGGGCCGAAAGCGTCTCGGCATAGGCAGGGTTTTTCAACAGGGCACCGGTTTGCAGGGCCGCGCCGGAGGTGTCAAAGAAATAGGACTGCGCCTCTGGATATTTCTTCAATCGGTCGCCCTCGGAGGCGATCAGGGACGCCAGGCGCGGTGACACTTTGAAGCCCTCGGCCGCCAGCTTTTCCGCCGGCTTCAGCAGGCTTGCCCACTCCGCCTGTCCATAGCGTTTGTGGGCTTCCTCGAGCAGTCGCACCGTTCCCGGCGTTCCAACGGAGCTACCGCCGATGACAGCGTCCATGAATTTAAGCGGCTGACCCTTGTCGTCCAGGAAGAGCTTTGGTGTGGCGTTCATCGGAGCCGTCTCGCGGCCGTCCAACGTCGTCAGCTTGCCGGTTTTCGCATTGTAATAGACGAGGAAGGCACCCCCGCCGAGCCCGGAACTCTGAGGTTCAACCAGGCCCAGCACTGTCTGCACAGCCACCATCGCATCTATGGCGTTGCCGCCTGCGGCGATCACGTCGCGCCCCGCCTCGGCCGCCAGCGGATTGGCCGCTGCGACCATGAAGCTCTTTGACTCGACACGTCTGGCTGTCGCAACGTCGGTCGCCTTTTCGGGTGCCACCGTATCAGAGGCCTGCTGGGCGAAGGCAATTGCGGTGGACAGCATCAAGGCGACCGCAGCTTCACCGAGAATTCTCATTTTCATGGTCTTATTCTCCAAAGCGTTATGACCCGTTGATGTGACAGCGGCCTTCCACCGGGAGCCAGCCACCATTTTTGCCGGTAACCCTCCAACTCAGCTCACTTCCGAGTATCCAACGTCGCCGGTATCCATACCTTGGCCGATCAACGGCAAATCGAGCGCGCTGTTTCTCACTTCAGAATGAAGCAGATCATGGAACGGTACAGGCATGCCGCTTTCCGGTCGTAGTGCGTCGCACGCTGAGCTCGAGCCGCGGGATCAATGTGACGGCCAATGAAAGAATGTAATTTTGTCTCATCGAGCGGTGCCATTGCATTCCCCCAAATCTCTTCGTTGGCGGGCAAAGGGTGACCGCAATTTAACAGGCCAGCGAATGCGCGTAGACAACGTGACATAGCTCAATGCCACGAAATTGTCACGCCAATGGCTGTCGCGCTTTTTTGGTAGCGCACTCGTGTTCAGAAGAGTTGGAGCTTTGCTTATTTCTCATTGGTGCATTCTTGGGGTTTGCCTCGGGCAGTCCCGAAAGGGTTGCGGAATGGCCACACCTGCACTTTCGAGGACAGTTTTTCGCTAAACTGCAACCGCTAAAGTTGTTGCGATGACGTGTCGGGATGTTATCTCTGCGTCAGGTTGAATCATTAAGGGGATGAGGGATGAAAAAGTTGGGGGCGATTTTGCTGATGGCTCTTTTGAGCGCATGTGCAAAGCCATCTGACGGACCGACCGCAGGTAATATCCGGTCTGCGACGTTCCCTCGAACCAACGAGAAAATTCCCGTCATCGAGCTCGCTAATGCATCGGCAACCACGGTTTCCGCCGGAAGCACGCTGAACGCCTCCGGACCCGGCCTTACCGCGCTTCGCAACACCGGTTACAACGCCCAGAGATTGCGGCGCGGCGACGTGATCGACATTACCGTGCTGGATACTGGAGAAGATGGACTTTTCTCCCCGACACAGAGCAAGACGCTTAATCTCGGCCGCTTTACGGTGGATCAGAGCGGCTCGGTGAATATTCCCTTCGTTGGCAAACAGAGGGTTATTGATTCCACACCCGAAGGGCTGCAATCGCAGGTCGTCGCCGGCCTCAAGGGCTCGGCCGTGAACCCGCAAGCCGTCGTGACTGTCGTCGATAAGCCGACGAGCGCCGTCATGCTCAGTGGTGCGGTGAAAAATCCCGGAAAAATCGTGCTCACCGCCCGGCAGGAGCGGGTGCTCGATGCGCTCAATCAAGCTGGCGGCCCGACTGTCGCTGCAGGCGCTGCCACGGTCACTGTCGTTCGTGGCTCGCAAAGGGCCAGCGCGCCTCTTGACCGCGTCATGCGGGAAGACCGTCAGAATATCCGCCTGTCACCGGATGATCAGATCATGATCGATGGCGACGCGGCGAGCTACACCGCACTCGGCGCTTTCAAGAGTGCCGGTGAATTCCAGTTCGAGGCCGGAAAGCTGACCCTGGCGCAGGCCGTCGGCCGCGCCGGTGGCTTGCTGGATGACCGCGCAGATGCGCGCAATGTCTATGTCTTCCGCAATGAGATTATTCAGGTTCCCGCCGCAAGGGTGCCCGGCGCGAAAGGGCCGGTGGCGACGGCCACGACCATGCGGCCCGTGATCTATCACGTCAACATGCGCGACGCTTCCAGCATCGCCCTCATGCAGCTCTTCCAGATGCAGAAGGGTGATGTGCTTTATGCAAGCAACGCGCCGCTGGTGGATTCGGCCAAGCTGCTGACTGTGTTCCAGAAGAGTGTGCCGACGGCCGCGGCGCCGCTTCCCGGCGGCGGCAACTGACCAATGAAGCGCTACAGAAGCTGTAGCGCTTCCATTGCCGTTTGTGGACGAAAGGCAGGATCGTCACTGCAACAGGCCTGCGCAAAATCTTCGAGGCCTTGCGGTGATTCTGCCTTAGCCGTGGCGATTAGCCGCCGGGCGAGCCGTCCCACGGCGTATATGTCCTGATCCGGCTTTGCCGGTGCGCCTTGCATCTGTTCCGGCGGCGCAAATTCAGCCGAGGCCGCAAAACGAAGGCCCTGTTCCGCGTGTTTCCCGCCAATTTGAAGGGCGATGCCGAAGTCGCTCAGTCTTGCCGTTTCGAACTTGCCGTCCGACAGCAGAATATTGGCTGGAGTTACGTCGCAGTGCACATATCCAGATGCATGTACTGCACTCAGCGCTTGCAGCACGCGACGAAGGATCACGATCGCCTGCGAGGCGGCAATCGGTTGCGCAGATATGATCGATGCCAGTGAGTGCGCAAACCACGGCTGCAACAGGCCAGGCCGACCATCCGGCAACCGCAAAAGCGCGGACGTCTCCGCAAGGCAGGGATGGCGCAGCGCGAGCCCAATCTCGGCTTCGTCCCGTAAGCGTTGCAGCAGAACGGTGTCGTCCCTGCGGGTGGGCGGCACGGTTTTCAGCGCGTGCAGCGAGCCGAGATCGCGGTGACGCAATTGCAGCAAAAGTGTCGTCTCACTCTGGTAAGCGGTGAAATTCACTGCAAAGCTGTCCGCAATCCAATCCGGGTTTTCGCCAGAAATATCTGGCAATTTTCGATCCAGCGCATTTCGGATCTGGTTGATCAGGTCCTGCTGCTCCTGGTAGCTTCTTTCCCGCGTGCCCTCATGGCGGATGCTTCGCCAAAGGTCGGAAAAGCGGGCAGCTACCTCCGGATAAGCAAGTTCATTGTTCACGCCGGTTTCCAATCACAATTGCGCTTATATTCTCGCGGGCGTTTTCGATCAGCGCTTCCTGGACCAGGGCATTGGCGCAATCCTTGATCGGGGTGTTGAAGACGATCTCGGCAATTGCGCGTTCCCGGAGGATCTGCACCAGCGGGTAACTGCACAGCAGGACCCTGTCCTGCAAGCCCCACTCTTCGAACACGATGTCCGGTCGGAACTGCTGGGACAGCCCGACACATTGCGAGAGTTGCTTTTTCATGCCGACAACGACGTGATCGCGCGAAAGCTGGTGCATTGTGCCGTTTTTCAGGAGATAGGCGCGCGCATCACCAGACCACAAGACGCTCAGTCTGCGCGAGATGATCGAGGCTATGACGACGCTGGCCATCGGCCTGACATCGGGACCGGTCGTCTGGCGGGAAAGGAGCAGGCTGTTGATGGTGCCGAGTTTTCCCCTGATCTGTTGCGCCATCATCTCCGGTGTTTCGGCATCTGGCGTTTCCGCAAGAATACTCGTGGCGAGACGGGCGGCCTCTGCGGCGCTGTGTGAATCACCTTGTCCATCCGCTATGGCGAAGAGGGAAGGTGTCTGGGAAACGAATAGAGCGTCTGCATTCAGCGATAGCCGCGTGCCCGCGTGTGTGGCATAGCTGTAGGTCACAGATGACGGCTGTTCCGCTGCCGGCGGAGGCGCTGGCACCACGGGCGGCATTTGCTGCTTTGTTTTCGCTTGCGCCGGCGCTGGCGCTGGCGCTGGCGCTGAATGGTCCTCATCGCCCTTTCCCGGCATGTCGCTAAAGAGACGCAGGAAATCGGAGGCTTTGGGTTTGCCGTCAAATTTGAGGCCGCGGGCACGACGGCTGACGGGATCGATGTACCACCAGAGGCTCGTCGGTATACGCCCGCGCACCATTTCCGGCACATCCTCCTCTTCCCGCGGCTTTGGCAGACGTAGTTTTTTGATCGATGTAATAAACCGGGAGATGTCGAAATCGCCGGTCATCGATGTCTCGGCCAGCGCCTCTGCGGCCATGAACCATGTGTCGTCGAGATAGAGGCTTCGTGGATGTTCGCGGAAGCCATTGAGTTGGGCGATGATGGCAAGTGGATATTTGCGTCCCACCCGGTCCGCACTCGGAACCAATACACCGACATAGGCGCAGTTTCCCCATATGCCGTGCTCAACGATGAAGCGTATGGGTGGCGACGAAGCAAATATTGTGGGCCATCGGCCCGTAAACAGATCCGCACAGGCGTGCATGCCGGATCGCATCCAGCCGTCAAAGGTACCGATCAATTCCCGCTCGAGCCCATCGGAGATGAAATCGCCATGGCTTGGGACCTTACCGAAGAAACCGATGCGATCGCTTTCCGTCGCTGTTTGCGTGGACCTTGATGCCTGATCGGCCATCAGTTGCGATGACCCGCTGTCGTTCTCGAGCCTGCCTTCATTCTAATCCCCTCCTTTGAAACATCAGCATTGCGTTCCGTCACTAGAACTGCGCGGGGCAGGCGAAGCTGGCAATTGCATCCAGCCTGAACGGATTGAGAACCGAGCCGAACTGAATATCGAATTCGGCAGCCTGTCCGCCATTCTCAAACCGCACCCGCAGCAGGTCACCCGACTGGTTCTCGATATCGGCACCGTCAAACAGCCGGAAGGGCGACCAGTCGCCATTTTCGGTTTTGGCCTGCTGCCAGCCGCCGGGCTGGAAGGCGATGCGCGACAGGCTTGCCGTGTTTTCGCGCGAGGGCCAGGTGATCGATTTCGCCTGGATCGGACCATGATAATAAACGACCCGCTCGCCCTCGATCTCCAGCATCACCGCGCTGGAGGCATTGGTGAGGGAGACGGGTTTGACATTGATCGAAACCGCCGGCGTCTCGCTACCATTCGGGAAGAAGGCGCGCGAAATCTTGTCGGCATTTTCGAACTGGGCGACGGCGCTGCTGGGAAGGCCGGCCGCGCCGAAGGTACCTTTCCAGCTCCATGGGGTCGTCGTCTTGTCAACAAACGGTTCCATGCGCTGTTTGAAGAAACTCTGGAAAACCCCCGCCGGCCCGAAGAGACGCGTGAAATCTGCAATGGCGACATCGCGGGTGGAGGTCCGGTCGAAGGGATAACGACCGGTGACGATCGAAGAGCACAGGGAGGCTGAATCGGATGTCCAGAGTTCGGCGATGCGGCTGCGAGCGGACTTGACCGCGAGCGAGCCGACATCCGCCGCCACGCCTGCCACCCAGACGTCGAGCGGTGCCGGCAATTCCCGGGCCTGTTGCAGCAGGTCCTGATTGGCCTTGGTGAGCTGGCTGTCCACGTCGAACACCTTGGCGACTTCATCGGAGGTTGTTGCCGAGCGGGCAAGCTGTTCGTTCAGCAGCTTGAAATGCGCTAGCAACTGTTCCGACGGCGAACCACCGGTCTTGTCGCCATTGCCCTGCTCGCCCGTTGTGGCTGCGCCTTTTGTCGCCAGCATGTCGCGCAGTCTCGCATAGGGATCGGACGCATTCACCGACGCCGCCAGAACGGCTGTGGTTGCGTCGTCATCCGCAGCGGAGGCGAGGGTGGCGGGGTTTGCTCCGGGGTGCAGATCGGTCGCCTCCGCGATCGATCTGGCGGCCTCCATCACAATATTGCGCTCATTGGCAAGCGCGCGGGTGGTTTCCACTGCGTCGCCGAGGGTCTGGGACGGTTTGACCCGAAGGTCGGCCAGCGTATCGGCCCATTTCTTCTCAAAACGGTCGAAATAGATTTGTAGCGCGGCCTGCGCCACCTGCTCCACAGTCGCGCCCTTGATGGCATCATCGGAACCGCGCACCCAGCCTTCGGAAAGTGCGATGCGGGCGGCATGAGCGACTTGCGGAATGACGACACGGTGATATCCATCCGCAGTGAAGAGGCCCTCTATGCCCTCCGCCATAGGCGCTTTGCTGCGACGCTCGAAAGCACGCTCCCCAAGAGGACCGAAAGCCGTTGCGGGTGTCCATTCCATCAATTCGCGCACCTGCGGAAGACCGGCGAGAATATCGTAGGCGCGTGTGCCAATCGCTTGATCGCGGATTGTTTCGCGGGCGGTAGCGATGAGCCGCGCATCGAGCTCGATCGGGGCAAGCACGCCGTCGGCCAGCGCCTTTGCGTGCTGGTCCAGCGCTTCTCGCACCGCAGCCCTTCCATCACCAGGGTAAAGCGATGCGAACATCTGATGTGTCTGCACGGTTAGGAAATCGCGGTCCAGTGCACCCATCCCGCCCAGCATTCCATAGAGTTTCAGCGAATTGAACGTTTGGGTGACATCCTTTTCGTCCTTAAGCTGTTTTTGCAGCTGCACGATCATCCGCGGCAGCAGCAGGGCGTTGAGCGCGCGCTGATAAGCGTCACGCTGGCGCCCGGCAATCTTGTCTTCCTGATCGAGACCGAAGCTGACATTCCAAATGCGGTCGTGGGCAAAGCCGGAATTGGCATCGCGCAGATTGTCGAGCGCGGGAAGGATGCGCAGGAAATCGGCATCTGCGACGTCTCGTACGGGAATTCCCTGAACGAGTTGCTCATAAGCGCCAAGTTTGCGATCCGCTTCGGCGAGCGCCTGTGTATTGGCGAAATAGGTGAAAATCCAGCCAGTAAAGACAATGGCAACCGCCGCGGCGGACGCGCCATAGGCAATGCGCCGCACCAGCAATTGCCGCCCGGAGAGGCGTTTGTCGCGCATCACCAGTGCGGCTTCCGGGAAGATGACCTCCTTAAACAGCCGCGAGAGAAAGTAGCTCCGGCGGGTTCTGGGGGCTGCGGGAGATCTTTCCGTTTCCGGCTGCGTTCCCGAGGCGAAATAAACGCCACGCAGAAGCGGGGGCTCAATAAGAGGCGAACTTGCGCAAAGCTCGGCAAGCGCTTCATGCAGGCGGTCTTTCAGCCGCGCCAGCTCGGCCGGAAAGCGGAAGATACGTCCGCGTATCTCCGCATTCTGTTCCTGCTGCAGGCGTTCGATCAGCATGGCATCTACCCGCTGCTGCAGCAGCTCGAATTCTTCCGTCAGGCGCTGCGGCAGGTTCTCGGCGGAGTAGCTCTCATCCAGCTTAAAGGTTGTGCCCCAAACCTGCTGACGATCGGTCTTGTTGAAACCGTCGAAAAACTCCACGAAACCATGCAGCAGGTCGGCCTTCGTCAGAACGATATAGACCGGGACCCGAGCGCGCAGATATTCGTCGAGTTCCGAAAGCCGCTGACGGATGGAGCGCAGTTCCTGCCGCTGTTCTTCGGGATCACGGTTGAGCAGATCGGGGATGGAGAGGGTAACCAATGCGCCGTTGATCGGCTGCGAACGGCGATATCGCCTCAGGAGGCTGAGAAAACCTTCCCAGCCGGCCTTCGACGATCCGTCGAGATCGTCCTGCGTGGTATAGCGGCCGGCGGTATCTATCAGGATCGCCTCGTCGGCGAACCACCAGTTGCAGTTGCGCGTCCCGCCAATGCCCTTCACCGCATTTTCGCCGAGCGCATCGCCAAGCGGAAATTGCAGGCCGGAATTGGTGAGTGCCGTCGTCTTGCCGGAACCAGGGGCGCCGAAGATCACATACCAGGGCAGGTCGTAAATATAACCGAAGCGTTTTTTCGTGACGCGTCGCAAGAGAGCGAGCGCTTCCTTCAGGCGTGTCTGGATTTCGCCGATTTCCGCCTGCCGATTGGCCAGCGCCTCGCGCTCGATACTGTCGACGAGTTCCTTGTCCTGCTTGCGTCCGCGGTAGATCGTGACGACGATGTAGACCAGCCAGATGGCGATGATGATGCCGATGGCGATGAGCCGGGCCTGCACCGTGCCAAGCGGTTTGAAATCGCCGAGCGCAATCAGATAGCCGTAGAACCAGATGACGACGCAGAGCGCGATCACCCATAAAAGTGACAGAAAACGTCGTCCGACGAGGGCCGCATAGCTCTCGACATAGGAGCGGATCGTATAAAAATAGCTCAATGGATTCATGGCTGGGTTTCTCCCGGCTGCTGTCCCGGACTGTTCTGTATGGGCGGCGAGAGAATGCCGGCATCGCTCAGTTTTTCATCGGGATTGGTCAGGACCATGATTTCTGTTCTGCGGTTTATCTGGCGGCCTTCTTCCGTCTTATTGTCGGCGATGGGGTCGCTGTCGGCCCGGCCTTCGGTCAGAATCGCGTCAGGGCCGGTGAATTGGGAAAGAATGTCTCCGACCGCCTTGGCGCGCGCCTCGGAGAGGTGCCAGTTCGATGGAAACTCCACCGTCTTGATCGGCACGGTGTCGGTATAACCGATGACGACCGCACGGAATTTTTCAGCCGCAAGCGCGCCGCCGATACGCTGGATGAGATCGCGGAACTGCGGGCTGACATCGGCGCTGCCTGTCGTGAACAGGCCCGAATTGTTGATGCGAACCCGCAGCCGCCCGTTCACATCCGCAAGGGTCACGAGCTTCCTGTCGACTTCGGGCTGCAGGAAGGCCATCAGCTTTTGAAGCCGGGAGGGTTGTCTCGGCTCCACGATTTTGGGTGGATCAACGACGCGGGGAGTTTCCACTTTAGTTGGCGGCGGCGGTGGTGCAGGAGGGCTTGCGATCAACACGCTCGGTGTTTCGTTCGGCGGCAGATGAGCAAGTCTTTCGAAAGTGACATCGGATGCGCTGTTGAGCGACAGCGTGAAGAAGAGATAACCAAGCGCGAAGGCGAGCGCCATCAGCGACAGCAGGGTCCAGAGCGCAGCCATCGCGCGCAATGGCGTATGCCGGGCATCGACACCTTTCCAATGGGGAGAAAGCTCCCGTTCGAAGACGCCATATTGGCCGATCAGCGTTTTGTAGAGGCTGTCGCGGATGCGTGAAAGCTCGAGCGCTCCTTTCGGTGAAACGCGGGTTCGTCCTTCGAAAGCCAGCGACAGGCACAGATAGATCAGCAGCAGCAAATCCTTGTTGGCGCCGGGCGACTGGTGGAAATGGTCGAGAATGTCGAAAACCCGGTCGCCGCCAGTGACATCATTGTGGAACGTGGAAACGAGGCCGGAGCGCGCCCAGCCTGCCCGAACGCCCCAGGGCTTGCTGAGAACGACGTCATCGACCGTAGCACAGACGACATAATGCGCAGCCCTTGCCCGCTCGGGGCTGATGCGGGCGGAGGCGAGGTCGCGTTCATAGCGGGTGATTGCATCAACGCAGGCGCGGCGAAGCTGGTCGGGGTCCGGCTCGGCATCGCTGAAGCGCAGCAGATGTGCGAGGTTGAGAAGGGGAGCTGCCGATTGCACAAGTGTCGGAACCTCCTCGCCGCCGAAGTGGAAACCGGTCAGCAGCTGTTCGACCGGCATGTCAGTCGCCTTTGCCCTGCTGGGGCTTGGCGGCCCGTCGGTCTCGACGATGTCCTCGAGGATTGCCGCCATGTTGCGGGCGTTCTGGTTGCGCCGGCGACTTTCCTCGGTGATCTCGACCACCGTCGGCAAATCCTGCCAGGAAGAGGGGTTTTCCGTGCTCATTCGCGTAGTGCCCACATTTCCATTTCAAGCCCAGGGAATTCGCCCGCCAGATGCAGGGCAATTGCCCCTGAAGTATCGAGCTGTTTCCAGAGCGGCGACTGCGTGTCGATCTCGAAATAAACGGTGCCGGATCGATAGGGTAGTTGCCGCGGCAGAACCGGCAGGGACCGCACGGGAATACCCGGCAGTGCCACATTGACCAGTTCGGAAATCCGTTCCACCGGACCAACCTTGATCTGTGCCGGCAGGCGGCGACGAATATCCTCAGCAGCCATATCCGCCCGCACGGCAAGCACGAAGCCGGCGTCGCGCAGAAGTGTGCGGTCGTGGATAGTGCCGACACGGACGCCATGACGGCGCTCCACCAGTTCGATTGCTACGGCCGCCTGTTCCAGAACCGCAGACAGCGAGGTGCGCAGATCATCAAACACAGCGCCGAAGGTGGCTTTCAGATCGTCGTGTCGATAGGGCGGGAAATCTGTTGCCCGCTTCCTGTCCGTGGTGAAGGTGGCGAGCTCGCCGGCAAGCTGGATGCAGTCTTCGTAAAAGCGGATGGGATGAAAACGCGTAGCGTTGGCACTGCGATGCGCGAGTAGCGGATCGGCCCGGTTGAGGATCTGCAGCAGGAAATAATCGCCCACTTCCGCCGTTCCCCGGATTGTCGGGTCACCGATGCGTTCGGCGATCGCCTGGGCGCGGTGGCGCACAATCCCCAGAAGCTCCGTCAGCAATTCGTTGAGACGGGGCGCAGCCGCGCAGCTGAGGCTTGGCGGGATAAAATCAGGATCGAGAATGACCGCACGGTCGGAGCGGACTTCGATTACCCGCGCGAGCCCGATGAGGTCATAACCGGAAAGATCGTCACCGGTCTTGAGGAACTTCAGGCTCAGGCGGCCGACATCAATCGGGGCCACGAAATCCGTCTCTATATTGGTATCGGAGACTTCATAGGTGGATGCCGTGAAACGCACATTGTTGGTGTCATTATGGCCGCTGGCGGACATGTCGGCCTTGCCCGGCTGCCGGGCCGGCAGGGCGAGATAGATGATGGCGTTCTTGACGCTTTCATCGAGATCGAGCGGCGGCGGCAGGTCGGAATCTTCAGGCGCCTCGAAGGGCGTACCATCGGGAAGAATGCCGCGCAGGTTCGACAGAGCGAATTGCCCTATCGACAAGGCGCTGCGATCGACCCCGATCTCGACGATCCCCCATGGATAGGGCGAAAGGTTGCGTGTGGTGTTGCGCACCAGGCGTTCGGTCCAACGGTCGGATTGCTGAAAATGCTGGACGCGAAGAAACATGCCCTCGCTCCAGGCTACACGGTTCTCATGTCTCATCGTGGTCATTTACCCCCTTGGCATCGGCTGTGGCCGCGTCAGTCTCCCGTCCCGGCGCGGCTTCACCACGCGCTGCGCGCTGCAGGAACTGCCTGACCGGCAATGGACGGCCGTTTTCTTCGAATTGCTTTTTGTAGGTGGACCAATAGTCTGTTTTGACGATCAGCCCCTGCCAGTCCCGGCGGCCAATCTTTGCCCGGAAATCGTTGCCGGCATCGACAGATGCCTCGATAAGCCTCGGCTCGAGCCTTTGCGTGCAACCATGGATCAGGGTTTCAAGAGCGTAGGCGAGTTGCCGCTGCTGGCGGATGAGCCTTTCCATCCGCTCGCTCAGGGAGGCTGACGTACCTTGGCCAGCGTGCTCGCTCTCGAGGTCGAGAACGGCTAGACAATCGGCGCTTTCCTGCTCCAGCGTGGTCAGAAGGTCGCCGATCTCCTGCGCGGTCGAAACGACTGCAGCCGGTGCGTTCTCCACTCGTAAGTCTTTTTCCGTCTCCGGGAAAACACTGTCGAAATCTTCGCCACCGGCGGCCGAAACCGGACGAGAGATCATGACGGGCGTGTTGAGCGCGTCGGTATGTTCGTGCTCGCTGCTCGCAACCGGCTCCTCATCCCAGTTATCAGGCAGAATGGCGCTTATTCCATGCGCCGCGGGCGGTTCGCTCCAGCCGATCTGGACATTTCGCGAAATGGATTTCGCCTTCCGTTTGGCGCCCTCGCGCCATGTTTCGGACCAATCGTCGACGGAGGCAGTGTTGCCCATCATGCCGCCGGCCGAACGGCCGTTCGGGGCGATGTCCGCAAGGATCGACGAAATGGTCAGCGGCTCGTCGCTCATTCGCAGGGATGCGTCGGGATCGGAAAAATCCAGTTCGGCATCGCCGCTAATGGAGACCTGAAAAACCTGCCCGCCAATGTTGATTTGCGAACCGTCGCGGAGACGTGCGCTTTCGCCTTCGAGCAGCAGGCGGCCATCGACCAGCGTGCCATTAGCGCTCTGGTCCATTATCGTGAAGCCCTCGCCATCGCGGTTGAGCGTGCAGTGCAGCTTGGAAACGCGCCGTTCATTGTCGTCGATCTGCCAGTCGCACTCCCGAGATCGGCCAATGACGCGGCGGCCGCGCTCGAAGGTCCACTGACTGGCTCTTGCTGCTCCGATATTGCGTGTGTCCTTGAGTGCAAGCTTCATATCCATGCCCTCACGCGGAAATCGCCGAGCCTTCCCGCTCGGTCACCACAGCGTCAGCGCTGTCTTGTTGGGCGGGTGCCACGCGAGCCCAGCTGTTCCAGCCGAGACGGGCGGGAGCATCGGACTGGCCGAGGCGGCAAAACGGAATGTCCTCCTTTTTCAGGATCACCTGCGCATCGAAGTGCAATGCGCTTCCGACGAACAGGCGTGTCAGAGAAAATATTTCCGCAAGCCGTTTCGAACCGGGCGTGAGGGCCAGGTAATCCGCATAGGCGACAGGACCGATCACGACCCGGAAGCCACCGCTCATATCTTCGACAGCGCTTCCCGCTGTCGTGTTCTGTCCGAGCCTCAGTCCTGATGCCTGCCCGAGCTGGCTTTGTTCGTGAAGCGGTAAAGCCACCCACCGCCGGCGAAACTGTTCGATATGGACCGGAAGTCCCGTGAATTCGCAAAGCATTGATGTGAGGGCCGAAACATTGCGGTTGCGGCCGGCCAGAAGGCCGCTGAAACGCAGGAGCGCGTCTTCGCTCACGCCTGCTTTCTCGACCAGACCGGCAGTGCGGAACCCGATGAGGGCGAGCAGTGTTTTGCGGAAACCGTTATCCCGCTGATCGGCCGACCAGCGCAAACCTCTTGCAAGACGGTATTTTTCCGTCGCGGATACGAACAGTTCGCTGAACCTTGCCGAAAACAGGTTGAAGAAGCTGGCCAGCGCGCCCGAACGATTGCGTTCTTCCCGTTGCAGCAGTTCGCCATAGGCCGGCGGTAGCGAACCAAGCGGCCCGACGATGGGCGCGAAAGCTGATTTCAGTTCGGCTTGACCGCGCTTGCGGCTGAAACCGCTGACTGCAAGTGGTGTCGGCTGTATTCCGCCATGAGCACCGATGACGATCCCGTCATCCGGCGAAACGAACTGGGCGACGCGAAACGCGGTTGCAGGGTCAAAACGGCCGGGATCGTCGCTGAGAAGCGCCGCCTGTCTGTCTTTTATGGTTGGCGTCTGCTGTTTCATACCCGTCTCCTAGAGCAACGGCCGGTCGGCGGCGCGGGCTGGCCAGCGGGCAATCGGTTTAGAGTGGCCGCGCATCGTCGCCGTCAGCCGCGTGAAACTGTTGATCGACGTGTAGAGCCCGAAGAAATGGTTGAGGACGCCGGCGAAAACAAATGCGGCAGGTCGCGCGATCAGTGCCGGGTCAAACTCCACCGTGATATCCGTTCCCGGGACCATTGCCGAGCCAATCCGGGCATGAGAATTCTGCGCCTCGACATTGCTGATCGCCTCCACGATCTGTCGGGTTTCCGGGCTGTCCCTGAAGGAATAAAGCGAGAGAATGTCCTTCAGCGGCGCGCCGCCGTTGTCGGTGAGCGAAAGATGGTTGAGGAGAAGATGTGAGATCAGCCGCCACTCGCGTGCCGAACGCTCGTTGACGCGGATCGCCTCCGTCGGCGGCATCAGTGCATGGACGGATTTCACCGCCTCGTTGCCGGTAGAAAGCTGCAGGAATGGGTGCCCGCCGCCAAAGGGAAGCTGGCTTGGCAGTTCGCGGTTGAGGCAAAGTGTATCGATGCTTGCCACCATGTCGAGCGGCCCAAGCGGGCCGCGCGTCTGATCCACGAAGGCGATGTCCGTATCGGAAGAGCCGTCATCATCGAACCGGCGCTGTATCTGCCAGTAAACGTTTGCGCCATTATTGCGCTGTGTGCGACCAAAAAACGGAGACGTCTTCTCGGTCTGTCCGGAACGGCTGGTCAGTTGAACGTTTTCAACGGCATAGATCTCGCGCGTCCGCTGCCGCCGTGCATCCGGCAGCAACCTGTATTCCGTCCGCGTACCATCAAGACTAAGCGGCTCGCAGCTTTGTTTGAACAGGTTGATCACCGGTGAGGCGTTCAACGCAAAATCTCTGACCGACACCATGCGCTCAAGCCGCGCGTCCGCCGCATCCAGATAGATGTAAAGCTCGCAGTCGCCGCCGCCCCATTTCTGCAGCCCGTCAATGTCGAGAAATAGAAATTTCTGCGGTAGCGCGAAGAATTCGGTGAGAAGCCGGTATCCATCAAAACTGTTGGCTGGATATGGCAGCATGGCTTTATCGCGAGAGTACCCGGACGGCGTAAGATTTCCGGCGGGTAGGAAAACGGCTTCCTTGTCCTCGGCGTGACGCGCAAGCGCCATGCCGACGCAATGGTTGGTCAAAAGCTCGTAAAGCGCTGTCGCCTGCTGCCATGCGGCGGACAGGAAAATCTGGAGTTTCGTCAGTCCCATTTCCGGGAAAGTACCGCCGCGCGGGGCCGTGCTGCGTAGCGAAAGCCTCAAACAGCTGGCCGTGCCAGCAAAGGACGCCGAAAAAGGGGCGTCGATCGGCTGACCGGTGAGCGTCGCAGCTGCGATTTCCAGTGGAGCGATCTCGACGTCCTGCGTGGTACGGAAACGGCAGCTTTCGCCGCCAACCGGTTCGGCGAGAATTTCGCTGTGACGGGGAAGCGTCTGCACGGTTGCCAGCGCCGGGCTCGGAGCGAATTGCACGACGCTCATCGAAGGGATCGGGGCAAGATAATGCGGATAGAGCGTTTCCAGCAGACTGTCTGACAGTTCGGGGAATTCGTCGTCCAGCTTCTGGCGCACCCGGGCGGCGGAATAGGCGAAACTCTGGATCAGACGCTCGACATGCGGATCGTCGGCAACGTCGCCCGTCATCCGCAGCCTGCCGGCGATCTTCGGAAACGCCGCCGCGAAACGGGATGCGCGCTTTCGCAGCGCAAAAAGCTCGTCATTGTACTTTTCGAGGAAGCCTTCAGCCATTCGTCGCCTCCACCAGGAATTGCTGCGTGGAAGGATCGATCCGGGATTCAAAGCTGATCGGCGGCATGCCTTCCTGAAGGCGGAAGCTTGCCTGTATGCGCATGCGAAGCGCCCGGTCACCATCCGTGCGGTTTTTCAGGATCGTCACATGGACGTCGGCAAGGCGTGTTTCGAACAGGGAAATCCGCCGCTCGATGCTGCGAGCGAGACGCGCCTTGGAGGCATCCGTCACCAAGTTGGCCGAAAGAATGCCATCAACGCCATAGCTCACGAGCGCATCGGACAGTTCCTTGAGTGCTGCCGGCGGGCCGGCCGGATTGCGGCGGGTATTGAGCAATGCCTCGAGGTCGCGGCGGATCACCTCGCGCATCTCGCGGGCCTGATCCTTCAGGCTGACGAGCATATCCGTTTCCGCATCCGGTGCGTCATCGAGCAGCCGGTCCAGAACCGAGCGCGACAGCGTCCTTTGCCGTGCGCGATATTGCTCCAGCGGATCAACCACGGGCGATCTGCCTTTCTTCGTCGGACAGGGCGGAAAGCGCGCCGATTTGGTGGAACGGCACAACATCGTCGCCAATCAGCAGGCAGCGTTGGCCGAGACCCGTTATCAGTGGTTCACCCTCACTCCAGTGCGTTTCTCGACCGAGGAGAAGACCGACATCGTCGCCCGCACCGTGATAGATCGCCGGAAGCAGCACGGATGCGATTGCCCCGTCGCGCAACGTCAGTTCGGCGCCGCGAAAGGCGAGGTCGCGCGGGCGGCTCATGGGGTCGATGCTGAGGCTCTCGATGCGTCCGTAATCGATCCAGAGATAACGGCCGCCATTGGTCAGGACTTCCAGCGCATGCGGAACCCGGTCGTCCAGATCGCGGATGTCGCCGGCGCTCTTGCCGTCGTGGCCAATTGGTACATTGCCGCGTTTTTCGTCGAGTTCATTCAACGCGCCTTTCGCGCCCTCGACATCGCCGCTACGCGCGGCAATGTTCGCCCGGATGGCCAATTGGTCAAGTTCGGAGGGGCCGCCGGGGAAATCCGGTACGGCGCCGCTTTCAAACCACGCATTGCGTGCGGCCATGGCGCGCAGCTGGTGGCGAAAGAGGGAAAAACCGACGCTGTCCTGCGGTGAAAATGTTGCGGCCAGATTGCATTGCGCATCGGCCTTTTCATAGTCGCCGGCGAGGACCAGCAGGTCGATGTAGAAATGGCGGCCATCCTTGTCGGTCGGCCTGGTTTTCACATGGTCCCGCGCGAGCGCGATTGCGTCTTGCAGCTGGTTGTCGTCCAGGAGGCGGGAAATATCGTCGCGCAGCGTCATGCGGATATCCTTTGCGGCTCGGCTGAAGGCCGGGATGCGGCGGTGGCCGGCATTATGGTTTCGGCAATGAGGTGGAAGCTCGTGGAGACGTCATCGAGCTGGAAATGCGGCTGAAGGCGCACGGTGCATGAGAATGTTCCGGGCTTGCCGGGAACCTCGAAGACATTGATCCCCGCAGAGCGCAGCGGATAGCGCGTGCGCAATGCCGCTTCCGCATCGTCATTGCCGAGCGTGTAGGAGGAAAGCCAGCTTTCCAGCTTGCGCTCTATCGTTGTGGCGTCGCTCAACTGGCCGATGTCATCGCGCATGATGACCTTGAGGTAATGCGAGAACCGGGAGGCACACAGTACATATTGCAGCATGGCAGCAAGGCGGGCGTTCTGCCTGGCCGCTTCGGTGGAGTAATGGCCGGGTGCGTGCAGGGACTGGTTGGCGTTGAAGATCGCCATGCCAGAAAGATAGGTGGTGGAGACGGGTACGATGCCCAGATCGGAAAATTGCTGTTCCTGTCCCGTCGTCAGTTGCACTTCCACGGGCGGCTGGGCGGACAGGCCGTTGCTCTCAATGCCGAGATCAAGCGGTGGCAATTGCCGGGCAGAGAGCATGCCGCCATCCATGGCGTCCTGTGTCACACCGCGCAGATCTGCAAACCAGCCGGAATCGACGAAATTGCGTACCACAACCGTTGCGAAGGCGAAGGCGGCATTGCCCCACAGCAGAGTCTCGCCGCTTTCCGCCACATGCTCGCGGAATGGAAATCCATCATCCCGCCCGCGCGCATAGGGCTTATAGGGAGAGCGTAACAAAACGCGCGGTGCGACAAGGCCTACGAAGCGTGAATCGTCGCGTGCGCGAAGCGCATTCCATCGCAGCCGCGATTTCTCCTGTTTCAGCCAGGAGAAATCATGGACCCGGCTGAGCTCCGAAAAGTCCTGCAGCCCAACGGTGGAGGGCGAAGCTGCCGCCACGAAAGGGCAGAAGGCGGCCGCAGCCACCATGCCGATCTGTGACAGCGTTGTGATGGAATCGGCACCATCAAGATCATCAGGGGAAAAGGCGTAGTCACCGATCAGAAGGCCGACCGGTTCGCCGCCCGGCATGCCGAATTCGCGGTTATAGACGACCTCGAAAAGATGGCTCTGGTCGAAGTCGGTGGCGCGTTCCGTGTTGCGGGCAAGGTCGCGCCAGCTGGCGTTCAGCAGTTTCACCTTCACATCGGTGCTGCGGCCCGCTTCGCGCACGACCATGGCAAGCCCGCGCCATCTCGCCTCCATCGCCTGAAAATCGGGATGGTGGAGAATGGCGTTCACCTGGCCGGTCAGCGCATCGTCTATGAGGGCGATGAGCTGGTCGGCGAAAATGCGGGCGTCCGGGAAGGACTGATGCGCCATGAGTGGGCTCCGGATGATGAACGGGGCCGGGGTGGCAGACCACCCCGGACCAGGCTCAGTTCTTCGACGGAATACGGGCGACCATGCGCAGCGAGGTCGTCAGTTCTTCCATCTGCAACCAGGGCCGCATCCATGCGACTGCATTGTAGGCGCCGGGTTTGCCGGGCACTTCCTGCACGGTCACCTTGGCATCGCGCAGCGGATATTTGGCGCGGCTTTCCTCACCCGCCTCGTCATTGGCGTTGACGTAGTTGGCGATCCAGCGATTGAGCCACACTTCGCAATCGGACGCTTCCATGAAGGAGCCGATCTTGTCGCGCCCCATAACCTTGAGATAATGCGCGAAACGCGACGTGGCCATGATGTAGGGCAGACGTGCCGAAACGGCGGCGTTGGCCGTGGCTTCCGGCTTGTCATAGAGCTTCGGCTTGTGCGCGGTCTGGGCGCCGAAGAACACCGCATAGTCCGTGTTCTTGTAGTGGCAGAGCGGCAGGAAGCCGAGTTTGCCGAGTTCGGCGTCGCGGCGGTCGGTAATGCCGACTTCGGTCGGGCATTTCAGATCCAGGTCGCCGTCATCGCTGGAGAAGACGTGCATGGGTAGGTTTTCCACCTTGCCGCCGTTTTCAGCCCCTCGGATAGCCGTGCACCAGCCGCTTTTTGCGAAGGCATCGGTCAGCTTGGTGCCCATCACATATGCGGCGTTCATCCAGCAATATTCGTCATGTTCAAGGTCACCATTTACCGCACCCTTGGTTTCGTCGTAGGCGAAATCATCGATCGGATTGGTTTTCGGGCCATAGGGCATACGCGCCAGCACACGCGGAAGAGCGAGCGTGACGAAACGGGAATCGTCGCTTTCGCGGAAGCTGCGCCACTTGGCATATTCGACCGTGTCGAAAATCTTCTCCAGATCGCGCGGACGGGCGAGATCGCGATAGTCCTCGAAACCGAACATGTGCGGGCTGGCAGCCGAGATGAATGGCGCGAAGGCTGCCGCCGCGATCGATGAGACGCCTTGCAGCAGCTGGACGTCATCGAAGGAATTGTCGAATTCATAATCGCCGATGATGGCGCCGAGCGGTTCGCCGCCCGGGGTGCCGAATTCGTCTTCATAGATCGCCTTGAAAAGGCGGGATTGATCGAATTCGACGGCTTTTTCGAGATCGCGCGCCAGTTCACGCTTGCCGGCATTCATGACGCGGATTTTGAGGTTGACGCTCGTTTCGGAGTTCTTGACGAGATAGTTCAATCCGCGCCAGGTGCCCTCAAGCTTGGCAAATTCGGGCGCCTGCATGATGGCGGCGAGCTGTTCGGAAATCGTCCGGTCCAGCTCCGCGATTGCGTGGTTAAGGGTGACGGTTAGGTTGCGGTCATATTTTACCGTCCCCTTCAGTGCCTGATCGGTCAGCGTGCGCAGGAGGTTCTGCGCGCGGTCCGGTTCGGTTTGACGGGTAGCGGCAACCACCTTGGACAGCAGTCCCTGATCTTCGGCGGTCGTTGCCTGTGCTTCATTTTTCAGCAGGCTCTCAGCGCTCATGTTTCAGTCCTTCCACATGCGGCTTTGAAAATGCCGCTTGAACAGTTGGAAGCCCCAAGCGGGGCCGTTCGAGGAGGTATTCCTCCGCACAGGCTATTATTCTTTCGCGCCGTTCTTTTCCTTGAGTTCGGAAACCAGCGTTGCGAGGTCGGTCTTGTTCTGCAAAATATCTTCCAGCAGCCGCTCAAGATCTTCCGAACGGTCGGCCTTGGAAAGAAGGTCGCGCAGTTCGTTGCGGGCATCCAGAAGCGCCTTGAGCGCCGGAACCTGCTGCACGACAGCGCCGGGTTCGAAATCATCCATACTTTCGAACTTCAGGTTGACCTGCATGTCCGTGCCATCTTTCTGCAGCGTATTGGCAACGGAGATATTGAGACCGGGCGTCATGCGCCGCATGACTTCGTCGAAGTTGTCGCGGTCGATCTGAACGAATTTACGCTCCCCGAACGGCTTGAGCGGCTGGGTGGGATTGCCGGAGAAATCACCGAGCACACCGACCACGAAAGGCAGTTCCTTGACCACCATCGCGCCTTCGGTTTCGACTTCGTATTTGATATGAACGCGTGGTTTGCGAACACGCTCCAGCTTTTCATGTACACTTGCCATTTCAACCTCCTTGGTGCCCCTTGGCACAGACGACTGTTACGGAGCGGCGTCGCGCTCCGTGCTTTCTATTTTCCGTTGCTCTCTCCGCTTGGCTTGATGCCGGCGGCGGTTAAGACTGCGTTGCGGACCTGGGCTTCCGGCAAAAGCTCGGCCAGCAGTTCCGAAAAATCCATGCGTCCCCTGCGCACCAGTGTCTCTATGGCAAGGGAGATCGGTGAATGCGGCTCGGTACGGCGGAAGTAACGCGCAACCGAGAGAAGAGTTTCAAATGCTTCGTCGCGCGATAATATGCCTTCCGGTGCGGTAACGGCGGGACGCACGGCGGCCGCCCCGTTCTCGTCGGAACCGCCGATGGCCACGGTTTCCTGTTCGACGGGCGCCGGATCCTGGTCACGCCCGCCGAGCGAGCGAATTGCAGACGCTGCTTCGACCAGCGTGTTGCGGATATGGGAACTCGGGGGTGCCGATTGCCCGCAGCGCTCGGCAAGGATGGCCATGATGGCATCAAACGAGGAGAGGCACGCAGTCACCTCTGCCAACTGGGACGACATGGCGGCAACGCCAGTTTCAGACGCAAGCCGATATAGCTCTTCGCGACGTTTGCTCTCATTTGGGCGCTGCGCGAGTTGAAAGTCCCAGAGGCTGTGTTCGCCAAATTTCCCGCCCGGGATCAATGAGGCGAGGCGCAAAGGCTGAACAAGCGTTCCCTCGCTGCCGACACCGTTCAATCCCGCTAAAGGTGCAAATTTTTCTTCGTCATTCTCGTCGCTGATCGACCGCAGCGAGTCCCAGTGGTTGTAAAATAGCTCTTTGCCGAGATCGTAGATTTCGCGCAGACCATGGAAGCCGCGCAGGCGCAGCGATGCTTCCGCAAGCCACGCCAATATTTCAACATCCTTGCTTTCGGAATATATAATCTGCAATCCAAGATTGCTGACATTATCCCAGCTACTGGATATTTTCAGGTTATCCTGCGGAGCAGCGGCGCGCTCTTCTGTGCGAGCCTGGTTTCTTTCATCCTTAATTCTATAGTATATTTCACGCGTTCTTGCATTGACCCGGATATTTTCTCCGCAGTCATTCAAAAATTCTAAATCTGTTTTAACGTTCAGCGCGTTCAACGTCAGTCTATCTCCGAGAAATAGTAATGGATTTTTTGTAGTTACTTCCCTTACGTAAGGCTATTCATACGACAGACTTATTCTAAATGTGTCTAAATTGTGGCGTCTAGTGGCTAATCTCACCTGATAAAAAATCAACTTCGGGGTGGACAAGTTGGTTTCATCATCATATTTACTCCACGTCACGTTGTGGAATGAACCCGGGCAGGAGGCTCATTGCATGTCGCATATCGATCTCAACCGCCTCGTTGGAGCGCTTGAGCCAAACCTGCGTGTTACCCTTGAAGCTGCGGCTTCTGTTGCGGTGCGCATGGGGCACAGATACGTGGATATCCCGCACTGGCTGCTTGCGGTTGTGGATTCTGGCATCTATGCGAAACCGTTCGAGGAATTGAAAATTCCACTTCCGGTATTGCAGGCTGAAATCAGCCGCAGTCTGGAGGAGGCCGTCATCGGCGACGGAGAGGCTTTGTCGCTCTCCCAGAACATCCTCACGGCAGCCCGGGAGGCTTGGATTCTCGCATCGCTGGAGGCTGGCCGCGACCGTGTCACGCTTGGCGATCTGCTGTTGGCGATGGATGAGGAAACCTCACTTCGCTCTTTCGTCCGCTCGGCATTTCCTTCTCTCAAGGCGATGGATCGCACCGCGCTTGAGCGTCTTCGCAGCTCGACCGAAAATGGCGCAGGCGTGGATGTTCCGTCCGCGCTGGCGGGCTCAGGGCAGGCAGGGGCAGGACAGTCTGCAGGCCAGAATGATTTCTTGCGCCTTTACACCCAGGACATGACCGCCGATGCCCGCAATGGCAAGGTTGACCCTGTTATTGGTCGCGATGATGAGTTGCGCCAGCTCGTTGATATTCTGACGCGCCGCCGACAGAACAATCCCATTCTGGTGGGTGAGGCCGGCGTTGGTAAAACGGCGGTTGCAGAGGCGCTGGCGCTGGAAATCGCGTCTGGCAACGTTCCGGAAAAGTTGCGTAATGTCCGCCTGCTGAACCTCGATATTTCGCTGCTTCAGGCCGGTGCCGGCGTGAAGGGTGAGTTTGAGCGCCGCCTTCATGGCGTGATCGATGCGGTCAAACGTTCGGCCGAACCCGTCATCCTGTTCATCGATGAAGCCCACGGCCTCGTTGGTGCGGGTGGTGCAGCCGGGCAGGGCGATGCGGCCAATATTCTCAAGCCTGCTCTGGCGCGCGGTGAAGTGCGCACCGTCGCGGCGACGACCTGGAGCGAATACAAGAAATATTTCGAAAAGGATGCGGCGCTGACCCGTCGTTTCCAGCCTGTGCACGTGCGCGAGCCGGACGAGACGACAGCCATACGCATGTTGCGCGGTGTCGCTGACAGCTTCGTCAGCCATCACAACGTTGTCGTTCGTGACGAGGCGATCGTGGCCGCGGTGCAATTATCCGCACGCTACATGCCCGCGCGGCAGTTACCGGACAAGGCGGTCAGCCTTCTCGATACGGCCGCGGCTGCCGTTTCACTGGCACGGCAGACCCAGCCGGAGCGGCTGCGCGCCATGGAAAGCGAGCGGCGCCTTCTCACCGATGAGTTGAACTGGCTTTTGCGTGAGCCGCAGAATGACGAGATTGACACCCGTGTTCAGTCGATACGCGGCGAAGTCGAAAAGCTTGAGAGCGGGATCGATGATCTGCGTGAGCGTTACGACGCGGAGATGGCTGAGCTAAGCGAAGGGCAGCCGGTTGAAGGCGATGTTTCCAATGTCTCGCCCCTGCGGCCTGTGGTCGACATGAAGCCGGCAAATGCCGACAGACTTGTCCCGACAGTTGTTGATCGTGAGGCGATCGCCGCCGTCGTTTCGCGATGGACGGGAATTCCACTCGGCAAACTTCTGGCGGACCAGATTGAAAGTGCCCGGACACTCGATGCGCGCATGCGGGAGCGGGTGGTGGGGCAGGATGCTGCAATTGCCCGGATTGCTGATGCCATGCGCACTGCTCGGGCCGGATTATCCGATCCGCGCCGCCCGCCGGCCGTTTTTTTCCTTGTCGGCATGTCCGGCACGGGGAAGACCGAAACCGCGCTGTCGCTCGCCGACATGCTCTACGGCGGCAACAGCCATCTGACGACGATCAACATGTCGGAGTTCAAGGAAGAGCATAAGGTTTCGCTGCTTCTCGGTTCGCCGCCCGGTTATGTCGGTTTCGGCGAAGGCGGCGTGTTGACGGAAGCGGTGCGCCGCCGGCCGTTCGGCGTTCTGCTCTTGGATGAGATCGACAAGGCTCACCCCGGCGTCCAGGACATTTTCTATCAGGTGTTTGACAAGGGCGTGCTGCGCGATGGCGAAGGCCGCGACGTGGATTTCAAAAACACCACTATCTTCATGACGGCCAATACAGGCTCGGAGTTGCTGTCGGCGCTGTCGGCCGATCCCGACACGATGCCGCAAGGCGAAGCGCTGGAAACGCTTCTGATGCCGGAGCTTACCAAACAGTTCAAGCCCGCGTTCCTCGGGCGCACGATCATTCTGCCCTTCATGCCGCTTGGGACTGAGGCGCTTGCAAGGATCGTGGATATTCAGATTGGCAAGATCAGGGCACGTGTGCTCGCAACATATGGCACCGGCCTGACCCTGTCCAATACGGCGCGAGATGCCCTGGTGGCGCGCGCCGGTGCAAGTGAGATTGGCGCACGCGCCATTGAAATCATGATCGGCAAGGATCTCCTGCCGCCTCTTTCCAGCTTTTTCCTCGAAAAGGTCATCGCGGGAGAGCGTGTCGGGAAGATTGTTGTCGATTTTGGTGAAAACGGGTTCGGCATTCGTGCCGAAGAGGCTGGGGAAGCAGATGAATTCGCCGTAACCGAAGAGGTTGGGGTGGATAAAGTTGCCGCGTCGGATGGGGCTACCCGACGCATGCGGCATTAAACGAAGGGTAACTCGGCCTCGGAGCAAGAGGTCATTTTAGCTACAGGAGCTTACAGCATGCCAATTTATCTGCAGATTGACGGTATCCAGGGCGACGCCACCCATGAGGAACATCGTAAGTGGATGGATATTGAAGCCATTCACTGGAACGTGGCCCGCAACATGAACACCTCTGCTGGTTCTGCTGCAAACCGCGAGGCCTCCGAACCGACCATTTCGGAAGTCATTCTGACCAAGGTTAGCGATTCTTCTTCCACCAAGCTTTTCCAGGAAGCCTGCGCCGGCCGGACCGGCAAGCTCGCAACCATTCATCTGGTGACCACGGGTAATCCGGGCAACACCTATATCGAGTATCTGCTGACAAACACGCTTATCGCCAGCTACTCGGTGGATTCCAGCGGTGACCGTCCGGTGGAAACCGTCAAGCTCAACTTCACGAAGATGGAAGTGAAGTACACGCCGTTCGACGACAACAACTCGCCGCAGTCTCCGATGATCGCCTCCTACGATCTGGCGACGACGAAGGCTGCCTGATCGTGACGCGCCCCGGTGCCGGCGTTGCCGGCACCGGAACGTTTTCATTGCAGTTTTGCAGCTCACGTCGTGATGTTTCACGTCGACTTTGGTCGAGGCGGTTTTTTGATGCGCTCCCTATATGTGTTTTTTGTTTCCGTGCCGGTTGTTCTGGTATCGTCCGGTCTTTCGCCGGTCAGTGCAGCGGAACGGACATGGATATTCTCTGGTGCCGAACTCAAGCAGGCCATCGAGGGTAAGCTTGCCCCGGAGGTGTCCGATCCGGAAATGCGGCGGCTGGTTTCCGTTGCAAAATCAAGCGCCTATATCGCCGGCGTGGCCGATCTGACGAGCGGATCGGACTGGTGTGGTGCAGGCGCCGTCGCGCCCCATGAACTCACCGACCGGATCTACACCTATCTCGGCGATCTTCCTGCGGAAAAACTCGATGAACAGGCAGCCACTCTCGTGCGGGAGGCGCTCAAGGTCTCCTTTCCCTGTGAGCAGAAAAGTAACTAGTGGGACGAACCATGCGCGTTAACTTTGACACTCTTTATAAGAATTATCCGAGCAGCGACCCGTCGCACCCGAACTATCTCAGCCAGCGTGATCTTTTCACGGAAATCGGCTGGGATGATTTCATCGGCAACCCGAACTATCACAATACCTGTGCCATCCGCGTCAGCATCGCTTTCGTGAAATCGGGGATCAACATCGTGCCATCCTCGCATCGCATCCAGAAAGGTCCCTATGCGGGCAAGGGCATTGAGGTGAACATGCGCCGCCTCGCAAATCTGATGAAACGAACGAGTTATCTCGGCGAGCCAGAGCCGTTTACCCCCGCGACAGCGCGTAATGGCATCGGCGCGCGTAACGGTGTTGTGGCGTTCAACAATATCCCTGGTTATACCGGCGGCGGCCATATCGATCTTGTGCGGGGTGGCTCAGAGGCCACCCAATGCGCATCGGCCTGCTACTACAATTCGGAAACGATCTGGTTCTGGCCACTTCAGTCCAGCCGCGGGTCCTGATTAGGAGTGTTCCATGGACGACCAGTCGTCACTTTCTGATTTCGTTCAGGCGAGCCGCGTCCTCAAGGTCAAGTCGCCACTTGGCGAGGATCAGCTTCTGCCGGAGCGTCTGACCGTCGAGGAAGGCGTGTCGCAGCTCTTTGACATTCGCCTGACGGTGCGTGCCAAGAAGGAAGCGGTCAAGCCCGAGGAACTGATCGGACGGCTGGTCGATGTTTCGATCGAAATCAGCCAGGGCGAGGGTGAGGGCGGCGGTGTTCGCCGTCCCTTTAACGGCCTGGTAACAGAGCTCCATGAAGGTCCTCCGATTACGCGTGGGTTGCGCTCTTATTCGATGACCATCCGGCCACAGATGTGGCTTCTGTCGCGGCGTTCCGACTGCCGGATCTGGATGGACAAGACAGCGGTGGAGATCGTCGAGACGCTGTTTTCCGAACACGGCATTCCCGCACCCGATACGTCAGGCATCATTTCGCCGCCGCCTGCACAGCACTACAGCGTGCAGTTTAACGAGACCGATCTGGATTATCTTACCCGCCGTTTCGAAGAGGATGGTCTGTTCTACTGGTTCAGCCACGAGGACGGTTCCCACAAGCTGCATGTGGCCGATAGCGCCAGCGGCTGGCTCGGGCCGTCGCCGGCTGCCCAGGGGGAGGGAACGGTGCGTCTGGCGCAGGGCTCGTCGGATCGCAACCACATCAACGATTGGGCGCGGCGTTTCTCCTATGTCTCCGGCCAGCGGGCGGGTGCGGACTGGAATTTCGAGACGCCAGGCATGGTGCCGGGCACGATGACGCCGTCTCTGGTGCAAATGCCGGATGCGACAAAACGCGAGCTCTACGAATATCCGGCCCGCATCAGGACAGTCGAAGAAGCCGAGCGGGCGCAGAAACTGCGCACCCAGGCGATCGAGGCCGATCACGACCGGGTATTCGGATCGTCCACCTCGCGCATTCTGGAAGCCGGCCGCCGCTTCACGCCTTACGAGGTCGCGCATCCAGAACATGCCTATGAAGAGCATGTGGTCATCAGGGCAAGCCACAGCATTGTCGATCTCTCCTATGAGACAAATAGTAACGAGCCTGAGTATCGCAACCACTTCGAGGCAATTCCGGCCCGCGTGCCATTGACGCCGCACCGGACAACGAAGCGCCCGCGCATCGAAGGCGCGCAGGTGGCGATCGTCGCTGGCCCCGAGGGTGAGGAAATCCATCCGGATCAATATGGCCGAATCAAGCTGTGGTTCCCTTGGGATCGCAAGGCGAAGAAGGATGGCACGGATACGTGCTGGGTGCGGGTGAGCCAGGCTTGGGGCGGCGGCACATGGGGCGCGCAGGTTATTCCGCGTATTGGCATGGAGGTGATGGTTGCCTTCGTCGATGGTGACCCGGACAAACCGCTGGTTATCGGCGTGGTCAACAATCCCGCCAATTCCGTGCCTTACGACCTGCCTGCCAACAAAACGCGTATGGTGTTGCGCTCCAACAGCCACAAGGGCGACGGTTTTAATGAAATCACCTTCGAGGATGAGGCTGGCAAGGAGAACCAGTTCTTCCATGCACAGAAGGACCAGACGACGCGGGTATTGAATGACCGGACCAAGCGCGTCGACCGGCACGAGGTGGCGTCCGTTGGCGGCAACCGCGCGGTGGAAGTTTCCGGCAACCAGAAACACGAGATCGGCGGCTCGGTGAATACGGTGGTCGGTGGAACGGGACCGATGGCGATGATGGCCATGGCCGGCGTACAAGCCCTTTCAGAGCAAACGGCCGGGTTGCTTTCGCAGGCAGCCCAGATCGCAGGCGGCGGTGGCCCGGGTGTCGCGGCCTTCGCCACCACGCTTGCTTCATCGGCACTCGGCTTTCTCGGTACGGGCGGCCTCTCCGCACGTGAAGGTGTGGTCTCCGGCCCGAGCCCGCGTGCGGATGCGGGTACGGCGCTTGCCGGTTCCGGCTCGGGGGTCGGTTCCGATGCGTCCGGTCTGTTTCCGCTGCCTGGCATCATGAACACCATTGTCAGCACCTTCAAATCAGATAGCGTCGGGGTTGCGCGGGCTGAACAGATCGGGGTGAGTAAAGTCACGAATGTCGGCCAGACCTCGTTGGAGAGCGTCGGAAAGTTCAAGAAGATTGCAGTCGGTGAAGAGTTCGTCATCGAATGCGGCGATTCCAAATTCATCATGAAGGCGAATGGCGAGGTCATCATTCTTGGCAAGACCTTCAACTTCGTGGCGACGGATCATTTTCAGCTTCGCGGCAAGCCCATCGATCTGAACTGACGGAGGGCCTGATCTTGGAACTTCAGAACCGCCTGCCGTTTCCCGCCATGGCTTTCCGTCAGTTCGATGCCGAGGGGGAACTGGATTGCATTGTTTCCGTGCGCGCTACCTTCACGCATGTGCAGGACGGAATTATGGAGATCGCTCGTGAGCAGGAGAGCTTTCAATGGGAAGACGCTTACGAGGACGATCCGCATCAAACCGTCCTCCTGCGACAGAGCGATCTGACCCCTGACAAGCCCGGCACGGATATCAGCTTCCTGGGTGACGCATGGTCACCGTCGAAAGAGCCACAGAAATCCTGGCACGCCTCCATTCGTGTCGGTGATGTTTCCAAGGAGATCGAAGTATGCGGTCAACGATTCTGGAAACCCGTCATTCAGGAAAAATGGGCAGGCTTCTCCGCAAAGGAGCCGAAGCGAACCATCAGGGATTGGGTGCTGACCGATCCCGAGCCGACCCGTCAGGTCGGCGTCTGCTGGACCAATGCTTTTGGCGGCATCATTCCAGGCACAGGTGATACCGAAACCGACACCCCTGCGGATGTCGACCGTCGCAATCCTCTGGGATGCGGTATCGTCAATATCGACATGCCCGCAGACACACCTCATGTACGCGCGCCTCAGATCACCTCGCCCGGCGAACGATTGGACTGGAAGGAAGCGCCGGAGCCACAGGGATTAGGCCTGGTATCGCCCTGGTGGCGTTCCCGTCAGCAATACACCGGAACCTATGACGACGGTTGGCGGAAGGAGAGGCACCCCCTCTTGCCGCGTGATTTTGATCCACGCTTCTGGCAGGCGGCCCATCCTGATCTTATCGCTACACCTCACCTCAAGGGTGACGAGAACTACGAGCTCGTTAACCTGAGTTCTGAGCATCCGGTCGCGAAAGGCTCGTTGCCTGGCCTTTCCATCGGTGTCCATTGCTCTCGCGAAGATCGGGATGAATGGCATGTGCTGAAGCTCGATGGCGTGCAATTCGACTGGCGAAATGACGGACGGGTGCTTCTGACCTGGCGCATCAGGTTTCCTCTTCCCGATGCCGGGGAAACAAAACTTACCCTGACGCGCGTTCGTCTGAAGTCGGCCGAAACCGAAGCGGTTTTGACCGAGAGGGAGACCGCATGAGCATCCCCCGCGACAACTATATTGGAGAGCCTCAATATCCGGGCACATGGACCACGGGGACGCCGCGTGAGGGACTGCGTGACATCGATGAGGCGCGGGTCGTCTCTTTGGCACCCGATGTATGCCTGACACCGGTTGGCTCGTCGGTGGTGCCCATTCCCTATCCAGTCGTGGATTTTTGTGGCCATGATAAAAACTATACGCCGTCTGTTCGGTTCACCGGCAAAAAGGCAATGGTGATGGGTTCGTGTACGACACATGTGCACGGCGATGCGCCCGGCAGCCGCAAGGGGGTAAAATCCGGCACGGTGGAAAGCATCTGCGAACCCATCGGGCACGCCGATCAGGTGGGTGCCGAAGGCTCGCATGTCATTCGCCACCTCGATCGTTTTTATATGAACAACAGGAATACCCACGGTGAGGCGATCTTCGTCCGCAGCACACAGACCTATGATCCTCCCGAGGATGATGATCCGGTGCGGGGATCGCTTCGATGGCAGGACGGGTCGGACGAAGGCCGGGTTATGAGCGATGCGTCGCCCGAGCCGTTGATCATAGGTGCGCAGTATGCGCAGGCGTTGCATCAACCGATGCCTCAGCCAACCAATCCGGGAGGGTTCCAGACGCCCCGACCAATTACAGTTAATCCAACTCCTCCTGCCGCTAATGACAACATATGGCGTCGTCCGACCTTGCCCACGATCAAACCTACCATCGGTCAGCGAGTATTACCGTGGTTGGGAAGGCTTGGAAAGTTTGGCGGAAGAATAGTAAGTACAGCCGTAGGAGTACTTTGGCCCGAAGAAATGGGCGCGCCGATTTCTGAACGCATGGGTGGGGATTTGTTCCCACGGGATGACGAGGAATGGGATATCGTCAGGGAAGCTGAGGAGGGCGTACGACAGGGCGTCATCCCGTTGGATGATGCCGTAAAACATAGCGCTGATGCCATAACAAAATATCGAGAGTATCTTCTCGAGGGAAATGAGCGTGTTCGCCGCGAGGTTGAGGGGCATCGCAGACTTGGTGAGGCCCTTAGACATAACGTTCGTGTAGACACCAAGGATAGGCGGCAATGGCCATGTGTTGTCGGACCTTACAAATATGTAGAAATGATTTGTCCAGGAGAAGCACACCACATCATTCCTGATATGGTTTATCGAATTGGTAAAGCACCTTCAAGCGGACCAGAAAAAAACTCCACTGCCGGGCGCATCCCAAACTCCCCGACATATAACGAAGGGCAGGCAATCTGTTTGTCTCCCGGGATGCACCGGACCGATGATGAAGCAGTACATAAATCACTAAACCCTGCGCTTGCCGCGTTGGGTCTTGCCCACAAGCCACCGGGTACAGCTCCCTTGGGGGAAATACGGGACGCGACGCATCAGTCTATCAACCAGATTGTCGGCTTGCCAGAGAAGTGCAAGAAGATGGCCCGGGATGCTGCTACCATTCAAGTCGGGAGCAAGTTCCGACAACCAGGTCGTACAACAATCTTGCCACCAAAAGACAATAAGGTCATCGAGGTTCTACAAGGCGGCAGCTACCCGAGGTAAAGTATGAAAAAATATGATCGACTGCGGCTGACTTCTGCGTGCGCGTTGGGCAGGAATAAGTTCTGCGCCGCGTTTAGTGAAGCAGAATACGATGACATGTATTCGTTTATTCTTGTCTTTGAGGGCGATTTCGAACAGCCTTGGACACGGTTTGATATCCCCCGTATTATCGACAGTACTACCGGCTGGTTAGGGGCGGATGGCAAACCTGTTGTTTATGTCAAAAGCGATGAAGGAGATGTGTATTCTCTTTCTGCCGGCGGAGAGCCTCGACATGAGAAAATCGAAGGATCAGGTGTTTATAGTGAGGACGCGGAGGGGCTCGGCTATACCAACCGTATTGTCGCTATAAACGAAACCCTGTTCGTAACAGGATACCATTCACAATTGTACCGGCGAACTGGTTCCGCGTGGGAATGGTTTCATAGGGAAAAGCTGCCGAGGCCTGAGGCAGGGTACGAATATCTTATATTTGGAGATTTGGCGGGGTCATCGCAAAATGACATCTATATGAACGTAACCTGTAGCCCGGCAAGCACAACGAGAAAACTCACTGAGGAGGAGGAGGAGCGAGCTGCCGAACTCTTCGATCTTGGGAGAGTTGATGAAGCTCTTGCTATCCATCATGCAGCGGAGGGCGAAAGCAGGGTCCTGGAGGGTAGACTATATCACTGGAATGGAATGGATTGGCGTGTTGTTGCTACACCGCGTTCGGGAAAATTCTACGCCGAACCCGCAACACTTTCGGACATTCTTGTAGAGGATAGCGAAAGGGTGTGGGCCGTTGGAAACAATGGTGTCATTCTTTTCGGCAACGCACGTGATGGTTTTCAGGACGTATCTTTCAAGGGTAACGATGGAGATTTGCGGTCCGTTACAAGATTTAAGGATCGGATGGTCATTGCATCGGACTATGCTCTTCATTGGTTTGACGGCCACGTTCTTTCACCGCTGAAACCCGTCCTCGACCCAAGGATCAACAAAAGTGTTCCAACTCCGGTCAAGGTTCAGGCGATTGACGACGTTCTCTACTACTTCGATTCAAAGCACGGCATTCACACGTTCGATGGCACTGCATGGAACGAGATAGAGGTTCCTCCGGAGTTGTTGGAACGAAACTCCAAGAGCCTAACGAAGTGAGCCATGCTCATACGATGAGACTAATTACGATCCAGCAAGACTGGGCCGGTTCAATCTGACCCCTTCTCATCCAGAACGGCAACAACAGCGCTGCAAGCCGCGGACGCCGTTCGGCGTTACGGCGCTGGGCGATCCATATTCCTAGATTCCGCTCTGCTTTCGTATCGCCCGCGACTTGTTCTTCCCATGGTTCGGCCTATGAGGGCCGATTTCCTGGTCGGAGATCAGACGGTGCCACTCGAAAAAGAGCCTGCCAAAAAGAGATGGTCGATCTTGGCTTTGACATCTGATGTGGCGCGGTATTTCGGAGAGGTGAGGGAAGGAATTCCGCGAGCTCGGTGCGGACACAGGGATAAACTGTCACGTGACGTCGTATATGACAACATCAGATAGCGGCGGAAGGAAGTGGCTCAGGTGGTTGTAGAGAAAGGCAAGCAGACTGTAGATTCTTCCCGGAAGGCACTCGCACCGAGGCTGTATGCGATCCTTGCACGGTCGGCGAGAACAGGTGTCTTATTTCGGCGCGGCCCGAGCCGGCTGGTGCAGCTCATTCGCTGGGACTTGCGCACCGACACTTTTGAACATGGTCAATGGTTGAAGGGGCGGGTCTACGAAAGACGCTGCGATCTCTCTCCGTCCGGGGAACTTCTGGTCTACTTCGCAGCCACAAATCGCCCGCCCTACGGGAGCTGGACGGCCATATCGAAACCGCCATTCTTTACCGCACTGACGCTCTGGCCAAAAGGAGATGCCTGGGGAGGAGGCGGTGTTTTCGAGGACGAGAACAAACTGCTTCTCAACCATTCGTTTGACGATAACCGCGTCTCGCTCGCTCCTGGTTTTCGCTTGAAGCGAGGCATGAAAGTGGGCCCGTGCGGTAAATTGTCGGGACGTGGAGAGGACGATCCCATCAGCGGCCACATACTTGCGCGTGACGGTTGGCGTGTGATCGAGGCCGGTGAGGGGCAAACCAATGGCGTGAAGGCCTCGACCTTCTACAGCTTCAACAAGTCGCGTGTCCTGCAAAAAACGGGTGTAAATGGCCGGAGCCTTCAGATGGTTCTTCATTCGATTGGTCGTAGTCAAAAGGCCTGGTACGGACTGGACTACCGCGTGTTTGACCGGGACGGAACATTGCTTGTCGACCTTCCGGAAACGGACTGGGCAGACTGGGATGGCGGCGATCTGGTGTTTGCACGCGGCGGGTGCCTCTATCGGCTGGCAAAAAGCGACTTCCGATCCGGTGATGTCATGCCTATTGATTTTTCCTCGCGCCTGCATGACTTCAACGGCGCAGGTTTCTCCGCCCTGCCACCTCCGCACGCCGCTCGTCACTACTGACGCACCCAGCCTCGCCGGGATCTTTGACATCAGGCATCACTCATCCACTTGTATCTTCGGGTCGTAACCGCCTTACGATGCCACCGGAAACGTGGAGGTGTGTGCCGCCCACCCGGACCGAGTAGAGTCCGGCCGGCTCGACTTCGCCCGGTTCAATATCCTCAATGAGCAGCAGTCCTGTATCGGTTATCGCGTAAACATGGCGTGCGTCCACTGCGAATACACGGTTGAGGAAATGCAGACTGGCTGGATCGATTCCCGGTATCTTTTTGCGATAACTGCCTCCGACCAGCATCTCGCCGTTCGCGTCAATCAGAAGCTGATCGTTCACACCACGCGCTGTGGCGGGATTGACCTTGCCGGGCCGACTGATGGGCTTCCCGCGATAAAGCAGGGTATCGCCCATTCGTGCAAAGGAATAGCCGAGCGATTCCAGCGCTGCGGGATTGTCGATGCCGCGCTTGCGCACACCTTCCACGATCAGCCCTTTTGCGTCACGAGCATAGGCGCCGCCCAAAACCTCGAAGCTCGCCATGTCGACTTTGACGACAGCAAGCTCTGGCAAAGGTGCTGTACTGTCGATGTAATAGGCCTGCTGCTTGTCTTTGAACCATGGGCCGTCGAGCTTTTCGAAGCTCGCCGGATCGGCTTTCTTAACGGGCTCCATTCCGTAACTTTCGAGGCCGGGCAAGAAGTAGCGCAGTCCGTGCCGATCCTGTGCGAACACATCAACGATGTGCCGGAAGCTGCCGTGATCGAAATGATCAAGTGAGACCCATTCGGCTTCCTGCGGACGCCGCGGCCTAACCAAAATCCTGCTTCCATCGCTGTAATAGAGACCGCCGATCGGGACTGGCTCATTCCCAACAAACGCGCTTGCCGCGCGGCGTGCCTTCTCCCGGTGCCACCAGCTGTCGGCGATCTCGGGATGGTTCTCGAAATAGCCACTCCAGGACTCAAATTCTGCCGAAACTGATTGAGGTTGCCCTGCATAGTACGGCCGCTCGCTGTCATAAGCGCGATACTGACCTGCTTCTGATGCGCAGACAAAACTCTCTCGGTCCGCATCGGGAATGAGGCTCTTCTCCCAATAGACATGCTTCCTATCAGCGAAATATCTGCCTTCTTCGCCGATGGAATGGAAACTGCCCGCATCCGCGCCTTCAATAGCGACCCCATAAGCATAGACCTTGCGACTGTCTTTTGCGTAGTGACTCTCGTCGATACGAATGCCCGGTTTCTGGCCGCTGCCGTAATAATAGCTGACGATCCCGAATGTACCCGGCTCCTCGGTTGGAAGGCGCAAGTTGGTAATGTAATAACCGGCGGCCTTGTCGACACCATAACGTTGGTTTAGAACGGTGAAGCTGTCCGGATCGGCGCCACGCGCTGTGAACCAGAAAAGCTTCGTTGGCGTCTCGCCCTGGCCGTAGACATGTCTATCGTCGCAAAACCAGCGGTCACCAAGCTGTCGAAAGGTGAAGGGGTCGACCCCGGACAACGGGACGCCCTTGCGGTCGCAGATTGGTGCGCCGTCCACATAGACCTGATGGCCATTGTGGATATAGCGGATGGTCGGAAATCGTCTTTCTCCGATGTAATGCGCGACCCAGTCAACATCGGCGAAAGGGCCGATACGAGGATTAGCTTCGACTGCTCGCCGCAAAGCCTCAAGCTCCCTGCGCATGCTGAAGGGTTCCGTTACAGGAAGGCCGATACCGTCATTCCCCGTCAGACGCTGGAAAAGCGTCCGATCCTGTTCGGGTTCGGGAAGTCCCTCCCGCCTGAACGCGGCTGCAACCCAATTTGTATTGGCGTAATGAAGTTGGCTGTAGCGCTCTCTGAACCGTCGCCAGCGCGCGGGATCTATCTTGAGACGCTCGAATATCTGTGACGCAGCATATCCGGCCTCGGCAAAAAGAGTGGCCGCATACCAATGGGCATAGGGTAGTGGGAAAAGTTCAGTCAGCTTCATTCCGCCCAAGTCCGCTCCGATCTGTGGTGTCATTGCCAATCGTGGTTCCAAGCCAGTTAGGTGTCTATCTTGCGCCATTTTTTGCGGCCAAAGATACCAGAAAGAAACAGGCTTTTTTACTTTAAGAAAATATCCTAATTTAATGTTGTTGCTTCGTTTTATGCGCTTAGGTTTTTTATTTGCGCCGGATCTTAGTGGTGCGTTGTTACCATGGCTTGTCGCGTGCGGGGATTCCCTGTTTTGCAAGTAGACTGTCTTCCTCACTCGATATCAGTGCGGGTGGCCGGGCATCAGGTGTCTGCCTGACAAAGTAATCCCTCACGATCGTGGCTCCGGCCATTTCCAGGTCGGGTTTTTCCTTCATGTCCTGAACAAACAGCCACATCAGGCCAACATCTTTTCCGCCCTTGCGCCTGATCATGTGCAACTCGGCCGGCAGAGCGCCATGAAAATCGTTGATCGGTATTTCCCACTGGTCCGGGATGCGGAGTGTGATCCGCTCGTTGCCTATCCGAACAGGAACCGATTGCAGCTCTTCCCCAAAGCTTGATTCTTCTCCATTTTCCCATGACAGGCTGTCAATGAACGCAACGGCGTACTTGTCGGCCCGAACCACCAGATCATAAGCCGCGTCAGCATCCGCCGCGTTGCTGACATCTGCAATGAAATTTATGCCTAGCGCCTGCTTCTCGCGAGAGAAGCAATAGCTGATAAGGGCGCTATGTGGTTCGCCGCTCTGATCCTTGGTGCCCAGAAGCATAGCCTCTGTCAGGTCCGATGCAACTTTTGAGACGCGCGTCGTGTATCCAGCAGTGTCTGCCTGGTAAGTGCAGATCCGGAACGCTGCCGATGGTGCCTGCAGATTGTAGCCGACAAAGGTCGTCTCGATTTTCGGACCGGACGAATCTGAAGTGATTTTTCCAACGACTTTCACATTACCGATTGTGCCAGGCTCCGTTGGGCTCATTGGTACGGTTTCGGCCGTAGCATTCAGGGGAAGCGTCCCCTCAAGATTGAGGGCGGGTGCTGAGAAATCGAATTTTTTCGTCCCCGGGACGGCATTTTGAACGGTACTATCGTTATCCTGTGCAAAACGGTTCCGGCGAACACCGCAACGGCGACCGAAGTTGCGACAAGCACACATGCAAAAGAACGGCATTTCTCTCGGTGTACCATCCGCTCCCCGGTCAACATCAATTATAATTCTGCCGAACCGTGCAATGAAAAGTACAGCGACACAACCTCTGAGTTTATACAGGTGAAGACTCTGATGGAACGTCATTGGACCAAGCGCCAGACGGCCGAAATCGTGACAGCTCTCAAAAATCTCCGAGAACAGATGTCAAGGGAATGTGATGTTCGTGTGCGCGAACATGGCGGCTGTGACGTTGTCGTTGACCCGGCTTACATTGGAAACCACCAACCGGTTAAGGCGACGCCACCGGCGGGGCATATGCATCCAGGCCATATTGCGACCCACCGACACAAAGGAATCCGCCACACGCTCGATTACCAAATCTTTAGTTGTGCGCCACTTCGCGAATACCTAGCTTAATGATGAGGCCGTATCGGATTTGAGATGAGGGACGGGAACCGCAGCCCGTCTCGCGTTTTATCCCGGAAAGACCCTTTCTCCAAGGTCGAGATCTCCGTCATGAGTTTTCAATACGATAGTACCATTAACTTTCGCCTTCATCATCTCCCTGCCAGAGGCATGTAACGATGCGTGCCGCACTTGATTTCGCACCCGGCGCACCGGGCATTGACGCACGCTGGACGTCGAGCGCCAAGAATGGTGTGGGAACCGCACTGTCGAAAACCTCTCCAGTCTGGTTTACGCTCAGCCACGGCATCCTCAACGAGGTTTATTATCCACGTATCGATAGCGCCTGCACCCGCGATCTCGGTCTTGTGGTCACTAGAGACGACGGATATTTTTCGGAAGAGAAACGGGACTGCACCTCCGTTACCCGCCCTTTCGAGAGTGGAATTCCCGCGTTCCAAATCACCAACACGGCGACAGATGGATCCTACCGGATTGAAAAACAGGTCATCACCGATCCGGCGCGGGCCTGTGTTCTTCAGCAAGTCTCCTTCTCGCCCTTGAAGGGAAAGATGGGGGATTACCGTGTAAGCCTCCTTCTGGCGCCGCATCTTGTCAACGCCGGCAATCTCAACTCCGCCTGGATAGGGGAGTATGAAGGGCGTCAGATTCTGTTCGCGACTGGTCGCTCTCGATATCTGGCGCTTATTTGCGATCTTCCCTGGCGCGCCGCAAGCGCTGGTTTTGTGGGCGTTTCCGATGGCTGGCAGCAATTGCGCCGCGTCGGACGCCTTATCGAGGAATATCAGCGGGCAGATGATGGCAATGTTTCGCTGGCGGCGGAAATCGATTTTAGCGAAGCTCACGATACGGCGACATTAGCGCTCGGTTTCGGCCAGACCGAATATGAAGCGGCGGCCTGTGCTGTCGCAAGTCTGAAATCCGGCTTCAGGCATGCGCACGACGCCTATGTTGCCAACTGGCGCAGCTGGCAGGACAGCCTTGAGGGCCTCGACCGCGATACCCATCACGGCGTCAATTCCTATCGCGTGTCGACCGCCGTGCTTGCCGCACATCGTGCTGCAGACCGGCCCGGAGCCGTCGTGGCGAGCCTGTCGATCCCATGGGGAGCCTCCAAGGGCGATGACGATCTTGGCGGATATCATCTGATATGGCCGCGAGATCTGGTGGAAGCCGCGGGCGGGTTTCTGGCGGCCGGCGATCACGAGGAGGCTTTGGCCATCCTTGATTATCTGCGCCAGGTGCAGCAGCCCTCGGGGCGTTGGCCGCAAAATCTCTGGCTGGATGGCAAGCCCTATTGGCCGGGCGTTCAGATGGACGAATGCGCCTTTCCAATCCTGCTGGCGGATATGCTGCATCGGCACGGCCACCTCGACCACGCAGCAAGGGCGGATTACATGCCGATGATCCGCAGCGCCTCGGCCTATATTCTGGCAAACGGTCCGACGACCGGCGAGGACAGGTGGGAGGAGGACGCAGGCTACAGCCCGTTCACGCTTGCAGTGGAGATCGCTGCGCTGCTTGCCGCCGCTGATCTGCTGGATATGGAGGGCGATGCGGCGCAAGCAACGCATCTGCGGCAGACCGCCGATTGCTGGAACGAGCAGATCGAAAGGTGGACATTTGCTGGCGACCCAACCCTCTGCTCGGAGCTTGATATTTCCGGCCATTATGTTCGCATCGCCTCTCCCGGTACCACCGATGCCGTCCAGCCCTCGGGCACCACGCCCATCCTCAACCAGACACCGGATCGCGCTTTCCTGCCAACGAGCGATGTGATCAGCCCTGATGCACTTGCGCTGGTCCGCTTTGGCCTGCGCGCACCAGACGATCCCCACATTGTCGCAACGGTGAAGGCGATCGATCATTGCCTGCGCGCCGACCTGCCGCAGGGGTTGGTCTGGTACAGGTACACAGGCGACGGATATGGTGAGCATGCTGATGGGGCAGCATTTGACGGCACCGGTCAGGGCAGGCCATGGCCGCTTCTGACCGGCGAGCGCGCCCATTACGAACTTGCTGCGGGCAGACGCGGGGCGGCGGAAGCTCTGCTGACCACAATGGAAAAATCGGCTGGGCAGAGCGGCCTTTTCCCCGAGCAGGTCTGGGATCAACCCGATCTTCCCGATAGGGAGCTGTTCTATGGCCACCCATCGGGCAGCGCGATGCCGCTGGTCTGGGCTCATGCAGAACATATCAAGCTTCTGCGTTCGCTCGCCGATGGCTCCGTTTTCGACATGCCGCCGCAGGGTGTAGATCGTTACATCCGCAACAAGACGCCATCGCATCTTCGAATCTGGTGCTTCAACAACAAGATATCAGCAATGCCCACCGGCAAGGTTCTGCGGCTGGAACTGGCGGATGATGCCATCGTGCACTGGAGCACCGACGGCTGGGCAACGACAACAGACACAAGCACGATGCCCTCCGGTCTCGGCACGCATTTTGCGGATTTGCCCGTGCAGGATATGGCGGCCGGCGGCACGATTGTTTTCACCTTCTACTGGCGAGATGCTGGAGTGTGGGAAAACGAGAATTTTACCGTTCGTCTCGGCGAATGAACCAGCAATAGCGAATTGCACAAAAGGAGTGTCAGCATGCAGATTGGAATGGTTGGGCTTGGGCGGATGGGCGCAAACATGGTGCGCCGCCTTTTGAAGCACGGGCATGATTGCGTGGTTTTCGACGTCAATCCCGACAATGTCGCGGCGTTGGTTAAGGAAGGCGCAACGGGCGCGACCTCGCCGGACGATCTGGTTGCCAGGCTCTCTCCGCCACGCGCCGTGTGGCTGATGCTGCCCGCGGCCATCACGCCAAAAATCGCGCGGGACTTTGCGGGCAAACTCCAGGCGGGCGATGCCATCATCGATGGCGGAAATTCCAACTATCGCGATGCGATTGATCTTGCGGCCGAGTTTGCGTCCCGCGGCATTGATTTCATCGATACCGGCACATCCGGTGGCGTCTGGGGGCTGGAGCGCGGTTACTCCCTGATGATCGGCGGACCGGTCGCCGCGGTCCAGCGTCTCGACCCGATCTTCGCTTCCCTTGCGCCCGGCGCAGGCCTGGGCATCGCTGCCGACCCGGTCACCGGAACAGCACCGATGGGATATCTGCATTGCGGTCCATCAGGGGCAGGGCATTTCGTCAAGATGGTGCACAATGGCATCGAATACGGTGTCATGGCCGCCTATGCCGAAGGGCTCAACATCCTGAAAGCCGCCAATGCGGGCACGCAACATCGCGAGGCGGATGCCGAAACCGCCCCTCTCGCCCATCCGCAATATTACCAGTTCAACTTTGATCTTCCCGCTGTGACCGAGGTCTGGCGACACGGGTCTGTTATCAGTTCCTGGCTGCTCGACCTGACGGCGGAGGCGCTGAAGCAGGACCCTCACCTTGACCATTACGGCGGCCGAGTGTCCGATTCCGGGGAAGGCCGCTGGACCCTTCAGGCGGCCGTCGAAACCGGCGTGCCGGCCCCCATTTTGGCATCGGCGCTTTTCGAGCGTTTTTCCTCACGCGGCGAGGCCGAGTTTGCCGGCAAGGTGCTGTCGGCCATGCGCAATGCCTTTGGTGGCCATCTGGAGAAAGCCAAATGAAGATATCAGCCACGGACAGACAGCGTTCAGACGTGCTGGTGGTGTTCGGCGCCACGGGTGATCTTGCCTATAAGATGATCTTTCCCTCTCTCTACGCCATGGTGAAACGCGGCGCGCTGCAAACGCCCGTCATCGGTGTCGCTTTCGATGATTGGCCGCGTGAACAGTTGATAGCGCGGGCGCGGGATGCGGTCGCCAACCATGTGGACAAGATCGACGAAGCCGTCTTCGAAAAATTCGCCGCGCAGCTGACCTATGTCTCCGGCGATTACCGCAATGACGCAACGTTCGAAAAGCTGCGGTCGGCTCTGAAGGATCACCATCGCCCACTTTATTACCTCGCCATTCCGCCATCGCTGTTTGAAACCGTCGTGACTGGCCTCGATCGAGCCGGGATAGCGGCCTCGGCAAGGTTGATGGTGGAAAAGCCATTTGGCCGCGACCTCGGCACAGCTGAGGCGCTGAACGAGGCGTTACACAAGGTGTTCGACGAGGATGCAATTTTCCGCATCGATCATTTTCTGGGCAAGGAGGCTATTCAGAACCTTCTTTATTTCCGGTTTGCCAATGCCTTTCTGGAACCGGTCTGGAATCGCAATTACGTTGAGAGCGTGCAGATCACCATGGCCGAGGATTTCGGCATCAAGGGGCGTGGCAAATTTTATGACGAGGTCGGGTGTATTCGCGACGTGATACAGAACCATCTGATCAATGTCCTGCTTTTGCTAGCGATGGAGCCGCCGGCTACAAGCGCCTCGGATGATCTCGTCGATGAAAAAGTGCAGATACTGAAAGCCATGCCGCCGCTTACACGCGATGATGTAGTGCGCGGGCAGTTCAAGGGTTATCTGGACGAGCCGGGTGTAGCTCCGGCTTCGAGCCGGGATACGTTCGCCGCCGTGCGCTTTCGCGTCGCCACCTGGCGCTGGAATGGCGTGCCATTCTTTATCCGCGCCGGCAAGAACCTGCCGGCGCATGCAACCGAAGTCGTGGTCCGCTTCAAGCGTCCGCCAATTGCGCTCTTTGGCGATGTCGAGACAACCCCCGCCAATTATGTGCGATTCCGGCTGGGGCCGGATATTGCAATTGGAATTGGCGCGCGCCGCAAGGCTGCGGGCGATGGCATGCGCGGTGAGGCCGTAGAACTCGGCGCAGTCGATGACGGTATCGGTGACATGGCGCCTTATGAGCGACTGATCGGTGATGCGATGGCGGGCGAACGCCAGCTCTTCACCCGTCAGGACGCGGCGGAACTGGCCTGGAAGATCGTGGAGCCAATCCTCGATGATCCCGCAGTGCCGCCTGCATACGATGCGGGAAGCTGGGGACCGGCGGAAATGGCAGGGTTTGGGCCGCCAGGCGGGTGGGTTGATCCCGAATAGCACCCACAACACAGTCGACGGAGGCCAGGTCATGGCACGGGATCAAACTGTTCTTGCAATCGATATCGGCGGCAGCCACGTGAAGATTCGCCTGAGCACCGGTGGCGAAGAACGCAAGGTTGAAAGCGGAAAGACAATGACGGGACCTGAAATGGTCGCCGCGGTAACCGCCATGGCAAAGGATATGACCTACGACGTCATTGCCATGGGATATCCCGGCCCGGTCGTTCATAACAAACCGCTTCGAGAACCGGTCAATCTGGGCGAAGGCTGGGTGGGCTATGATTATGAGGGCGCTTTTGGTTGTCCTGTTCGCGTCGTCAACGACGCGCTCATGCAGGCGATTGGCTCTTACAAGGGCGGACGCATGTTGTTTCTGGGGCTCGGCACGGGTTTGGGCGCTGCGATGATTGTCGAGAATGTTGCCCAGCCGATGGAGATCGCCCATCTTCCTTACCGCAAAGGCAAAACGTATGAGCACTATGTCAGCGAGGCCTATAGGGAAAAGAAGGGCAACGCGAAATGGCAAAAGCGCGTACACGACGTCGTTGAACGACTGAGCGCGGCTCTTGAACCGGATGAGGTCGTCATCGGTGGCGGCAACGTGGAAAAGCTCGATACTCTGCCGCCCAATTGCAGACGGGGAGATAACGCTCTGGCTTTTGAGGGTGGATTTCGTCTTTGGAAAGATCCAGCTCTGATCTTTTAAAAATCACGGCTGCTGCTTTTGGTTATGTTGTTTAGGGCGCGCCGCGCACATGGATAGCCTGCTGCCGCGCGTCAGGATATGCCTTTGCACCGAAGGATGGCGTTGATCGGACCATGAAGGCTAGATCGGTTGCAAGCAGGTCACGCTTATGGTGGTGATAGTTACTCGATAACCGGCAGGTGCACCGCCATGATCGGTATAGCCCAAAGAGGCGCAATCGCAACGACATCCGCCGTGCTACGGAGGCAAGATCCAATGCGGGCAGACATAGAGTCCGGCAGTTCTAGCTGCGCTTGGTCATGCTCTCGCTCGTATGTGGGAAACGCTGCTTTATCGGGGAAAGTCTGTGAGGAAACCCGGCAAGGTAGATCGCTCGAGTGCGCGGGGTGTGCACGACTATCTGCTTATTGATGGAACTGGACATAGGTTGCTGCGTGGCGTCTGCTGAAAGTCAATCCGGCATCGACCCGTATGGCCTAGGCTATCTTAACTTTATCTCTGCTCATAATGGCAAGCGCATCTGTGGTCTCTCTTCCGACGGTTTCTCGCCCTGCGATGAAGTGGACTATATGCACGCAGCCGTTGATAGACAGTACGAGTTGATCGTTGGTGACGATCGGTTTACCCTCCATGAGAAGACGTTCCGCCGGGCGCCACGCCAGTCTGTGTGAATATCCAGCAATGATGTGGGCTCCAATCTTTCCGATCTCTAGGAATGCTGATGCTTTCTTTGCCAATCGTGTGCGCATTCGCTGCGCTTCTCGCACTTTTCACAACCGCCAGCGAAGCGAATGCAGCAGGTGATTGGAAAAAGCATGTCTTCGATTTCAACATGCCGAGTGTAAATTTCGAAGCAGAAGTCCCAAACGATTCCACGGTTGAAACGGTCCCAATGGAGCAGGCGGAACTCGGCTCTATCGGCAGGGTGAAAATCGTCGGAAAGGTTACGCCGGGACCCGATGGCCAGAAGGTCGAGACAACAGTTGTGGCTTACGATCTCCGTAGTCCACCCGCAGCATTGCCGATATGTAAGTATGAAGCTGAAATTTCAGGCTACACACCTGTTTCCATGTTTGCCTCCCCGGATCTGACTGAGGCAAAGGTTTTTGCAACGCAAAGCGACAACGGCAAGCCAAAAAGCGCGATCCTCAGTCACTGCTTTGCAAAGGGAAAAAATGCCCTAGCTATCCATTTCATCGTTAACGTGGCGGGGAAACCAACGCCAGAAGCAGCCAAGAAAGCGCTACAGGATCTTGACACTTATTCAATCGGGTTCCTCAAGAGTTTCCAGTTCTCCGATGGCAGACAGGCAAACTTCGGTGATGAGATGCGGCTTGTTTCCCTTCGTATCGGTGAGCGCAAAATCGGACTGCAAATCCCAACGGATTGGCAAATACCGATCAACGATTTTCGAGGATCCCTGCCAGCTGAGTTACACATGATTCGTCGCAGCGGCGGGGAGGATGTCGGTCTGGTTTGGCTCAGCGTGCAGGAGATGAAGGAAAAGCCGGATCTCGAAACGACAGGTGTCGCGATTATTCGAGATTACTTTGTTAAGCAAACGCAGGACGCCGAAGCGCCGGTGCTGATTGGTAGTAACGAGAATCCGGTCATTTCGGAGCATATGTTCGCCAACCGCGAATTCCGTTTCTCCGTCAAAAAGCGGAACGGAGAGGATATTGGGGTTATCAACGCGACCATTGTATGGAAGGACGGGCAACTGACTGTGATCAGTCAATGGTCGATCTGGGCTGAGAGCGCCGGTCGCAACGAGTTTTTCTCTCGCCTTCCTGGTGTTACAGTATACGGCCTGGTGCGTTCTGCTTTGCTTGGGGTTGCACTGTAGTCTTAAAGCTTTTTCACCAAGCTAGCACTTCGCGAGCAGTCGGGTGATGAGTTCACTCACTGACTTGACGCTATCGACTGAGCAAATGCTTTTCAAATTCCCGTACAGTTGATCGGAATCCTTCCGTCCTGCCCACTGGATGCAATCCCTGAATTTCGCCTTTTTTTGCCCTTCAGTCAGGGGCGCCTCTATAGCCCCATTGGCATGAAGGCGTTCAACCGAAAATTGGGTTCCATCTTTTAACGAGATACTGACTTTGTGCGGTAGACGCTCAAAGCCGCGTTCTTCTTCGATGCTATATGACGCTATGCTGATCTTTGCCATATGCACACGGAGTTCGGGGCGCATGGCTGCGGATGGTGTAAAGTCACGAAGTGATAAGCTGCCTTGCGATAGGGCCACGGTAAGGCAATATTGCATTGAAAATCTGGCTTGCATTTCATCAGATGGGTCCGGGAAGGCAAGGTTATCGAAAGCGGACCGCCCAACTTTCGTCTCCATACGTTCGATGTCCTCGATTGAAAATCCGTATTCCTTCTGCAGGTCCAAACTCGCATCGATTGCTCTGTGAGTGGATGCGCAGCACGGGTGGAGTTTGGTGACCAGGCCGCGCGTTTCGATGATGTGTTTGTCGTCGAAGGAAAGCTCGCCCCATCCTGTCGCCTCGTCACCCCCGAAAAGATCCAGGAAGCCGTTCGCTCGTTCGAGGATGTCCAATCTGCCGCTCAAACCGGATCGGGCTAGCAGCGCTGCTTCCACGGCATTTCGGGCGGCCATACCAGCATGAAACGGCTTCGCGCCGGTCCCGAATTGCCCCTTTGGGCCAGAAGCCATGCTCGCAGCAAGGCTCATGGAGTGTGCGATCTGGGCTTCGGTAAGCCCCAATAGCACGGCGACGCCTGCCGCGGCCCCTAAACAACCGATTGTCGACGTGCCGTGCCATCCTCGATTATAGTGCGATGGGATGACGCCAAAGCCAATTGCCGCCTGTCCTTCGAGCCCAGCGAGATATGCGTGGATGAGCCTCTCGCCTGATATATCGTCACTGGTTGTCGCGACGGACAGAAGGGCGGGGACAAGGACGGCCGATGCGTGTGCGCGTGCGGGGTGGAAATTGTCATCGAAATCGAGGCAGTGAGCTGCTGTGCCGTTGACAAGAGCAGCAAGTGAGCGTGACGCGCGGCCTCCTGTTAAAATCTGTGAAATTCCTTCTGTGCCGATCTCGTCACGGAAAGCTGCTGCGACAGACTGCGGGGCCGCATCGTTCACGCCTGCAATCATGCAGCCAATCGTATCTACCACCGCATCTGTAGCGCGCGCTGTGGCAATGGGCGAAAACGACGTTCGTGACACGAGCTGACGGGCGATTTTTTCGAGAACGGTTGTCATTCGAGCGCTTCCTTGCAAGTTTCAAAGGGAGCAGCAGTGATGAACGGGCACGCTTATCCGCGCAATCTTATGCAAATGACGGGTGACGTCATCCGGGAGAACGAGAATGAAAAAATCGGGCGACGTCCATATCAGTACCAAACATATCCAGGCATTTGACGCGATCGCTGCAACAGGTTCGACCATCGCTGCTGCGGTCGACCTTGGCATATCCCAATCAAATACCAGTCGCCTGTTGAATCAGTTGGAAGTCCATCTCGGCGTGCGGCTGTTCGACAGGGATAAGAACAGGCTTTCCATGACGCGGGAGGGGCTGAAACTAGGGCCGCAAATCAGGGCTATTGCGGACAAGCTAACCGACTTGAAGATAACGGCGCGGGAACTTGAAGAAGGGCGCTCGACAGAGATACCGCTGCGATTGGCCTTCCCAGCCAGTCTGTCCACAACCGTAGTGCCGCGTCTGATCAAACGCTTTCTGGCAGAAGTCGGACCGGCAAGAATCGAAATCGCGTCCGGCAATTATCTTGCGATCGAGCGGATGGTGGCTGACGGTGCCGTCGATCTTGGTTTTACGCGCTTGCCATCGCCCACCCCAGGGCTTCGTGAAGAGCATGTAATGGGAACGCGCAATATCTGCGTGCTACACAACACCCATCCACTTGCCGGATATTCAAAGATCAAGGTTGAACAGTTGAAGACGGAAGATCTGATCCTTCTTAATCGGGAACGGGCAGTCCGTCACGAACTGGAGGCGGCCTTCTATCGGGCCGGACTACGCCGTCGTCCATCGATAGAGGCGCATTCCGTCGGTTGCGGCTGCGCCCTGGCGGCGCAAGGGCTCGGAATTGCAATTGTCAGCGAGTTGCTGGCACTCGAATATCAGTCGTTGCCAGTGGCGTTCTTGCCGCTTGAACCGGCCATTCCTGTCGATTACGCCATTGTCAGCTCTGAACTTACCCCGCTTCCGAAAATGGCTGTGACGTTCTTGAGATACATCAGGGAATGGGCGTAAGCGGTTGTATTTCCGCAAGGAAGAAGGACTAACGAATGATCAATTTCAGGCAGCTAGAGGTTCTTAAAACTCTCCTTGCGACAGGTTCGACCATCGCGACCGCCAAAAGCATGGGGCTCAGCCAATCCGGTGTCAGCCGTCTTCTCCAGCAGCTCGAAACGGATCTGGAACTGAGGCTTTTTGACCGGGACAAGGGAAGGCTTATTCCCACCCCGGAGGCAAGCATTCTAGCTCGTGATGCCGAAACCATACTGCTCGGACTGAACAGGTTCTCTGGTCTGGCGGAAGATCTCCGAAGCGGGGCGAAGGGGCCGGAGCTGGTGCGGATAGGGCTCCCCAGCAGTATGTGGGAAAATTTCGCACCCGCGATGATGAAGGAGTTCGTGCGTGACTATCCATCCGTGCGGATCGAAACGTTCTTCGAGACGACATCCAATATTGCGCGCCTCGTTGAGCAGAAGGTTATCGACTTTGGCTTTCTGCGCAATGAACATCCCGCACTACCCGGTATCGACATGGAAATCGTGGCGACGGGAACAAGTGTTTGTGTTCTCCCGGAAGCGCACGAACTAGCGTCGATGAAGGAAATCAGTGCGCGCGATCTTCGCGGCGTGCCGCTCATCCTCATTGGTCGCCAAAGGCCAACGCGCATGCTGCTCGATCAGACCTTTACGCGCGAAGCCGTTAAGCAGAACGTAAAAATCGAGACTCACACGAACAGCTCGGCCTGCTCCTATGTCGCCCATGGACTGGGGGTTGCGATATTGAGCAGCTTTTTTGCCAATCTTTATCGTCACCTGCCCATCGTGCAACGCCCGTTTGTCCCGGTCACGACACAGGAATTTGCGCTCGCAACACCTTCCGGAACGTCGGCCTCATTGGCAGCGAAAGCGTTGATGGACGCGCTGAAGCGGCAGATCGAAGTCTCACAAAGCCACCATTTCAGCTAACCAGACAGGGCACCGTTTGTTGCTTCGATGGATCGTGGCGTCCACAGATTATGCATCGACCTATGAGGAAAATGCATAATATTGCGCTCATTTTTTTGATCCGTCATAGTTTCATTCATAACAGCCGGTGACTTTGTAGATCCGGTCCCAACAATCGTGTTCAGGGGAACCGATGCTAAGATTCATATTCCATCGATTGCTGATGGCGATCCCGACATTGGTGATCGTCGCAATCACAGTCTTCGCCCTTATTCGATTTATCCCGGGTGATCCGGCAGCCTTGATGCTGGGAGACATGGCGACACCGGATCAGATTGCTGAAATGCGTACGGAACTCGGACTCGACATGTCGCTGCCTCAGCAGTTTCTTGTCTGGGCGGGCAATGTGCTGAGCGGAGACTTCGGCCAGTCCATCGTCAACAAGGAGCCGGTGCTCCCGCTTGTTGTTTCGCGCTTCATGGTTTCGGCTGAAATCGTCGTGGTCGCCGTTCTTCTGGCAAGCCTGATCGCCGTGCCCGCCGGCGTCATCGCTGCCTGGCGCCAGAACAGCGCAACGGACTTGGTATTGATCGGTACGGCGACAGTATTGCTTTCGATCCCGACCTTCTGGCTCGGACTGCTTTTGCTTCTGTTCTTCGGATTGAAGCTCGGATGGCTGCCAGTGCTCGGATATGTGTCTCTCTCGGACAATTTTATTTCCGGCCTGCTGTATCTGGTTCTGCCCATCATGACGCTCGTCATTCATGAGGCCGGTGTCCTTATCCGTATGGCGCGCGCCTCCACGCTGGAAGTTTTGCGGCTGGATTATATTACCCATGCGCGCGCCAAGGGACTGTCAGAGCAGGCGGTTCTCTGGAAGCATGCGTTCAAGAATGCCTTCGGTCCGACATGGACGATGATCGGCCTGATCCTTGGAAATTTGCTGGGCGGCATCGCCGTCATCGAGACTGTCTTCACCATTCCGGGCCTTGGTCGACTGATGGTCGATAGCATCTTTCAGCGCGATTACCCCGTCATTCAGGGCTGCCTTCTCTTCGTCGCCATGTCCTATGTGATCGTCAATCTGATTGTTGATCTCCTTTACCCACTCTTTGATCCGCGCGTGGTGGCCGAATGAAACACGTTTCCCTCAACGGCCTGATTGGCGGCGTTCTCATCGCTCTTCTTCTTATCGTCGCTGCGTTGAGCCTGTTCTGGACGCCTTTCGATCCAATGAAACTCAGTTTCACCGCAAGATTGGCTGCGCCTGGCGAACTTCATCTTCTGGGAACCGACGAATTCGGGCGTGATGTCCTCAGTCGCTTGATGGTCGGCGCAAGAGCCAGCGTCTGGATTGGATGCCTCACCGTCGGGTTTGCGGTCATCACAGGCACCCTTATTGGTCTAATCAGCGGATATGCGCGCGGCTGGATCGATGGCTTGATCATGGCGGTAAACAATGCGCTGCTTGCTTTCCCAGGCATCCTGCTGGCGCTTGGCCTTCTCGCGGTTTTCGGCGCAAATCAATACGGTATCATCTTCGCTCTTGGTATTGCCTACACGCCTTCTATGGCGCGTGTCGTTCGAGGCGCCGTGCTTTCATTGCGGGAGCGTGAATTCGTTGAAGCTTCCAGGGTCATGGGCAATGGCGAAGTATTCACGATGTTCAGGCACATCCTCCCCAATTGCCTGGCGCCGATTACAGTGCTGGCCACCTCGATGTTTGGTTGGGCCATTCTTTCCGAAAGTGCTTTGAGCTTCCTCGGTCTTGGCGTGCCGCCGCCTGCACCGACCTGGGGCAATATGCTGGCCGCAGGTCGCCCGTTCATAGAACAGGCTGTTTGGCTCGGACTATTTCCCGGCCTCTGCATCGCCCTCACGCTCCTTGGCATCAACCTCCTCGGCGATGCCCTGCGCGACAAACTCGACCCACGCATGAGAGGTTTGAAATGACTGAAAGTAAGCTTCTCACCGTGCGCAATCTTTCGCTCGAAATCATCAATCGCGGTGTCGGCGTGGTGAAAGATGTCAGCTTCGATGTCGCACCGGGCGAAATCTTTGGTATCGTCGGCGAAAGCGGCTCAGGCAAGTCGCTTGCGACGAGATCCATAGTCTCGCTTTTGCCGCCGGTTATCCGCAAGACGTCTGGCACGGCCATTTTCAAAGGGCGTGACATTTCAGCTGTCAGCGAAAAGGACCTCCGGGCGCTGCGAGGTGCAGAAATCGGCCTGGTTTTCCAGGAACCGATGACCTCGCTCAATCCATCCATGACCATCGGTCGGCAGCTGGAGGAAGGGCTGGCTCTTCATACCAAAGACACGGCCCCAACGAGACGCGAAAAAATTCTGGCCATGCTGCAACGGGTCGGCATTCGGGATCCTGAGAGGGCGCTGACCTCTTATCCGCACGAATTTTCCGGCGGCATGCGCCAGCGCATCATGCTGGCCTCCGTCATGCTTTTGAAGCCCGCACTGCTTATTGCCGATGAGCCGACGACCGCGCTGGACGCCGTTATCCAGCGCGACGTCATGGAACTGATGGTGGAACTGACGAAGGCGGAAGGCACGGCAGTCCTTCTCATTAGTCATGATCTGCCGATGGTGGCACGTTACACCGACTGCATTGTGGTAATGGAAAAGGGCTCGATCGTTGAAGCCGGTACGACCGAGCAGATACTGGAACGTCCGCAGCACCCTTATACGCGCAAGCTTCTGTCATCCTTGCCTGTGCGCGGTGAAGTCAGACCTATCGATACGACATCAGCACCGATGATTTCGGCGCGCAACATCATCGTGGATTATCCGGGGCGCAAATCGTTTCTCAAGAAGGGCGATCCGAAGCGCGCATTGCACGGCGTCTCAGTCGACATCTATCAAGGCGAAGTGGTGGCGCTAGTTGGTGGTTCAGGGTCCGGCAAGACCACTTTGGGACGCACGATTGCCGGACTGGTCAAGGAAACCGAGGGGGAGGTTCGGTTTCAGGGCCGAACGCGTGACCAGGACTGGCAGGACTACCGTCTCAATTGTCAGATGGTTTTCCAGGATCCGTATTCCTCGCTCGATCCCCGCATGACGATCCTTGCTCTTGTCGAAGAAGCGTTGCGTCTTGTTCCAGGCATAGACCGTGTCGCCAAAATGAAGCGCGCTTATGAAACATTGGAGGAGGTGGGGCTTGGCGCCGATTTCGCTCTTCGCTATCCGCATGAACTTTCGGGCGGACAGAGGCAGAGAGTGGCCATTGCCAGAGCGATTGCGCGCCGACCGCGCTTCCTCATTGCAGACGAGCCCGTCTCGGCGCTGGACGTGACTGTCCGCGCTCAGGTGCTCTCGCTCTTTTCCGATTTGCAGAAACGATATGGTTTCTCCTGCCTGTTCATCAGCCACGACCTCGGCGTGGTCGAACAGGTGGCTGATCGCGTCATCGTCATGCAGGACGGCAGGATCATCGAGGAGGGGGATCGCAACACGATCTTTGACACCCCGAAAGAGGCCTACACACGGCGTCTTCTCTCGGCAATTCCCGCTCTTGATCTCAACGAGACCGGCGGCGTGAAACTCAAATGGCGCTTGGAGGCGTGACGATGAATACAGCACCCATGACATCCGGCAAGCTTGGATCAACCGCCGAGCGGCTGAACGCGATTTGCGATGCGCAGACATTCGTCACGCGGTTTAGCATCAAGAACCTGCGCAATGGCGAGATATTTGCTCGTGGAGCAGATGAGGAAACGCCGTCCGCAAGCACGCGCAAGACATCGATCATGATGGCAGCTCTCAAGGCTGTGCATGAAGGCAGGCTCAATCTCGATGAGCAGATTGTCTACGAGGCTCGTTTTGCCGAAGAAGTCGCAAGTGGAATGTTTCGGTATCTGACACCGGGGATCGTGATTTCGCTTCGCGATGCGATCACCGGCATGATGGTGCTTTCTGACAATGTCTGCACCAAAATGGTCTTTGAGCGACTGACACTGGAAGAAGTAGACAGCTATTGCAAGGCAATCGGCATGCAAGGCACCCATCACCGCTTTCTAATCCCTCCGCTTGCGCTTTCTCCCGATCATTCGCTGAAGTCCGTTACGACCACGACGGCACGCGACCAGATGTTCCTGCTTCAGTTGATCCTGGACGCACAAGGGTCTGAAGAGGCTTCCAAGCGCCTGGGTGTTTCTCAAGCCTTGAGCGGCTATGCACTACAGACGCTCAAGAACCAGATCCTGAGATACGCCATTCCCTCTCGTCTGCCGTTCGGTACGGTCATCGCCCACAAGGGAGGGACGGGAAAACGGGGCCGGATGAATGCGGGCATCGTCTATAGCGATGGCGAGCCGCTCTACATCATCGCCGCCTTTACCGACGAGGTTCCACAGGAAATGCCCGACGGAACGCCGGGTTACACGCTGTCTCTCGAAACGATCGGCCGCCTTTCGCGCGTTTGCTGGGACGATTTTCGAGGCTGAGCGAACAGCTTTAAGTCAACAATAACAGAGGGTAGAACATGAAAAGCTTACTTCTTGCTGGAACTATGCTTATGGCGCTTTCAGGCGTGACGCAGGCAAGGGATATCGTCATTGCGCAAAGCTCGGATTTGCGCAGCAACATCCCCGGAGTGAACCGCGACGGCAACACCGATGGCGTCATTCTCCATATTGTTGAAGGACTCGTCGGCTATGCCAATAACGGCGAGGTGAAGCCTCTTCTTGCCGAAAGCGTTGAGACGTCGAAAGATGGCCTGAGATATACATTCAAACTTCGTCAGAACGTCAAATTCCACAATGGCAAGCCTCTGACGGCCGACGACGTTGTGTGGAACTGGAACCGGTACATGGATCCAGCTACAAAATGGAGCTGTATCAAGGATTTTGACGGGGGAACCGTTAAAGTCACAGGCATCACGGCAGTCGATGCACAGACGGTCACGATGTCTCTTGAGAAGCCCTCTGCAGTTTTCCTGGGTTTAATGGCGCGGCCGGAATGCGGCTATACGGGTATGATTTCGAAAGACTCCGTCACCGCCGATGGGGCCTTCGACAAGCCTGTCGGCACTGGGCCGTTCAAATGGGACGAGTGGAAAAAAGGCGAATACATTCACCTTTCCAAATTCGACGATTACCAGTCCCCGCCAAATGACGGCAAGCCGGATGGTATGGTCGGTTCGAAACGGCCCCTGGTTGATGGCATCAAGTTCATGGTCATTCCCGATGCATCGACGGTGAAAGCCGGTCTGCAATCGGGTGTTCTCGACACTGCCGAAATCTCTCCGGACCTCATTCCAGAGTTCGAAAAGAGCGAGAAAGCAAAGGTCATCATTACGCAGAATAACGGCAAGAACCTTTTCTACATCCAGACCCGCGATCCGGTGATGAGCAAGCCAGGCGTTCGCCGTGCAATGGCAATGGCGCTCGACATGGACGAACTCGTGGCCGCTGCCTCCAATGGTACAGGTAAAGCCAACGGCTCGATGGTGGCATCGGATTCGATCTACTTCAGCGAAACCCAGAAGAAGCGGGTATCCTACGATCTGGATGCTGCGAAGAAGGAACTTGAAGCCTCCGGCTACAAGGGTGAGCAGATCAACATCATCGCCAACAAGCGCGGTAATGTTCCGAGCTTCCCAGCAGCGGTCATTGCCCAGGCGATGTTGCAGCAGATTGGCCTCAATGTTCAAATTGAGGTTCTTGACTACGCCACTCAAGTGGATCGACGCCGTTCCGGCAATTATCAGATCATCTCCCAGTCCGTCGCACCGCGTCTGGATCCGGCTTTGATGTATAGCTTCTATGTCGGTGACAAGGACAAGAATGCTTCGCTTATGTGGGACAACCCCAAGGCAATTGATCTGATGAAGGCCGCTTACGCGGAAACCGATCAGCAGAAGCGGCAGACGATCTTCGATCAGTTCCACGAGCTCATGCTGCAGGATATGCCGGGCATCTTCCTTTACGACATGATCGACGTTTGGGGTGCCACGAAGTCTTTGCAGGGACAGCCGGTGTGGCAATCCAATGCGCGACTCTGGGAAGTCTCGGTCTCACAATAATCCAGTCGTTTCGGCACCGCATCTGTGCGGTGCTAGCCATATTCAGCAGAAGCCTCTGCCATCTTTGATGCGCGGTCAGGATTTCGTCTTGTCTTGAGGACCAGCATGCCAGAACAATCAGCCCTGAATTCACTGACACAATTAATCGACCGACTGGCGCCTGCGTTTACCGCGCTCAGCGATAAGATCTGGGATCTGGCGGAGCTGAAATATGAAGAGTTCAAATCCGCCGATCTTCTTATCGGAACGTTGAAACAGCACAAATTCGTCGTTGAGGAAGGCATTGCAGGAATGCCAACCGCGTTTGTCGGCCAATATGGTACCGGCAAACCCATCATCGCATTCCTCGGCGAGTACGACGCCCTTGCAGGCATGAGTCAAATCTCAGGTATGGATCAGCAACTTGAAGCCGAACCAGATGCCAGCGGTCACGGTTGCGGGCATAACCTGTTGGGGGCTGGTTCACTCCTGGCGGCAGTATCTCTGGCAAAGCACCTCAAGGAGAACGGTTTGCCCGGTACCGTAAGATATTACGGTTGCCCAGGAGAGGAGGGCGGTTCTGGCAAAACCTTCATGGTGCGGGCTGGTGCATTCGATGATGTGGACGCCGCGCTCACATGGCACCCAGCGCCATTCAATGGTGTCAGGTCAACGAACAACCTTGCTGTTCTCGAATATTATTACAGGTTTAAGGGGATCGCGGCGCATGCGGCCAATGCGGCTCACCTTGGACGATCGGCCCTTGATGCCGTCGAACTGATGAATGTCGGTGTCAATTTTCTTCGAGAGCACATGCCGCAGGATTGCCGCGTGCATTACGCCATCACCGATGCCGGCGGGCGTGCCGCAAATGTTGTCCAGGCCAAAGCCGAGGTGCTCTATCTCGTTCGAGCGCCCGAGATGTCGCAGGCTTTAGCACTTGCGGAGCGCGTCGATCAAGTTGCGCGTGGTGCTGCGATGATGACCGGTACTGAGGTCGAAATCGTGTTCGACACTGCCGCAACCAATCTTTTGCCAAACCTGACCCTGGAAAATGCCATCCACAAAAATCTGGTGGCGATCGGGCCGGTGCCGTTTGATGAAGCGGACATTGATTTCGCTCGCAAAATCCAGGCGACGTTTACGCAGGAGGCGATCAGAAGCAGTCTCAAGCTCTACCAAATCAAGCACGATGTTTTCTCGAACGAGACGGTAGACGGCTCTACACCGTTGCATACGGGACTTCGAGCTTTTGAAGGCCATTCACATTTTCGGGCAGGCTCTACTGATGTTGGCGACGTTAGTCGCGTCACTCCGACGGCGCAATGCTGGGCACCTGCCTGGGCGATAGGGACGAACCCCCATACATGGCAGGTGGTTGCCCAAGGCAAAAGTCATGGTGCGCATAAAGCAATGGTACACGCTGCGAAGGCATTGGCTTCGACTGGTCTGGATCTGGCGACTTCGCCCGGCTTATTGGCGACGGCAAAAGGAGAGTGGAAAGACGCCATGGGGAAGGATCCTTATGTGTGTCCGATACCGGAACACGTGAAGCCGAGCATAAAAAATTTCTTGTGATATAGCCGATAGGTTCGGGCTTTTTGGGATGGAAGTTGAAGCTAGGAGCAGACGTGGGTCGTTGTCGTTGACCGAAAGATCCGCGGGAACGGATATATGGCGTGTCAAAAAGACAGCTAGACGGCATGAGGAAGCTTTGAAGGATCTTTGCCTCAAAGCCTAACGGGAAGCGTGACGAAAAGGCAGTTCGCCAACCCGTCACTCCATTATACGCGCGGCCCTCGAGCGATCTTAACCGAAACAGGAAGTGGATATGGCTCGGTAAGCCCCGAGAACGGGCGTCCACTGCAACGGAATATGGTACGCGGTGATCCAGCCTGTCCTGACGGGAACGCGCTCCCCATAGCGCCGAAGTGAGCGCCAGGACGGGCGTGCGTCTTGCTGTGAAGGAATAAAATTGGAGGCGTGCTACGTGTTTTCGACGACGACGACCATGAAAGCGTCCGCTATATCGTTGGCGCGGCCGGGATCGGGATGGGCGAAACAGGCCGAAGCTGCTCTATTCACGGTTCTCTCGTGCTAGGCGAGACAGCCGATATTTTTAGGATCGCGTATGATCCGTGTTAAGACATAGCGGGCTCTGGATCGATTGCGTATCTCATTGACTATGCCGCATGTTCGCACATGAGCTGTGGGCCTCCTGGCGTTTGTGACACCCCGGGGCACGATACTTTTTGGGCCGATGATCTAGCTGGGAATACCTGCGGCGTATGTCGTAACAGGTGTTTTGACGCTAAAAATCTGGATCGATCTCCGCTCTACGAGGCGATGGCGACCTGGGATCCAAACGGAAAGGCGCAACGAACGGTTGGCGCACTGTCGTTAAAACCATGGGCGGAGCCTTGCAGATTAAGCATATCCTTGAGAGCTAATTGACAAAGTGAGTGGAAATCTCGATTGATCTCCACGTTTCATGGGAACGAGCAACGTTTTTCTAGCTCAAATACTTTCCCGAATATTGGCTACTCGTATTCTATTTATTTCATCAAGCATGCTGCTTCCAGCTATCTGGAGCGGCTTTTGATAGAGGCAAGCTAATGTTCTCATTGAGAAAAATCTAATGTAGAACCATTGGCGCGGATGTTCTCACATAGTTCGCCCGTTGTTCCGTGACAGTTATGAGGCCGACAATTCGCCATGGAGGCGCTGCAACTGCTCGCCGCTCTCGTCGCCTTCAGCCAGCAATGCAATGCGGGCTTGAGCGATGGACAGCAGGGGCACGCTCAGTGCCCCTTGGTCTCCCTATCTTTCTTCGCCTGATCGTGATGCCACTTGATCGCATAATACATGCCTATGCCGAGCACTATGATCTTGGCCGGGAAAAAGACGAAAGGAAACCAATCTACCCAAGAACCATCAGACATTTCGAGCGTTTCCATCCTGCTGTTTGGAATTGGCTATCTTCAAGGATAGCACTTGCTCGAAATGCTCCTTCAACAGCTCCATTACAAGATCGTCAGGCATGGTCTTTTTGACGCAGCCTGCGACAGTTCGCCCCCATGGCCATGGCCCGCACTTTCTCGGTGCGGAAGACTGTTTGTGTTCTTGGTGACCACCGGAGCAGTCTCGCTTTAAAGATCGGGGATGTTCAATTTTCATTCTGTCCGAATGAACGGCGCGTTCTCAGGCAAGCTGATGTTCGATCGCAGCCTTGTCGATGACCGACCAGACCCTGCGGATTTTTCTGTGTTCAAATTCGTAGAACACATGCTCGCAAAATTGAACGCGCCTGCCATTGACCGGAAGGTCCATGAAGGTGGATTTGGGACTGCAATCGAACGAAAGCCGGACGGCAATCCGCGTCGCGTCGCTGACAAGGATCTCTGCCTTAAATCGCAGGTCGGGAATGTCGGCAAAGTCCTTGACCAGCATCTCGCGATAGCCCGACAGCCCGAACGGCCGGTCATTGTGTTCGACATTGTCGTCGACGAAGGTGCCGAGGTGATCAAAGTCCTGGCGGTTGAGGCAGTCTAGGTACGCGAAATAGATGTCGTTGAGTGGTTGCAAGTTGGTCTCCTCTACCGGCATGACGCGCCCGCCCGCAGTTCTGGAGTTACCGGAGCAAGATGGTGCAGGTCAAACTGCGATGAGCTCGCACCTGCCATTATCTAGCCGGTAAAATCCATCCTGCGGAACGGGCAGTTCGAGCATCTCCCGCTTTGAAAGTCCGAGAAACACGCCGCGAAGGATCCGCCCGAACAGACCATGGGAAATGGCGATGGTCGGATGGCGGATATCCGAGATCCATGAGGTCGCGCGCTTGCAGGCGTCATCGAAACTCTCTCCATCTGGCGCCCTGAAATACCAGTCGAACGCGTTGGATCCGTCAAGATGGCCGGGAAACTCGTTGTCGATCTCAAATCGCGTCATCCCGTCCCAGGAACCGATCGTAACCTCAACCAGTCGGTCATCATCGACAGATGGGAGCGGCACCTTCGCCTGTACGCGTTCTGCCGTTTGTCGCACGCGCCCGAGCGGACTGATCTGCATCTGGTACAACTGGTCATCGTTGCAGAGCGCGTCGCGGAGCAGGCGGGCGACCTGGTCTGCCTGTTCAACGCCACGTGGTGTCAACGGTGAATCCTGTTGCCCCTGGAACCGGCCAAGAGAGTTCCAAACGGTTTCGCCGTGACGAAGAAGATAGATGGTCGGTAGAGCCACGCTTGTTTCATCCTGCACGTTCGTTATCGATTGCTTTCATCCAAAGCACCGATACGGAAACGTGCCGATTGCAGCGCATTGATGACCGACTGAAGAGCCTGATCCTTGTCCTTGCTAGACACTTGTAGGACATAGTGCTCGAAGGCGCCAAGAGCGGCGAACTGCGAGTGGAGATCGGCCACGACATCAGGGTCGCTCAGGCTGTCACCACCCCGGGCCTGACAGCGTTCGATTGCCTCTGCCGCTGTGGTGCGCAGGACGATGTAGTGGAGTGGCCGGGCAAGTGCCGAAAAGGCCGGCAGCCAGTCTGGTCGCACGACGCCGTCGAGGATGACGAAGTAGCCCTCACTCGCGTAACGACCGGCAACGTCGGCGGCAATCTGCATGATCATGCGGTTCTGCTGATGGGATTGCGGTAGCCATGGATCGATACGGCCGTGCTTGATATATCCCCACAGATCATCGCTGTGAAAATGCACCTTTGGAACGCCGGGGCGGTTCGCCAGCGTTTCGGCGATTGTGGATTTTCCGGAGCCGGGGTGGCCGGACAGAAGCAGGATATGGCCGCCAAGATCGTCTGTCATGTTCCGTCACTGACCTCTGGCATACATGAACCTGCCGATACGACGGTCATTGGCCCAAGTAGCCACCCTGTCATTTTACGTCCTGGCCGATAGGCGGGTGAAGAGCTGCCGCCTGAGCTCTCCTATCTGGCAAAGCTTACGACGAGATAGGCGGACGCCAGAAGCAGGGTGACGATTGTGAAGAATATCAGACCTGCCGCCAGTTCATCGAACCGGCCGTCGCGTTCATTGCGGTTCCAGTCGTAAGCCATAGCCCACCTCCATCGTTGCTGTAAGGGAAGGGTGGTCCGGTATGGTTAATGGAATCCTAATGATCGCAGGCTGAATGTTGTCGGTATTATTTGGTGGCGGGAGGTAACGACTGATTTCATCGCGAGATTGGTTGAAACAGAGGCACAGAAGTAATACCATCTTCTACGCCGGTATTACGGGAGTTTGACATGACAACAACGGTAACGGCCAAAGGGCAGGTCACCATTCCAAAAGCCGTACGCGAGCTTTTGGGGATTTCACCAGGAAGCTCTGTCGATTTTGTTCGGGCTCCCGATGGACGGATTGTTCTGGTCAGGGCGGACAAGAAACAGCCACTCGTGCGTTTCGCCAAGTTGCGCGGCCATGCTGGTGAAGGTCTAGATACCGACGCGATCCTGGCTCTCACCCGTGGTGACGAGTGACGCTTGTCGATACAAATGTACTGCTTGATCTCGTAACGGACGACCCGGCTTGGGCCGACTGGTCAATCGAGCAGCTCGAGCTGGCAAGCGTTTCTGGTCCGCTGTTTATCAATGACGTCGTCTACGCGGAACTATCTGTTCGGTATGAGCGGATTGAGGCTCTTGATGCTTTTGTCGATCAGGCGGGGCTGAAGTTCAGCCCTTTCCCTCGCGCTGCGTTTTTTTTGGCGGGTAAGGCCTTTACCAGATATCGACGCGGCGGCGGTACCCGTACCGGTGTTTTGCCTGACTTTTTCATCGGAGCCCACGCGGCAATACAAAACCTTCCTTTGTTGACGCGAGATGTGGCTCGTTACCGATCATATTTTCCAACTATCACTCTGATCTCACCTGAAGTTTAGGAATGCGCAGGCCTTAGCACTTGTGAACCGACTTCGGTTTTCGAAGTAGTTTCGCGCTCTTCGCCTGAGGTCAGGCGAGCCGCAATGCTTTCAACTGGCTGGCTTTACGAGGCTGATTTCGGTTTTGCTGTCAAGGACGATATGCAGGTCGCGGATCATGCCGGCTGCCTGCAGCAGGGCGTTTCGCACCTCTTCATCGCTGCGCCACCCGAGCTCGATGGAGAGGGCAACGGTTTGGATTTCGAGGAGACGGTCCCGGCCGGGGCCGGGTGGAATGCCGATTGTTTCGCGCATGTCACGGATCGTTGTAACGGCCTGTTCGAGCATTCGTCGCTTCTGATAACCGTCGAGGTGGTCGAGCAGGTTGGCGTCACGGATGAGCTCGGCAATGAAACTGTTGGTCACGGTCATTGTATGAGGTTGCCGGGATGACCGGCCGGCGTCAACAGAAGTCCGGCAACGCTGCCTTTGAACCGCGGTTTTGCGGCCTTACTGTGATGCAAGTGTATCATGGCGGAACGCGCGGTGGAATGGAGTATGCCGATACGTTTGTGACATATTATGAATAAATATCATATATCTATGTAAGATTTCCGATAAAGAGAATTAATTTCATCGTGGGTGCCGGTGTGCCGAAGCGATAGTGAACCGGTTCATCACCGCGCGCGTCGGGCCGTCCGAAAAGCTTGTTTACGGGCTCTTTGTCACAGACCGTACGAAACGGAACGCTGCAGGAACGCGACGCCCGTACCGCCGTTATGACCTACTGCTGTAATAGATGGCATTGGAGTATGTGCGTATGGGCAGTCGAGTTTGCATCATTGGGTCAGGTCCCACCGGTATTTTCACACTTCAGCGTCTGGTTCAGTCTCCCGCACCACTCTCCATCACCGTTTACGAAGCCGAAATGCTGGCCGGAAAAGGGACGCCCTATCTTCCGGGCGCCAACGATCCGGTAATGCTGTCCAATATCCCCAGCATTGAAATACCTCCAATGCCCATGTCGCTAGTCGACTGGCTGTCTAGCCAGAGTGACGATTATCTGAGCCGCTTCTCCATTGTGCGATCTGGAATCAATGAGCGCGAATTCTATCCACGGCTCGTTCTGGGCGATTATTTTCACACACAATTCACAGCCATTGTGACAGACGCGAGGAACCGCGGGCATGAGGTCGATGTGTGCCCCGGTCATTTTGTCAGGGATATCGTTCTCGGTATCGATCAGATCCGCGTCAGCGTCGATACGAATGATGGCAGTTTTGATGCCATTTTCGACCATGTCGTGATGGCGACCGGCCACAACTGGCCAGATAAAACCGAGGTGAGACCCGGTTATTTTGCGTCTCCATGGCCAGCGGCAGCTCTTAAGGCTGCCTGCCACGGTCGGCTTGGTATATTGGGAACGTCTCTGAGCGGCATCGATGCCCTGTTAACCGTCGCGGTATCGTGCGGTTCATTTATCCATGATGAGGCGGGAATATTGCAGTTTCGCGCTGCCACCGGCCACGAGAATTTCTTGGCTGTGATGATGTCGCGCAAGGGGTTGCTGCCAGAAGCTGACTTCTACGGGCCGCTTCCATATTCAATGCCCAATGTATGCACGCAGGAGGCCGTGGATCAGGAGATTGGACGAGGACCGGTTGGTTTGCTCGACAGGGTGTTTGAACTTTTTCGCCGTGAAATCGCGACTGCTGATCCCGACTACGCCTCTGAGATAGCCTTGAACAGCCTGACCGTCGATAGTTTCGCGGAAGCTTATTATGGGCGCCGGTCAGCCACTGATCCATTCGCCTGGGCAGCAGCGAACCTTGCGGAGGTCGAGCATAATGCCCGGGAACGTTTCACGGTACCCTGGCGCTACGCCATTTTGATAACACACGAAATTATCGCGCGGGCGATCCCACATTTGGACACACAGGATCTGGGCCGGTTCAACAAGTCGTTCAAAAGTGTCTTCATTGATGACTATGCGACAGTTCCGCATTTGTCGATCAAGCGTCTTCTTGCACTACGGAATGCCGGCCGGCTCGAGATTATGCGGCTCGGCGACGATTATTCCATCGATACTGATGGTCTTTCGCGCGGGGCGAGGGTGCGGACGAGGGATGCCGAAGAGATATTCGACAGCTTTATCGATGCCACTGGCCAGACTGCCCTCTCCGCCCGGGACTTGCCTTTCCCTTCGCTGCGGCGCGGGACTGTGAAACCAGCAATGACAGTGGAGTCCGGGACTCCATTAGCTATTGAAGAGAATGACCCAATTGTCAGAAGAACCGGTGGTATAGCGGTGGATGAAAGTTACCGTCCGCTCGATACGGGCCTGCTGTCGAACCGGCTTTACTGTGTGGCCATTCCCTTTCTGTTGCACAAGCATCCGTTCGTTCAGGGCATAACAAGCGCAGCGGAACTGGGTGAGACCGCTGCGGCGGCCATTCTGGAAGACCTGAGCAAAACCGCATTTCCGTCGATACTTTTAACGGCCTGAGGATAGCAGACGGGAAGCGATGATGACTGAGCGCATTCGACCAATGCCGGCAATCGGGAAAATCGTAGAAATATGGCGATACCCAGTGAGCTCACTCGGCGGGGAAATATGCCATGAGGCCGACATCCGTCTGAATGGGATCACGGGAGATAGGCGTTTCGGCCTCTTTGATCCCGTGTCCGGTGTAGTCGCTGCGCCGGAGAAAGACGCTCGTTGGCGCCCGGCGCTTTTTCTTAAGAGCGCCATGGATGAGGATGGCGTTCGTATTGGGTTTCCGAACGGACGATGGCTATACCTCGAAGATTCTCAATTGCCGCAGGCGCTGTCAGCGCATTTCGGATTTGAAGTGGAGATCGGCAGTTATGCTGAGGCGGATCCTCTGGCGCCCTCTGTCCCGCGAATTAGAAATCGCTATTCGGTATCGCCCCTGCATTTAGTTACTACCTCCTCATTGTGCGAACTTCAGCGGATGACGCCACAAAGCACTATTGACCGGCTGCGTTTTCGACCCAACATCCTACTTGAGACGGAAGACATGTCCGGGTTTTCAGAATTTGGCTGGATCGGCGACGAACTCAGTTTCGGCGCAGTTGAGGTCACGGTGACGGAAACGACAAAACGCTGTGGCATGACACTTATTGCCCAGCCGGAGCTGAAGGAGCAGCCTGAAATCCTCCGAACGATGCTGAGAAACACCAGTCGCGCGCTTGGCATTTATTGTGAGCCCAGGACAACAGGCCGTATTGAGATCGGCACTACCGGGAAAAAACACGTCGGGTAGCCAGTTGTCCGCGGTGAGATGCGTCACAGCTTTCGCAGAGGTTACTTAAGTGTCCCTCTCGGCAGATATGCCAAAGCGCGTGCCGACCAACGCAACAATTAAGATTGCTTATTATTGGGGGCTTGAGAGATGTAGTCTCTTTCCCGATGAAGGCAGGTGGTATTTCGTGTTACCCACTGCTGCGCAAAAAGGGATGAGAATCGTGAAGAATGCTATCAGCTTAGCCGTCTTTTTTGCTTTGACTGTATCATGGTCATCAAGCCAGGCGAAGGAGCCGAAATTCTCGACTCGTTTGATTATTTCCGTTGATGAGCCGCTGAATAAAGAAGGTGGGGCGGTAATCATATCTGGTCGAAAGGTGTCTGATGATGAATGGCGCGCCCTAGCTGCAGATTCGGGACCTGGGGACGCTCGCGAAAAGGCGTTTCATATAAGCGTGTCGTCGCCTGCCTCTATCGTGGATTTTGTTTACCCTGAGAGCGGAACCTACAGTTTTAAGTTTCAATCTCTTCCTGGCAGCAACGCCGCGCCCCTTAAAACTCGGGAGGTTTTAACAGGCAGCGCTGAGGTAGCCGATCCGGAAACCAAAGAGCAGGTGAGTTGGCCATCGATGAGCGTCATTTATGTTGAGGGTGCCACCTATAATGAGGGATGGGCGCGGATATTCGCTTCCACTTTCGATCTGGCTTTCAATAGCGAGGATAAAGCTGCCGTCTCTATCGAGCGTTTCCCTGCGGGCCGTGTTTTATCGTTATCCCAGAGCGCGATTGTAACCTTTGTGAGGGATTCCAAATGAGCCAGTTGCTCCCGGTATCGCTGTCATTTCGTCTCAATAGGAGAGATATCGGTCTGGGTGGTATTGGCTTCCGCGGCGATTGAAGAGGATTCTCGTGATTTTGGACTTGATTGGGAAAGATTGCACGCTCGACCATCAGGCCATCCGAAACAGGAATTTCGCGGCGAGGATTTATCCCGAATTTCCAAGCGAGGAGGAAATCGTTCTTGTCGCCACGCATATCGGCAGTGACGAGATTGATTTCGCTGCTTACGAGTTCGGTCAGCCTCCGTGCCAATTTTCACCGCAACCGGTCGGCTCTGTGCTTGATGCGCTGTTTGAAAATTCGCCCTATAACCTTCTGATCCATTTTTCAGGTCATGATCTTTGGATCTGGGCGCCGGAGGATCATGAATACCTCGTTGTCTTTGGTGATACCAATTTGGTCCAGGCAATAGAACGAAGTGACATATTCTCTTACAACTTTGCTGAATATCTGGGCAGCGGTGGTTTGTCGCAAGCAACAGTCACGCGTCTTGGCGGCGTAGCATCGAACTACACGATCGGGTAATTGCGAGGGAGCCCCCTGAGGGCGGATCATGGATGTGCTGGAAGGGGCCGGGAATGTGTTCGCTGGCCGGTACAAGGGTAACCAACGCACATTTCAGGACGATACCTTACGATACGATCGTGTTGTGCTTGGAAGCAGATTTTAGATGTTGTAGCAGCGTGAGCTGTTCTGCATGAAGCAACGCCTCGGGAGAAGAAAACTTTTTCACTATTCCGCTGACATAGAAGGTCGGCGCTTTGGTTAAAGCAGATCGACTATCATCATAGCCCAAAAAAAGACGAGCATGGCGATGCAGGCCGGGCGGAAGAGATAGAATCGCTGCCAGTTCGTGAGGCGGAGGTCGTTGTAGTGCATGGATCTGTCAAGTTTGACGTGATCCATTTCGCTGTCGACAGAAAAATCACCACCATTCTTCTTATAGAAATTATACTCCCGAACCTGCGCGACAATCTGTTGCACAGCCAGAAGGCCAACCGCGATAAGAGCCGCAGAAAAAATGACGCTCTCAAGTATCAGCAAGCGTTTCTCCTCTACAATCAGTTGAAACGGCGACGTATCCGGGTGTGCATCAAATCGTGGTAGACCAAGTGCCAAACCGCTTCAATGGATGCAATTGTTGTTCAAAACTACGCAATGTCGATTTTTTCGTCTAGTATCTGACAATGATGTGGCGCGGTATTTGGGACAGGCGGAAGATGGGCTTCCGCGAGCTTGATGCGGACACAGGGATAAACTGTCATGTGAGGTCGCATATTAGATAATCGGATTGCGCCGTGAGTAGGTAGACGGAAAAATAAGAACCAACGGTCTGAAAATTTCGTCGAGGAAGACGAGAAAATCGAGATGATGTCGGCAAAAATAGAAATGAATTTAGCATGATTGGCGTGTTTGTTAGACTAATAATTCTTGCGGTTGCATTGCCTATTTTCTCGGAGACATCCGGGGCGGCGGCGAATGCTGAGGTAATGAAGCCAGTAAAAACTCAGGTCACGATAATCGTCGATAATGCTGTGCTTCAAACCGGCGGAACGGTTCTCGTGGTGCCCCAAAAGGTCTCCCGGGACGTCTGGGATAGACTGCCCAAGCGACCGGAAAATTCCCTGCTTCGGAATAATCCGAAATCTCAGGTGATCAGGGACGAGGATAAATTGCTGGAGGTGAGGGTCTCCAGCAAGGTTTCCGTTGTCGAGTTCGACTATCCAGCCGGTGGGACTTACAGGTTTAATCTGGTTCTCGGCGATAACACCAGGCCGTCCGCCCTGCGCACGAAGCGCATTTTGGTGGGCAGCGCATATTATACCGATCAAAAGACAGGAACACGGGTGGACTGGGGCGAAGTTTCAACGATCCACATCTATGGGCCGGACGTTGATGAGAGTTTTAGCCGATCGGTCAGAATCTCATCCAACGAAATAATGAATATTGGCGCCGACAAAATCGCAGGTGAGGGATTCGTCGTACATCTGCTCAGTGATAGGCAAATAGACCGTGCGGTGATCAAAGAGCCGAAATAGAAACGAATATGTCTACATTCCCCATATCCCGGCAGGCCGTCGACATGAGGCAACGATGAAATCCGATCGATATGGAATAGACAAAGAATTCTGCCGCAGGAACGGTTATAGGATCTTCTTTGGGGTGGATTGGCTGGATAACGCCGAATTTGAAGCCTTCAAGGCATTTTTTGGCTCGCGTCGATTGTTCGTTTCAAGCGGGGATAAACCAATTGAGCAATCACCCACCTCAACGCTTTCCGAGGCTGTGAAATTGGAAAGTGAATTTGTCGATGACGACAAGTATGTTCTCTCATCTAATGACGCGTTGGTTTATGTAAGTGATGATCGCGATGTTTACCTCGTTGCCGCATCGAGCGAGCGTATTGCAACGTTGATCACCGAAATATCAGCCCGCGGCGGGAAAACATATTCTTCCCTCGTGCGCAGCGGCACAGTCAAACCTAAGAGGCAGGTCAGGGCTTTATTCGACTATTGGGCAGATCTGAATTTCGAGATCGCCTGAACAGCTGTCTGCGCAAGTTCGAGGTTAAGACCGCGATAATCCCTGGCTTGTTCACTCGGTTCAACGGTTCAACGGTTCAACGGTTGACGCGGTTCGCGGTCTCAACGCATACGCGGTGCGCCGCAGCATTCTCTTTTCGCAAAATGCCCGCGACATATTGAGGTCGGTGACGGGAATACCCGCATGCTCCGTGTGATAGGGTCATCGGCCGCAGACGGAGACCCAATCCAGCGGGGTTCTGACCTGCGTGCCTTGGACGATTGAGATGCGACGACGGCGGGCCGGTGGGGAAATGACAGCGAGAACTGAACGTTGAAGACCGCGAAATTCTCGCCCAACTCGCTCACTCACCGGCGCGGCATGATGAGCTCGATGCCGAAGGTGAGGAGATACTGCGAACGTAGTGCTCGGCAATCGGGCCATGAGTTCTAGTTTGTCACCGATTGCCCGGCGAGCCGCCGTGCCTTCTATCATATACGAGAATAGGTTTGCCTCGAAATTGAAGGGTTTCGATCTCCTTTGGCTTGGCCTTGAAATCGCGACTGGTGCGCAACGAGCAACGCGGATTGACGCTGGACGATCTGGCCGACCAGTTTGATTTCTTTCGGCTCGGCTGCCCACCACGGAGGTATCCAACGATCACCATTGATGCCAGTGAACTGAAGTAGGTTTGATCCGGCGTCTGCCGAAAAACGTGCCCCGACCTGTTTGCTCGGTTTGTCGAAAGGTGACCGTGCTATTTTGGGGCTGTGGACACATTTGCTTTGCGCGTATTTATCTCAATGGTTGTAAGATACATTGTTCGTGTTGTGCTTTGATTTTGGGGATTGAATTGAATGAAGACGGCTTTGCTTCTTTGTGCCGCCGCGATGGCGTTGGCTGGCTGCCAGACGCCGGCACCACAATCGGTTTTGGACACGCAGCGTCCTCCGTCCAGATCGATTAAACGCGACTATGTGGACGCGCTGCGCGGAACCATCAAACCCGGAGATTTTACGAAAGCTCAGATTTCAAGTGTAGTGCTGCTCGATCCTGAGAGGCATATTTATGCTTTTTGCACTCGGACGGCAGAACGTTCCAACCCGGATTGGTCCTATATCGGAGTAGCCTTAAAACACAACGTGAGCGTGGACTCCTCAAAGAACAATTACCGCTGCCGTGACAAGCGGCTGAGGTATTACGAGTTTCCTGAGTTATTGAATATGGAGTCTTGATAGAGCGGGGCAGCCGGCCCCAAGGCTCGTTTCCGCGCCGCCATTTTCGCTCCTACCATCAAGTACAGTGGCGAGCCGGACTTGATGTCCTCGGTTTCGCAGCATGGGCGTCAGGCTGTGTATATTGACCCATTTCAGTGGGTCATTTACGGCGGATTTTCAATTAAATGACCCATTATAATGGGTGTTTTAGACGCATTCTTGCCGCCTGCGGAGATTTCACATGACAAGCGCTGCTCATCGTCGATCAGGATCAACTGATGTGGGAGAGTGTCTCGCCATGTCCAGAGAACGACGTTTAGGTCGATATCAGTCGCCCCCGGAGCAAAGCTCCTGACGAGTAAACCGCAAAAGCCCTCGTTTTTCAGAGACCGGGCAAGACGTTGTGTTGGGCTTCACCGAACACTTTCATGTCGTCTCGCCAGGTCGGGGTGCTGAGAGTTTGAGCGTCAATACCAAGATCATGAAGCAGGGCGCTGTCGCGAGTATCAAACAGCGGCATGATGTCCGCATCGTAGGATGCGAGAGCTGTGGGCTGTAAGCTGCCCGCCTGATTTGCATCCTTCCATGCCGTGATGACTGTCACTGACGTGTAGAGTGCAGGCATGCCTTTTGGATTGAATCTGCCGCCATAAAGCTCGGCACCTCGTCCGGAGAGCGGCTCACGAGCGAAAACAGGATTAAGCGCCCGGTAGAGCTTGCCCTGCTAGTCCATCAAGCGGTCAGGCATGCACGCCGGCGTCAATGGCGTCGATGTATTCGAGCACTTCGTAAGCGCGCCCGTATCGGACGAGCTGCATTGCTGTGTGGCCAGAGAAGCCTGAGAGAGGTTCTGAACGATACCACGCATATGCCATGAGTGCAGACCCGAAACGGGCGTCGACCTTGTTGATGACTTCGATCATTTCGCGCAGCCGCCGTTGGGTTTTGTCCGACTTGATGCGTTCTTTGCGCTGTACGGCATCTTTGCCCAACCCGGCACTGCGGGCGATATCGCCGCTTGTTGTATGAAGAATGTCGGCGATTTTTCTTGGCGCGAACAGCCCTTTGTCAGCATATTGTGCGAGAGCCATGATCGCTTCCTTTGATAAGCCAAAGATAGTGACGCAATATAGCGTCAAAATAAAAGGCGTTAAAGGTGTGGGTGTGGTGTCCATTACAGCTGCAAGCCGCTATATGTTCTCCTTGCATGCCGTCACCCTTGAGGTTCGTACAATGAGTGACCTGGGGATGCCGCCGCGCCGCAAAGCTGCTCCCGCACCCGCAGTACGAAACGCCGCCATGCGGTCGGAAATGGCAACGAACAGAATTTTCGCCGATGGCTCAATGGTCTCTCTTGCGCCACAAGCGGACTATTCACCGTGGGATGTCGAATGATCGCGCATGACCCGTTGAAGGTCGCCGCCCACCGGGCGGTCAAAAACTAGCAGCCCTTGGGCTGCATGCAGAATTCTCACGCACGCTCCTATTGACAATCTGTGAGATTGCTGGCTTTTCTCGCGAAGGTTCCGAGCACCTGCCGCCTGCAGACGCAAGTCACGGTGAAGCCCGGCATGTGACGTTTTTTCTCACCCTCGAAGCATTTCGTTGGTGGCAATGCAGGCCCCCATCACAGTCGAAATGCCTCTTTGGAGGAGTGAGTGATGTCTTTGCGACAATCGCCCAAAAATCGTTTTCTAACTGCCTCGCCAGGCAAAATTTTTGCCGCAACCGCATTTCCTATGATCGCCATCATGGTGATGAACGGGATGCTGGGTATTATCGACGCCGTCTTTCTGGGGCATTTCGTCGGTGCGGCCGCCATGGCGGCCGTCGGCATGGCGTTTCCAGTTCTGATGCTGACGATCGCGCTTTCGACCCTTGTGAGCGGGGGAATGTCCAGCCTGCTGGCTCGCCAGCTCGGCGCCGACGACCGTAACGCGGCCAACGCGACCTTCGCCAGCGCGCATGGACTTGCGTTGACGACCGCGTCAGCGCTGATCGTGATCTTCTGTGCGGGTGGGTGGGCCTTCGCTCTGCACATTGCCGGAACCGATGGGCCGGTTGCCGAAATGCTGTGGATCTTCCTGGCAATCACCATATTCGGAACCCCGGTACAATTTCTGCTCGGTATCCATGCCGACGCCTGGAGGAACGAAGGACAGGCGGGATTGATGGCGCTCATGTCATTTGGGGTCACACTCATCAACATCCTGCTGAACTACATCCTGGTCGTCGTGCTTGAACTGGGCGTCGCGGGATCGGCTACGGGCACGGTTCTGGCACAGACGCTCGGACTGGTGCTTTTGGCGGGGCTACGCCCGTTCCTTGGCGGCGTGATGCCGCTCAACAGACTGCGGCGGAACCCTTGGACCAGCAGTTGGAGGCGTATCGTTGCGCTGGGCGCACCCGTCAGTCTGGGTTTTATCGGAACGGCGCTTTCAGCCGCCAGTGTGGTTCTCGCTCTTCGTCTTGCAGGCGCCACAGATCACGCCACGACCTTTGCCGCCTACGGGATCGTGACACGCATTTTCGGTTTTGCCTTCCTGCCAATCATGGCGATCGCGATGGCGATGCAGAGCATCGTCGGCAACAATGTTGGAGCGCGGCTTTACTCCCGCTCGGATGCGGTCCTGCGGATCGCTGCTGCAACAACATTGCTCTATTGTCTTGCCGTCGAGGTTTTGTTGCTGGGCCAAGGCACAGTCGTCGGAGCTGCCTTTGTCGCTGATCCGGATGTGATCGGTGAGGTCGGCCGGTTGCTTCGCCCCATGGCTGCGGTCTATCTCTTTTCCGGACCAGTTCTTGTGCTCGGTCTATATTTTCAAGCGATCGGCCAACCGGCCCGCGCGGCTCTTTTGACCATGGTCAAGCCGCTTATCCTATTACCTGTCTTGGTCACGATCGCTGCGGCAATGTTGGGCGCGGACGCAATCTGGTTTGCCTTTCCGCTGGCAGATGGTGTGGCCGCAATCATCGCAACTCTTATCCTTGCCGACGCCCTCAAGGCGAGGGGAAACGCGGGTATCGGGCTCAAGGCCGTGGAAAGCGCACGCAAAATCTCCGCGGAGCGTACTCGCCGCAGACGGTAACGTCGTGGGCCATGCCCAGGCACTGGAGCTCGTCGCCCGACAGAACGGCGCGCGACTGGAACACCTTGTCCGCCAGCCTCGCCAACGCTGACCCTCCGTTCCATCTGCACCAAAGAGTGCAGGGGCGGTATCTTGGGCAATCCTTCAAAGGCGAAATCAGCGCATTATCATCCTCGGGCTCGCACTATTCCGTGACTGTCCGTTTCGATGAACCGGTGGACACAGTCACCTTCAACAGCTTTTCGAACATGGGCCGAATGGTAAGAGGTACGGTGGATATCAATGGAACTTCCGTACGCAAGACATCAGACGGGACGCCGCACCTGACTTTAAGCGCGTTATGGGCCTCGGTGCGTTAAAGGTTCGCGGCGATTTCCGCGGTCGCCAGTGTCCGGAATGGGCCAAGAGTCGTCTACCGCTCAGCGCCAAAAGGGGACATTGTGTCTGCCGTGAAACTTATTATTCTGCGACGTCGCAAATCTAAAAAAAGAAAGTCGCGTAATTGGAATTCATGCGACGATTCAGCAAGCAGTTGTATTCTCGGTGCGAAGGAAAAAGACATATGTGGCTGCGCGTAACGGTTATGAGCGGCATGTGCGCTGCATTCTCGAATATTGGAGCAGCCACATCTATGCCGGACAACATGACGGTAGACCGCCTTCTCGCCATCTGCGAAGCGCCCAGTGTGCAAGTCGCCACGATACAAGGTGATAAACTCGGTTGGCAGCGGCTGACCGATGCAGAAACAGAGGAATGGCGTGCCCAATTCGTCGGCTACAATGGTGGATCAGTAGAGGCTGTAGGATGGCGACGGAAGAGTGCGGATCAATCCGATTTACTGTCGTTTTGGATCGCAACCGGTCCAAACGGGCACAAGGCATGTACATACTCAACGGCGAATCCGGTCCGATTACTGGATGGGTTGTCGGCTAGTCTCGGCGCCCCTGACACTCAGAATAAGGAGGACGCTATGGGAATGATATCAGCTTATTGGAAGCGCGGTGAGGTTGAGTATTCCTTCACTCAGATAGGATCATCCGCTACCATCGCTGTCGGACCAAGCAGATAAGGCCCTTCCACCAGCATTGTCCGTATTGCAGATATTCGCTTGAAAGCAGACAGACCGCAAGCCGCGCCGTCTCGGGCGCGTTGACCCGGGCTATGAACGCTGGGTTGGGCGTGAATAACCTCGGCTAGCGAAACAATCGAAGAGTTGGTCTGGCGAAGCGCCGTGGATCTTTAATGCGGCCGGAATCGCAAATATTATCTGGAGGTTCGTTGTCTTCGGCCCAAGTCTTTTAAATTTTCAAGATGGAACCGGGCCTGTCCGGATCGCTTGCACAAGGTGTTTGAAAATGCGTTTCATAATTCATGGTGTGGGTGCCATCGGCGGCACGATTGCGGTCTCGCTTGCTTCGGCCGGTCAGAAGGTCATCGGATCCAGCCCTGAAAAGCAGAGGGAATTTTCGTCGCGAAACTCGCTCTCAAAAGTCGAAGTTTCGCGACAGACATTTGCGACAGATTTAAGCTGCGAGTGACATGCTCTCGGCCTTACGCTCCACGAGCGCCCAAATGTGGCCGAACGGATCGAAGATCGAGGCCACGCGGCGGCCCATTACGTCAGTCTGGATTTCGTCTCGGATCACAGCGCCGGCTGAAAGGGCGCGCTGCATTACCCCTTCAATGTTTCCAACCTTGAGCTGGAAAATTGTGCTGACCGCCCCTGGTTCTTTCGGAAAGAAAGGGCCACCGTAGGATGGAGACTTTTCGCGATTGGGATTAGAGCCGGCGACCCACACAGGCAGGTTCCCGAACCGCATTTCGACAGCCGCCAGAGCGCCATCGATGTCATTAGTGTTCTCTTCCTGCGCACCAAAGGCGGCGGCATAGAAATTAGCGGCCTCTCTCTCCCGCCCATGTTCAACAAACAAAGAAAGTTCGACGATGAAATCTGCGGACATCTTGGCTCCTCGCTCTATCTGAATCACCTCTCGACCATACCGCAAACTTTGCTGAATCAATGGCATCGGATTATAGGCCGCCAAATTCAGGATCCACAGCCATTTCGCCCAGGGCAGGTGACCGCTTTGGGCCAGAACCTGCCGCGAATAGATCACGCCATTTCTGGTAATTGCGCAAGTTTCTGATCTGGCCGAGTATCGAAGCGACTATGTCCGCGCTGGGAGTCTCATATGAAGCTGGTCGAAACGCCGGAGTTTTCCGTTGAAGCAAATCCGATGTTTGAAAATACCCGTGTCTTGGCAGGGTCAATCGGATTGCGTCGTCATCCGGAGACGGCGTTCTCACCACAGATGAGCGTGTGGTCTGCTAAGCGTGAGAGAAAATCGCCCGAAAAATGGCTCAGCGACCGCCTCAAAGATGATGGCGGCAAAATCATTGGGCGCGAAGCCGTGACCTTCGCAGGCATGCCGGGCGAGATGAGCAAAGTAAAGGATCGTTTGCACGATTGGGAGACGAAGGAGAAACGCAACTGGTATCGGCTGCGCGCGCTTCTGGTGTCGGCCGATGGCTCTACCTGGTATCACGCCACCGCTATGGTCAGTGAGCTGGAGCTCGCCGAGATCGAGAAAGATTTTAAGCGTCTGCTAGAATCCCTCCGCATCAAGCTCGAAGGCAATGCCGCGAATGAGGTAAGAGCTGCGGCGGAAGCTGAGACGGCAGCCGTCGTTGAAAAACTGAAGAACAGCATGGGGAAGGTGTCAGCCATTGCCATCCAGCAAAGCCAGGAAGAACGGCGCCTCGAAAATGCAGCCGCCGCGATGGCCCCCGTGGCACGTATCGAGGAGCGCTTCAACGCGGCGGTGGCTGACGCTGGGTTGCAGGATAAGAGTGACGCTCTGCGACGGATCGTCATGCCGACGGTTGCCATGGTTGAATGCGATACCGCCGACCGCGAAATCACTGGCCTCAGCCGCATCGGCGGAGGCCCTGACCTGCCCATCGACACGGATTGGCCGCGCGACGACAACGGCTTACACCTCAATTATCTTGCCCAGATCAATCTTGCTGACTTGCCTGATCGGCCGGAAGAACTACCGGCATCCGGGTTGATCTCCTTCTTCACGGGAACGGACTACACGGATTGGCGCGTCCTCTATACACCATCGGACGCAACTCTCACGCCCCATACAGTTTCGGAAGACGCGATGGACACGGCAATCTCTGTATCGCAGATGATAGTCTGGGATAGCGATCTCAAGCGGTTTGTACCGAACGGACAGGCTGTCGACGGACTATCGGTCAGCACGGACGAGGCCGGTCGCTTGACATTCAGCCGTGACGGGGTACCCGTCACGGCTTTCGCCTCCGAATACGAGTTCAGCCGCTCGGCGCAGACGCTGCGCTTCGAACGCTCGCTTAGCGCTCCTTTCGGCCAGCGTGGCCCCAACAACAACCCGAGGGCGTATGCTGATATTGGGATCGAAGACCCGTCGGATTTTTCTATCGCGGTCAGCGAGCGTTTTAAAATTGGAGATGGACCGCAGCACCAGATGTTCGGAATAACCGGCGTGCGTGATCTCGCCGCAATCCAGCAGATGGCTGCGAAACATGCAGCACAAAACGGCTGGTCCGATATATCCGCACCAGATGGCTGGTTCATTCTGGTCAAGCTCGCATCCGGAGGCGAAGCGGATTTCAGCTTCAGTGATCACGGAGACTACGTTTTTATGATCAATCAAAATGACGCCGCTCGAGCGGACTTCTCGCGGGTCTACGCCTTTGTCGACTCTGGTTGAGTAAGAGATCACGACATGACGCCATGGCTTCACTTACAATCGCAACATGGAAACGACAGGTCGAACGTCGGTTGCGCGCCAATTGCGCCAATAGCCGTCATGGCGCTGATGCGCCAACACCGGACATTGAATTCGGGTTCACTCAGCACGATCGACGGCAGACCGGGTTCTACGTATGATCCCTCGCATGTTCCTTTTAAACGGGAGACAACCGATCCATGAGCCAAATCGACAACGCCATAGAAGTTTTAAAGGAAAAGTGCGGCTTTCAAATCGTGTCAGGCACAACTTGGAATGACGGGGATTTCAGTCGCTTCAAAGAGCTCACAGGTTTTTCGATCCCGAACCAATTGGCGGATGTGCTGAGACGATATGGTCAATCCGGGACGGAATATAACGACTACTTTCTTGTCGAGGACCGTGACGGTGGTCGGGTCGTGCACGACGTTCAAGTTCTCATATCGACTTTCGATATCATCGTGGAGCGCCATGAAACCTTTATTTCTCAGTCCGTCTGGGAGGACCAATTTACGCTGCCGATGGTTTTTTTTGGTTCTGCCGATTCAGGGCATTCTTATCTTCTTGCCGACGGGATCAATTCTGAAAACAATGCTGTCTACTTCTGGCAGCGCGCCACCGATCCCTTTGAGACGGGTAATAACTCCAAGGGGATCATAAGGTTGGCCGATAGCCTTAGAGATTTTTTTCTTTCCCTGACTGGGCTTGAAAACCTCGAAAAGGATTGATGGACGAAGTAATGACCGCAGTGGGGCAACAGCGGTGATGCGGCAATGGCGACATATAGGAAGCGTGCACTCTTAGGATTCCCAAATCACGGTCGTTCTGATTTATTGCTGCTCTTCGAAGGGAGTGATGGAATCGCCATATGAACGAATATCAGGCCAGACTTGCTTCGATCGTGGAAGACTTCGGTGTTCCCAATGGCGGAGAACCGGTCGACATTGAGCGCTATAGAGGCCAAGTCCCAGACGCTGTGATCGAGTTTTGGGAGCATTACGGCACCGGGATCGTATTGGATGGATATTTTCAGTTTTGCGATCCCGCTCGATTTGCTTCGATCATGAAGGTTGTTTTCGATGGCGATAACGAGATCAGACCCGAACAGACGCATGCCCTCGGCTTTGGCGCGTTTGGAACGATCGTCGCATGGAATGAAGTGTATCAGGACGTCGTCATCAACCTCGTGAACAGCCAGGCGTCGTGCCCTGCTCTTGTGAGCGGCAAGACCTTCGATCCCGATGTGGCCGTCACCAGCCAATTGATGATGATCGACGATCCTACCCTCGATGAATATGATGCAAGGGTAAAAAAGCTGTTCAAACCGGCATGTGCCAAGCTGGGAAAGCTCGACGTTGGGCAGGTCTATGGTTTCCAACCGATTTTGGCGCTTGGCGGCGACAGAGCCCTGGAAAGTCTCGCGATCTACGACGCGTTGCCGCATATGGCGATCCTGGCGCAGGCGCATGAAATGCAGTTGATGGACAATGCCGCTTTTCCGCCTCGGCCGGTGCGCGTGATTGGTTCATGAGCTCGGCCCAATGAACGCATCGGGGGCGACCATCGCCTCGCTCATCGAGACCTGCAAGCTCAATGCCCTTGATCCGCTGGCTTATCTGACCGACACGCTCACCGCCATCGTCAACGGCCACAAGCAGAGCCGTATTGATGAGTTGCTGCCATGGGGCTGCAGGGATCAGTCATACGCTCCGAAGACCTCAGTCGGCACTTAGCCGTCATTGGGTCACAATGTGCAGCTCCTATTGTGCGATGATAGCGGGCGGAGCCGGAGCGATGGCCACATACTTAAAGTCGTATATTTTCGTTTTTTGGGCAATGGCGTGCGTTGCCCAGTCAACGACTAGCGCTTCCGCTCAAATTGCTGCATCCGATGAGCGGCGTATCCAAGTCGCTGTCATGTTGGATGGACTGGCAGAGCCCATCGTCGGTGAAGCCCATTGCCGGGTCGATAAAAGGTGCGAGATCATTTCTGCTTTAGGATCAGGCGTCAAAGTGAATGTTAACTGGCGTCGCCGGGGGACAGTCGAATCGGCAGATTTGACTATTCAGTGCCCAAAGGGGTGCTCGTTCACATCGGGTCTGTCGAAGGTCACTTTCCAGAGCGAACGAAAATTCGATATTTTTCGCGGCGCAGAGAACCTCGTTGAGATAAAGCCGGTGTTAAGGCCCAGGATCAAAATTGGGCAAATTTTTCTGATCGTCGAATAAGCTCACTGATCGCTGCAATTGACGCATTGTTGCCATATGCCTGGCAGCAGAAGTCGTTCGAAACGGCAAAACGTGTCGTGGTCAAGGTGCCCGGCAAACAGCGCTTACCCTTATCACCACCTACAGCGATGAATTCTTCGCCCTTGTGGCAATCTCCATTCGTCACGACGGTGGTGGCACGTTTTCGGTTCAGCTTTCTGGCACCTCTCAGTTCGACACTGCCTTTGATACAGCCTTCAGTGCTCCCCTGACCGTCAAGCTGATCGGATACCGCAACTCTGCGACCCAAGAGGATCTTTTGGGCTGGTTCGACCGCTTTCTCAAAAAAGACGACTTCACTTTCACGCCGCTGCAACGAGTTGAAGACCTCTATCTCGATGGTGTGGTCAAATAACCGCCGTGCCAATCGTCCTTAGGCGTCAATTTTCGAAAGCGCACCCACGATCACAGTTATTGGTATGCGGCGCGGTTCTCATCGTAACTGGACACCCAATGGACCCAGACAGAGACTCCCCTGGCCTTCAACGCTTCCATCACCTGTCGATTGGGATGCCCCGGCGTCGTGACATCTGCGTAAAGCTGGTCGTCGAGGACACGGACGCTTCGTAGACTGGGCATGTCGAGCAGAGCCGGGATGTTCTCTAACGCAATCCCTGCATCGATGGTCTCGATCTTGAATGGCGGCAGGAGGTCACGAAGGTCCACAGTCCCGATCATCGACGTTAGATCAAGACTCTTGATGTTCGGGCAGTGCTTGATCCCGGCAAGGCTGTTGATGTCAAAGATATCGTCCTCTCCATCCCAGAAGAACCAGACATATCGATAGATGGAACTGCCTCCATCCAGAACAAGCTCGTCGATCTCATTCAAAAGGTCGGTCGAGAGAGGGTAGCGATCCAGGTAGGCTCGAACTGCGGGAATGGGCTTGTAGCCTTCGTTCTCAAGATCGACGGGCCGCCCAAGAACATGCTCGGCAAGCTGTTGTGGAGTCCCGAGATCGATCAGTTGTTTGTCAATGAGGCTGGATAGGATCGCAAGCTTTAGATTAGGATCACGGAACGGCGCACCCGAGATATCTCCAGGCGCAGGGTAGCGTGATGCAATAGCCATCCGCGACCATCCGAGAGTTGCGAAAATACCTCCCCCGGCCACGAAATCACGTCGTTTCAGCATAAGTGTGCCATATCTCCATGAAATTGAGCCGTTTTGACGTGCTGACCTGCTTCAATATCAGGTTTACCGAAAGTAGCCTACACTGACCCAGCGCAAGATCGGTGCCCGGAATGGGCCGACGGCCGTCATGGCCCTGAAGCGCCGAAAGCAGACGTACTCACCGGCTTTGAAAATGTAAGACGTCCATCTGTATCCGTAGATGTCCCAGCCCTCACTGCTCCGGACACAGATGGAGTGGATTCTGCTCGTCCTCATCCCATCTTGAGCGGTCCTTCGTGACGCGGGGCAGCACCCAGGCGGGCGAGGACTTTACCGGGTATGCCATATTGCTCGATGACATCCCTACCGTTGGACATCCCGCAGACCTCCCGCTGGATGAACAGCGACCACACGCACTCGGCCGCGTTATCCACGAGCCGCTCGATCTCCGTTTCCGTACCCTGGCCCTCACGTTCGGCCAGCTTCGCGAGTGCTGCTTCCGCAGCTCGACCGGAATGACCGAGGGCACTGGCCTGCTCGGCCATCAGCTCGTACTCGAGGACCGCAAGACCTGTCGGAAACAGAGTCATTCACCGTCTCCTTTCTTTTTGTTCGCCGGAGCATTTCTCAGCGCCATCGTCACAAGCACCATCATCTGACGCTGCTGGGAATTGGAGGCGACGATGGCATGCTCGGAAATGAGCGACCCGGCATCCGGACGGCTGGCTCCCCGTATGACTTTCTCGAAATCCCTGAGCCACGGTCCAAGCCGTTCCACATAGGACTTGGCTAGGCCGGCGATTTGTTCGTCGGTACTACCCGGACCCAGCGTGTCGAACCGCTGGCCAAGTTCACTGGCGACCCCGGAAAGCTCTGTCGTTGCGAGCTGATCATACAGACCGGATATCTCGCTTCGCTCTGCGTCTCCGAAAACATGTCCGAAGAGAACGGCCTGCTCTCGTCCGGCCTTCGTAGCCTTTGCATCCCGGCCGTCTTCGAGGGCGATGAGGGCGGCACTCATCTCCTGTGGCAGGTCCAGCGTTGTCCGCCTCTCACGTAAAGAGGCGATAGTCTGACGCTGGCGCTCCAGCACCGCGATCTGCTCTGCCAGCGTCCGATCGAGGTCGTCCAGTGTCGAGGTCTCGATTTCGCCGTCCCGGTTGAGGACCGCCGGTATGTCTGAGAGACGTATCCCAAGGTTTGCCAACTGTCCGATCCTCAGCAAACGGATCAGGTGCTGGACATCATAGCTCCTGTAGCCGTTCGGCTGCCGCACAGGCTCCTTGAGAATGCCGATCTGGTGATAGTGCCTGAGGGTCCGCACGCTGACCCCCGCGATCCTGGCGATGTCATTACTCCGCATGGTGTGTTCCCAGGTGACGGGCGAGGAATTTCTCGATGGTCTGGTAAAGTTCGATGTTGCTGTCCTGGTTGATAAACCAGTGGCCCTCGCGCTCGTTTAATAGATATTCGACCTCCACCCCGTTTCTCCGAACGGCTTCGACGACCGCATCGGCCTGTGCCCTCGCGACACGGACATCGTTCGCGCCGTGTATGACGAGCAGCGGTTTACGAATGCGGTCGATGCGGCTCATCGGCGAGCGGGCGAGCATGTCCCTGTTCTGCTCGGGGTCCGTCGGGTCGCCCATATAGGCCAGATAGTTGTTGACCAGTGTCGGTCGAACAAACGGCACGGCGTCTTCGACAAGCGAACGCAGGTCGGCCATGCCGGAATAGTCGATCGCAGCCGCGAAACGATCAGGCGTAAAGCTCGCGCCGACAAGCGCCGCGTAACCGCCGTAGGAACATCCGTAGATCGCTACGGGCTTCGGGTCTGCAGCGCCCTCGGCGATCAGCCAGTCCAGCCCGTCGATCAGATCGTCGTGCATGCGCCCCGCGAACTCGCCGATCGCCGCCTGCATGAATGCCTTGCCGTATCCGGTCGAGCCGCGAAAGTTCACTTGCAACACTGCGTATCCGCGACTGGCGAGAAACTGCACTTCCGGGTCGTAGACACATGCGTCACGGTACCAGGGGCCGCCATGGACCAGGACGACTGTCGGTAGCCTCCGCGCCTCGACGCCTACGGGCAACGTCACATGGCAATAAAGTTCTAGGCCGTTACGCGATTGGATGGTTATCGGGCGGACCTCGGCGAACGCGGAGTGATCGATATCGGGGTACCGCTGGCCGAGTAAGCGAGCCGCGCCTGTCGTGTGATCATAAACCCAGGTCGTTCCGGGATGGCGGTCGTCGGTGAAATCGACCACCCAGCGCGTACCACTCGCATCACAGGACAGGTAACCGATGTCGCCGTGTGACAGCAGACTGATCTCGGCCAGGATCGCCGCGAACCCCGGGGTCAATGCATTGATCACCTGCCTCTCGCCGAGATACCGAACCCCAAGCAGTTCTCCCGTTACGGAGTTCATGATGAGGCTCGACGGATATCTCGGGTCAGCCTCGGGGCGCGGCGTATCCAAGCTGTACTGCGGATGGCTGTCGATCTCTGTCTCCACGCCGGATTCCAGGTCGATGCGCGCAAGTCGGGTCCGGTCAGTGCCAGTATTCGATCCAACGATCACACCCTTGCCGTCCGGTGTCGCACGGGCAGGCAAAGGACCTAGAGGGTAATCCCGACCTTTGAACGTAGCGACAGGGGCGAAGCTACCGTCCTCATAGCGCGCCAACTCGTGATCTCCATCCGTGTTGATGACGAAGGCGTGCAGCGTGTTGCCGGGGACGGCGATCCAGTGAACGAACCGACCGGGGCTTTCCGCGATCATTGTCAGTGCCCCGGTGGAGATGTCGATCTCATAGAGGTCAATCAAATCCGGGCTTCTGTAGTTCATCTGGACCAAAGCGACCTTAGGGCGGTCCAATGCAAGCTCCAGGCTAATGACGCGCATCCCGGGATATGGAGTCAGGTCGATGGACTTAGAGCCCCGGCCCGAGGCCTCCGTTCGATGAAGGTGCCAATTCTCGTCGCCGTCGGTGTCCTGGACGAAAAGAATGCTCTTGGAGTCGATCGTCCAACAGAAACCGTCGATGTTGCGCATAGAGTCCGCCGTCAGCCTTACGGTTTCACCGCTTCGCTCCGGTCCAAGGGTGCGGACCCAGATATTCAATCGGTCCTTCCACGGTGCGAGATAGGCGACGTTCTTGCCTTCCGGAGAGATTTGCGCCTTCAGGAATGCGGGCGTGCCAAAGAGGCTTGAGATCGCAAGGGCGCTTGAAGTCGTCATGTCGAGCCTCGTCGTTTGGCGGCGATGCGCCGCATCGGTTAGTTCGACATGGAAACTAAACTATGACGTTACGTCAGGGTCAAGCGTCGCTGATCTGGCGACCGTCGAAATCACAGCGATGGAGATCGAGGCCCCGGATCAACGGAGCAATCTTCATCTGTCTGCGGATCGGCTGTCGACTTGGCAAATCAGCAAAATGAGCCCGGAGAGCGATTGTTGACACTGTCTGCTTTGGGCCGGTCGGAGACATTGCAATGGTTTGGTAAAGGTCTAATCTCAGCGGCTGCTGAGAGCAAGCGTAACGACAAATGAGGCGTCAATGAACCTTGGTGGCCCGCATGCGCCTTTTGGCATGGAAGAGACGGTTGCGTAGATCGTCAGCACGCTTCAGGCGCAGCGTGGCAAGCCAAAGGGCTTCATTATCTCGACCGCGACGGAAGGACTGTTCCATTGTGAGGCTTTCGCAGACGCCAGCATTTTTCTGAAAGACGACGGCAGGTCATTTGCGGCGAATTCATATAACGCACGACGGGCAGCAAGGCGGTTTTAAGGAGAAGTCGGGTTCCTATAACGGCTTACCGATGGTGGAAAACGGCCACGATGATGCAGTCTTGCAATTCGCAACGAGTCTTAAAGCCGAGTTTTCTGAGCACACATATGAGTTGATATTTGAATTAAGTGCTATTATATTGGCATTAATATGTCTAATTTGCGCTTGAATGATAATATGTTAGCATTTAAAATTTCTTCTCCTGTGGAGGTTATCCGAGACCTGGCGGACAGAATGAAGCGGCGACGGATCCAGCAAGGATTGACCCAGCGCGAATTGGCTGCGAGATCGAATGTCTCCTACGGATCGCTGAGGCTATTTGAAGAAACCGGCAAAATTTCCCTCGAAAGTCTGGTAAAAATTGCCTTTGCTCTTGAGGCGGAAGCGGAATTCGAACGGCTGTTTCCAGGCCTGCCGCCACAGAATATCGATGATGTCATTGATCGTCCTCTCAAGCAGCGTGTGCGCCGTAAATGAAGTTCACGTCAATCCAGAAGATGAGCGTTTATCTTGAGCTCGAAGGGAATGAGAAAAAGCTCGGGACGCTTGCCTGGAGCGGCAGGGAACGGAGGGCTTACTTCGAGTACGCGGCGGAGTTTCTGACAGCGCCCCTTTTGATTTCTCCATTCCATATGATGGCGACCAGTGGGTTGATTGCGGCGCCTCGCGATCCGTTCGACGGGCTTCACGGGCTGTTCAACGACAGCCTGCCGGATGGGTGGGGTCGTTTGTTGCTGGACCGCCGTCTTCAGCGGGCGGGTATCGACTATACCCGGCTTACTCCGATCGACCGTTTGTCTGCAGTCGGCAGAACAGGAATGGGCGCGCTCTCGTATGTTCCTGAATTACCAGACAACCAGCAGCCTCAGGCCGTCACTGATCTCGACTGGTTCGCTGATCAGGTCGAGTTGGTGCAGGCTGAAATGGACGTGGCTGACATTGATAGCTTGCAGGGTGCGCAGGGCGGATCCGCGGGCGCACGGCCGAAGATTATGATCTGCTTCAACCAAGCGGAAAACAGATGCGTTCTGGATTATGGCCAACCGTTGGACCCGGGGTTCGAAAGGTGGATGGTCAAGGCGCCGAGTTCCGATGATCCGCGGGAGATCGGTGCGGAAGAAAAAGCCTATTCGCTGATGGCCGTCGCTGCAGGACTGACGATGGCCGACACCCTGCTGCTGGAGACC